>DATAXU010000185.1:0-19808 GCA_036272955.1 Verrucomicrobiia bacterium
GTTCTGGAGATTGAAATTTGGCCGGGGAGGGCTTACTTATGGGAGGCTTATGCCGGTCGAATTTAAAGACTATTACAAAACCCTGGGCGTCGAACGCACTGCCAGCCACGATGATATCCGCAAGGCGTTCCGCAAATTAGCCCGGCAATATCATCCCGACGTCGCAAAGGACAAAAAGCACGCGGAGGAAAAATTCAAGGAGATCAACGAAGCTTACGAGGTCCTCGGCGACGCGGATAAACGCAAGAAATACGACAATTTGGGCGCGGATTGGAAAAGCGGGTTTCGGCCTGATGCACCAGGCGCCGGCGGCGGCCAGCCCTACCACACTTATAGCTGGCGCGGCGGCACTCCGAACGAAGGCTTCGAATTCAGCGGCACGGGGTTCAGCGATTTTTTTGAGCAGTTTTTCGGGGGCGGCTTCAACCAGGAGAGCGCCTCGGCCCAGGCTCAGACCGAAAGAGGACAGGACGTGGAGGGCGTGCTCATGGTGACTTTGGAGGAGGCGATTCGCGGGGGTGTTCGGTCCATTTCGTTGCGGCGCAATACCGTTTGCCGCGAATGTCACGGAACGGGAGTCAAGGGACGGAACGCCTGCCCCGCCTGCGCGGGCACGGGCCAGGTTTCCATCACGGAAACCCACAAAGTCAAAATCCCGCCAGGCGTTCGTGATGGGCAGCGTTTGCGAATCAGTGGACGCGGCGAGCCGGGTTTCGGCGGAGGGCCGCCGGGCGACTTGTACTTGCGGGTGCGGCTGGCCAGCCATCCGGACTTCCGGGTCGAAGGCGGGGACCTTTATTACGATCTCGACCTGGCGCCGTGGGAAGCGGTGCTGGGAACCAAGGTTTCGATTCCGACGTTAAACGGGCCTGTCAATATCAAGATTCCAGCCGGCACCCAGACTGGCCAGCGTCTCCGCATCAAATCCTCCGGAATGCCCAACCGCGAAGGCGACGCGGGCGATCTCTACGTCGTGGCACGGGTGCAAATGCCAAAAGAAACCAATGAGAGCGAAAAGGGATTATGGGAACAATTGGCGCGCGAATCGAAGTTCAATCCGCGGAGTTAAATTAGTCAACCGGTTTGAAAAGGTTCATTCTAATACCAATTGTCGCGGCGCTTCTGGCAACTTCGAGCCGCGCCGACGACGACCGCTATACACTGAACGGGCATGTGCCGAAGATTGTGTCGCAATTGCAGCCGGTGGGCCGCCTGGAAAGTTCGCAACGGTTGAAGCTCACCTTTGGGGTGGCGTCGCGCGATAGCCAGGGACTTGCGGCGTTCCTCAAAGATGTGTACGACCCGGCAAGCGCCAACTTTCGCCATTATCTGACGCCGGCGCAATTCACCGCCCGCTTTGGGCCGGCTGAACAGGATTACAATGCCGTGATCGATTACATCAAAGCCAGCGGCTTGACTGTGACGGGCCAGCATTCCAACCGCGTCGTGTTGGATGTCGAGGGAACGGTCGCGGACATTGAGAAGGCGTTGAAAGTGACGTTGCGCACTTATCAGCATCCCACAGAAGCGCGAACTTTTTTTGCGCCGGATTCCGAGCCATCGCTTCCGGTGGGAATTCGCGTGCTGCATATCGCGGGCCTCAACAATTACACTCTGCCGCATCCCAAGCTTCGGCATCGCGCCGACGCCGTTTCGCCAAAATCCGGATCGGCCCCCGGCGGCTGGCTTTGGGGCAATGATTTCCGGCGCGCGTACGTGCCTGGCACAACCCTGACCGGCGCGGGCCAGAGCCTAGGGCTGGTGGAATTCGAAAGTTATTATCCGAGCGATATTACCGATTATGAAAACGCCATCGGCATGAACGCCACAAAAAGGCCGCAACTCGTCGTCGTGCGGGTGGATGGCGTCTCGACGCCGACAGAGGCGGGTGAGAACGGCCAGGAATGTTCCCTGGACATTGAGTTGTCGCTTTCGATGGCGCCGGGGCTGTCAAAAATATACGTGTTTGAAGGCGGGACCGTTCCTCTCAGCAGTAATGGCCCTTTTGACGACGTTTTGGAATCGATGGTGAGTTATACCAATAGTCTCCAGTTCAGTTGTTCCTGGGGCGGCAGCACGGATGCGGACCCGACTTCGGAAGTGCTTTTCCAGGAAATGGCCGCGCAAGGGCAGTCGTTTTACGACGCCAGCGGCGATGCCGGGGCGTTCGTCGGCCCGGTGCAATTTCCGTCCGACAGTCCGAGTATCACGCAAGTGGGTGGAACGACGTTGGCGGTTGGCGCGGCGCCCGCTTATGCGTGGGTAAGCGAAATCGCGTGGGACCCTGATGCCGGCCCAAATATTTCCGGCTACAGAGCTACCAGCAGCAGCGGGGGCATCAGCACTTACTACGGCATTCCCGATTGGCAAAGCAATGTGAGCATGACTGCCAACATGGGATCTCCGACCATGCGCAATACTCCGGACGTGGCCGCGAATGCCAACAATGTTTATATTTACACCCAGAATGGCCACGCGACGGGCGGATGGGAAGGCACGAGCTGCGCGGCGCCGCTTTGGGCGGGATTTAGCGCGTTGATGAACCAGCAGGCCGCGGCCGGAAAAGTTCCGCCGGTCGGCTTTCTCAATCCTGCCCTCTACACGCTTGGCGCGCGCGCGGACAATGCGAGGTTCTTTCACGACATCACCAGCGGCAACAATACGTGGAGGGACAGTCCCAACCAGTTTTACGCCGTGGCCGGTTATGACCTTTGTTGCGGCATCGGATCGATGAATGGAATAAGTTTGATGAACGCCATTGTTTTTCCGGCGTCGCTGATAACGGGTTCGCTTGCGGTGGTGATCAGTCCCGCCTCGGTGGTCGCGAGCGGGGCGAAATGGCAACTTGATGGCGGAGCGTGGCAAACCAGCGGAGCAACAGTCACCAATATCGAAACGGGCAATCACACGGTCAGTTTTAACAAAGTGGTCGATTGGGAAGCGCCTGGCAGTCAATCGGTCGTCATTGCGTCCAACGTGACGACCACGACCAGCGGAACATATACCGCCATCAACTCGCTCAAAGTGATTATTGGCCCGGCGTTGGCGGTCGGCGCGGGCGCGCAGTGGGCGGTGGATGGCGGACAATTGGAAGGCAGTGGAGCGACGGTTGCCGATTTGCCGCCGGGCAATCACGTCGTCAGCTTCAGCGCGGTTAGCGGTTGGACGGCGCCGGCGAATCGAACGCTGGCCGTCAAAGCGGGTTCGGTTCAGCAGTTCACGGGAACTTACACTTTTGACGCGGCGGGAATTTACAACGGACTTTTCATGCAGGCGGCTGTCACCGAAGGAACATCCGGAATGCTCAGCGGCCTTGATGTCACGGCGTCGGGAACGTATAGCGGGAAGCTGTTGATCGCGGGGAGCACGAATATTATCGCGGGCGGCTTCAACAGTTTGGGTCACGCCAGCAACAATGTTGCGCGGCCAGCCGCAAAGGGCGGCGCGGTGACATTGCTGATGAACGCGAACTGGAATGAATCGCCTCGCAATATAACTGGCACTGTGTCGGGCACGAATGGCGGCGGGTGGTTGGCGAATTTGACAAATGAATTGGCGGCCGGCGGAGCGTCATCGAAGGAATATACGGTGTTGATTCCGCCGGGGACTCCGGCGGGTTACGGTTACTTGCTGATTACGAATCATTCGGGAGCTGTTGCTTTCACCGGAGCGTTGGGGGATGGGACGCCGTTCAGCCAGGGAGTTTTGTTGTCTGGCAATGGCGATGTGCCGGTGTATGGCACTCTCTACGGCAACACGGGATTGATCCTGGGATGGATTGGTTTGGAGGGCGGTTCGCCGGTGGGAAATCTGACGTGGATCAAACCGCCGCGCGTGGGCGCTCGCTATACCAATGGGTTCACTAATATGGTCGCGGTCGAAGGTTCGGCGTGGACGAACCCTTTGCCGCGCACGGCGGCGATTGACGTTTCGTCGGGGCAGCTCACTTTATCGGGCGGCAATCTTTCGAATGCACTGTCTTTTGCTGTCGCAATAAGCAGCAATAATGTGGTCGGGAAATTGACGGGCAGCCCGACAAATACGTTGACTGGCTCGATCAATCCCAAGACGGGATTGTTGACGGTTACATTCGGCAATGGCGTCGGAAAGGCGACGACAATCGGCTCTGGCGCGGTGCTTCAGAATACGGCGGGCGGCGGCGGGTTCTTTTTGGGCAAAACAAATACCGGAGCGATTTTGCTTGTGCCGTGATCGGGGTCAATTCTTCAACTGCTCGAGGGCGCGTTTGGCTTCGGTGTAGCCGGGGTTGATGCGCAGGGCTTGCCGGTAACACGCGGCGGCTTGGGATCGGTTGCCCTGACGGGAATACGTCAAGCCTAAATTAAATTCCGTCTGGTAATCGGCGGGATTGAGCTGCAGGGCGGTCAAGTATGTTTTTATGGCGTCCTCCGGCTTGTTCTGCGCGGCGAGGGCGTTGCCGAGATTTTCGTACGCGCCGGAATCATTGGGACGCAGGCGGATGATTTCGCGAAAGGCCCTTTCGGCATCGGGCATCTGGTTTTGCATTGCGCAGTTTATGGCGAGCGTGTTGAGGGAATCCATCAGTTTTGGGTCGAGGCGGGCGGCCTCGGAGAATTCGGCGATGGCTTCGGTGTTGCTGCCCTGGGCCTGCCACGTCAAGCCGAGGTTGTGGTGGGCCTGGCTGGAATCGGGGTTGAGTTGCAGCGCCCGCCGATACGTCGCGACGGCTTCGGCGAAACCGGTGGCGTCGTGGCGGGCGCTGGCGGCGTCGGCAAGGGCGTTGGCGAGGTTGAAGTAGCGGAGGAAATCGGGATTGGTGCGGACAGCGGCGCGGTAGTGATGGAGGGCTTCGTCGTATTGTTTTGCGTCAAGCAGAATACCGCCGAGATTGTTATGGGCGTCGGCGTAATTGGGTTCCTCCGCCAGCGCGGCTTCGTAATTGGTGACGGCGGCATTGGTGTTTCCCGCGCGGGAGTAGAAATTGCCGAGGTCGTAGTGGGCCATGTAATTGTTCGGCGTGACGTCGATCATTCGCGTGAACAGAGTTTCGCTGTTGCGCCAGAATGTTATTTGATGCCAGGTCAACACGACGCAAACGACCAGCGCGGCTGCGGAAAGGCCGGGCGCGAACGCGGGCAAATTCAGGGTTTTGACCAGTTCGCAGCCGCCCCAGGACACAATGATGAAAAGGCCGATCAGCGGCACGTAAGTATAACGGTCGGCCATTGTTTGCATGCCGGCCTGGACAATGCCGATGACGGGCACAAGCGTGCCGACATACCAAAACCAGCCGACGGCCAGCCACGGGCGGCGACGGGATTGCCAGATGGCGATTGCGGAAAGGACGAGCAGCAGCGCCACGGCGAGGGCGACTTCCAATGCCGTCCAATTGCCGGAGCGCAAGTAGAGGGCGGCGAGATTTTGCGGCCATATCATTTTGCCGATGTAGCGCGCGTAGGAAACGAACGCGTTTCCGATGCGGAAGCTCATGGAAAGATTGTTGACAGATTGCACCGAACCGCCCTGCTGTTGAATCGAATAAGTGACAACACAGTCGGCGGCGCTCAGGAGAATGAAGGGAACTTTTTCCAGCACAAGACGCGGGAACTTGACGCGTTTCAGCCGGGCGAGCGGCCAGTAATCGAGCAGCAGCAGCGCAAATGGAACAGTGACCAGCATCGGTTTGCACATCAGTCCGACAGCGAAGAGGACTAGCGCGAGGATGTAGAATTTGAGTTTGGAAATTTCCACGTAGCGGACGTAGGCGAAGGTCGTGAGGAACCAGAAGAGTGTGCTCAGAACATCTTTGCGCTCGGCAATCCAGGCGACCGATTCCACATGGAGGGGATGCAACGCAAAAAGCGCGGCCACAAGCGCGCTGCACCAGAGGGCGCCGGTCATGCGCTTGAGCAAATGGAAAAGCAGGACGGCGTTGGCGGCGTGCAGGAGAATGTTCTCGAGGTGCGGCCACCAGGGGCTTACGCCGAACAACTGGCAGTCCAGCATGTGCGTCAGCATCGTGATCGGATGCCAATTGCGCGCCACTTCGCTGTGCCAGGCCCATTTGAGACCTTTGAGCGTAAGGCCGGCCTGGACGGTAGGATTGGCGGTGATGAAATCCGGGTCGTCGTAAGTTGTGAACTGGAAACGAACCGCTTGCGAAAAAACGGCGATCGTGACGATGGCGAGCGCGGCCGAAATTTGCCAGGAAAGTTGACGCCTTTTCTTATCCATCATGCGAATAGGCGGAGGAAGTTGGTTTCGACCTGAACGGCCAATTTCTCCAGCGGCAGGGCGAGGAGTTCGGCGGCGAATTCATAGACGGCGCGCAAGTTGGCGGGATGATTTATTGGCCGGCCGGCGGCGTCAAACAAAGGGAATCGGTTGCGGGAGTCCGGCAGCGGCTGGTCGGGGGCATCGGTTTCGATCAAAAGACGGTCCAACGGAACGTGGCGAAATGTTTCGCGCTGGCGGACTTTTCGTTCGTGGGCGAAGTAGCCCGGAAGCGAAAAATAGGCGCCGAGTTTGGCGAGGGGCGGAATCATTTCGACGGAACCGCCGTAGGAATGAAGAATGAAGCCGCGGGCGGGACGGGGGCCGCGTTCAAGAATGGAGAGCATCATTCCCCAGGCCTGGACGCAGTGGATGCTGACGGGGATTTCGCGCGCGGCGGCGAGATGGAGTTGCCAGGTGAAGACTTCCTCCTGTTGCACGATGTCGTAATCCTTGATCCAGCGGTCGAGGCCGATTTCGCCGATCGCCGATGGGATTTGATCCAGGCATTTGGCCAGAGTCGTCTGCCATTCGGCGGTGCGTTCCTTGATGTGCCACGGGTGATAGCCGAAACTTGGGAGCATCTCGGGGAATTTTCGCGCGAGTTCGAGCACGGCCGGCCAATCGGCCTCGCAGGAGCCGTTGACGACCATTCTGCCGATTTGTTCGGCGCGGACGCGGGACATCACGGCATCCATGTGAGGGCGCAAACGGTCGTCGTGCAAATGATTGTGGGCGTCGTAAAACATTATTTCGGGAGGCTCACAGCGAAACTATTTCTCCTCCGGCATCAAAACGGAAATCAGTTGACGCCCGTGGCGGCGGTAAACGCGAAAATGCGAATCGGTCGTCACGATTCGGCATCGAGGCGATTGCTCGGCCATGCAGACGAGGCAGGCATCGGCAAGCGACATCGGCAGGCTTCGATAGGATTTCTGCAATTCCAGCAATCGTTTGACGTTGCTTTCCAAGTCGAACTCAACATGGATCGCCCCTCTTGAGACGAATTCCAGGACAGCGGTCGCATTGCCACCGAAACGGGCGATCAGAAATTGGGCTTCGGACAGGACAGCCTGGCAGGTCACCAGCGGCGGTCTCAACTCGTCCCAGACACGCAACGCCCACGGATGCATTTCATCCTTAGCCACCAGCAAGGCCACGAGCGGCCCGGTGTCAACGAGAGTTTTTTCGCTTGCGGCCATAGTCCGCCAGAATGGCTTCGTCGAGATAACGGCTGTCCGCGGAAGCATCGCGAGGCCCTGGCTGAGAGCCGACCAAATCGGCCACCAGGTCCAAACAGCTAGGGGGACTTTCCCTCCGTTTGCGGTTCAGCATGGCTTCCACGCACTCGCGGACGAGCACGGACTTTGATACGCCACGGCGGCGGGCCTCTTTTTCCACCCCGCGTCGCAGCAGTTCCGGCACCTTGAGAGTCATTGTTGTCACTTGATGGAAAGTAATACCATTCGTCGCATTGCGCAATACCAATCAGCCACTGAGATGCGCCCGCGCGAAAGTCTCTATGCCATTCCAAAGTTTCGCGAGGCTGTTGCGGCGGTTGGGGGTCAAATGTTGTGTGATGCCGAATTTTTCCAGGAAGACGGGTTTGGTTTGCGTGATTTCCTCGGGGGTTTGGCCGCTGTAAAATTCGCACAGCAAGACCGTGATTCCCTTGATGATCGCGGAATCGGAATCGGCCTTGAAAAAGCAGCGGCCATCCGCGAACTCAGGGACGAACCAGACTTTTGCGAGGCATCCTTCCAATCGAAACGAATCCTTTTTTAGTGCCTCGGCCAAGGGCGGCGTTGCGCGGCCCCGGCCTACGATGTAGGCGAGCCTGTCCTGGGCTGTGGGCAGGGCGGACAGGGTTTGGGCGAGGTGCTTTTGTTTTTCGGCAATGATCACTTTATTTCATTTCACGGGAAGATATTGCGGCCTGGAACGGAGTTCCAAGGAAACCTCGGGCTTCCAGCGATCAAGTTGGATGGTGTGCGGATCGGTGAGCGTCCATGCGGCGATTTTTTGCGTGCCGTCCGGTTTGACGAACAGCAACACGTAATCCTTCGCGCCGAATCCGGCCACGCGCTCCTTAAGTTGAAAACCGTCCAGCGCGCGGGTCATTTCGCGGACGGCGGTGTAGGCGGGCTTGGGAGTTAAATCGGGATAGACGACGCCGAAATTTTGCTCGCCGTCGTCGGCGTTGGTGCCGTCGTTTTTCCAATCGTACCAAATGGAGAGCGGGACGCCGTTGAGCAAATTGGAAAGCTGCTGGCGCACGGCGAAGTCGCCCTGTGTTTCCAGGGAGACGCCTTTGCGATTGGAGGAATAACCCCACTCGCCGCTGATGATGGCGATTTTGTCCCGCCTGGATTCCGGGGCGTAGCGATTGATCATGTCCCTGATCTCCTTAAATCCGCGCGCGGCGGTTTCCGGGGGCTTTGTCGGCTGGCGATAGGGATGAACACTGACGCCATCAAGGTATTGGAGGACGCCGGAGGCCAGGAACGGTTCAAGGAACTTGAAATCAAAAGCGGAGAGAGCGGGAGCGATGACGGTGGCTCCGGGTTCGGCTTCCTTGACGGCTTTGGCGGTCGCGAGCGCGAGGGCGGTGTATTCGGAGGCGTCGGGTTTGGGGCGCCAGAATTGGCCGTTCGGTTCGTTGTAGATTTCCCAGATCACGGCCCTGTCGCGGAAATGGCGCGCGGCGGCGGCGGCCCAACGGGCAAAGGCGGCGATGCTTTCCGGGTGGCGCGGGGAGGCGACGTGACGTTCGGGAACCGGTTCGCCTACCGGACGGTGGGTATCGACCATTGGCTCGTAGGCGGCGTTTACGTAGTCCAGTATATATATGGCGCGCAGGCCGCGGGTGGCGAGATGGTCGCACAATTTGTCGTACGGGGTCCAGTCGTAGGCGCCCGCTTTTGGTTCGGTGCCTTCCCAACTGAAATCCATGCGGACGAACTTGAAGCCGGCGGCGGCGATCAAATCGAGGTCTTTTTCGTTTCCTTCAACAAAATGAATGTTGACGCCGACGCCGGCCGGAATGACCGGGGGCGGGATTTGAGCGTGCAGGGTGGCGGTTAAAAGCAGGAATCCTGAGATGTATCTGGCGAGTCTTATCATATAAACAACCTTTATTAGCCTTGATTAGGCTTTACCCGAAACCGGAAATTTCCGTCACTGACCTTGACCAGTCCGGACTGGCCGATTTCTGTTTGGCCCGTTGCGAACGGGAATGTCACCACGAAGGCCACGAAGAACAGAAAAGAAAACAATGGCAGGCGAAACACTTGGGCTTCGTTCATTCCATCTCCTGGCGTTTCGTGGATTATTCGTTGGCAAAAACTCGTCGCTGCGCTCATGGGGAAAATTACCCTGTTTATATGGGAATGCAAGCAAAACTGGATCGGAAGACGGCAACTCGCTAAACCAGCAGTTGACGGAGTTGGAAGCGCGGGTGCGGTCTTTTGCGGAAAAGAAACAGGTGCAGCCGTCCCCGTTTATTCCCCGCCTTCCAAAGAAAAATACATCGTTTGGAGCGCTATCTTGCCGGGGCCGGTAAATCGGTTCCAGCAAATCTGCCCGGCACTTGCGAAAAGGCCCGTCGAAAGTTTTTGAAACATCGTCTGCATCTCGACGCCGCGTTCCTTGTAAATCCACCCGCCCGGTTCGATGTCGATGGCCTCGCCCGGGGCAAGCGTGACTTCAAAGACGTTCCCATAACCATGCAGCCAGAGAATCCCGTCCTGGGCCGGGCAGGAAAACGAGTCAATAAAAAATCCAGTTCCTCCCAGGAACATGTTGGCCGCGCCTTTGACGCGCGAGAAGGTATAATCAACATTATTCGTCGCGGCCAGCCATTGGTGTTCGCGGACGTCCACGCTCATGCCGGGCTTCAGATGCAAGGCAAAGACATGTCCCGCGCCATCGCGGCTGAAGGCGATTCGCCCCGGCCCCTTTGCGCCCGTGACCAGAAACGGCATCCCGGCGAGCACTCGTTTGAAGGCGCCTTTGAGGGGATGCAACTCGATCTGGACCGCCGGGTCCTTCCAAAGCAGGATGTGGTGCTCAAAAAAAATGCCGGTGGACGACAATTCCACGTGAAGGGCGGGCACCAATTCGCCTTCGATGTGGTAGGTGACGCCGCCAAAGGTTTCGTTTTGGGCTTTGGTAGCCAGTTGAGTTGGAACGGCCATAAATTTGATGGCACATTAGCGACGCGAAGAAACGACGACAAGAGAAATTGGTTGTCAAAAAAAGCACCGAACTGACTTAAATTAAAAGACACCGGACATCGGTGGCGATGAATATGAGTCAACCCGCCAGACGAGAGCACATGGGATATTCTTTGACAAAAGATAAAGGGCGCGCTACCAACATTCGCCGTGGCCTCCCCCAATTGCCCTGAGCCGTCGGCACGACCAATCGTCCATAAGTTTGTAGCCAAGCAACAGATCAGCATGAAAACTTCCAGCAGAATCAAACTCACTGCGTTTAGCGGGCTGGTTTTGGCCTGCGGCCTTGTTGGCGCGGCAATCACCGGTCAAGCCGGGATTTTGGCCGTCCCTTCGGCGCCGGTGGCGCTGGATCACATGTTGCTGTTACCGGATGGCACCGTTTTGGCGGCACAAATCAATAGTTCCAGTTGGTATCGGTTAAGCCCCTCCAGGATTGGTGGATATACCGACGGAACATGGACAAACATTGCGCCCATGCGCGATACGCGGGCGTCGTTTTCATCGGCGGTGCTTAGGGACGGGCGGCTCTTTGTGGCGGGCAGCTCGGCCAACAATGGTCTCACCGGCTGGGCAAGCGCCGAAATTTATAATCCGAGCAACAACACCTGGACCGTTGTTTCGCCTCCCACAACCGTCCTGAACCCTAGCCAGGTTTCGCCGAATACTGGCGCAGCCCAGGGCATTTACGATGCTGAATGCAAGGTGTTGCCCGATGGCCGGGTCCTACTCCTGCCGCGCGCCCCAATGACGGCCAATGGCACGCTTCTCTATGATCCTGTGGCTAATTCGTGGAGTTCAGGGCCGCCGACGTTGCGCTATGCGGGGGACGCGGGAGGCGTCAAACTTCCCGACGGGAACGTGCTCACCGTTGATCGCGCAACCAATTTGACCGAACGCTTTCTTCCGGCGCTGAATCTCTGGACCAATGACTCTTCTTCTCCTGTGATTTGGGCCAGCCTCGGAACTTTCGCTGGCGAAGGGCCGGGTTTTCTGTTGCCGGATGGACGGGCGATTTTCTTTGGAGGCACGGGGCTGGTCGCACTCTATACCCCTTCGGGCGGCAACGGGCCGGGTACTTGGACGGGCGCTGCGTATCCCGCTGGGCAGACGACGGCTGGAGGTCCAGGGGCAATGATGGTCGATGGCAACATCCTTATCGCGGCTTCGCCGAATCCTATAAAAATAACTTCGCCCCCCAAAGGCGGAGGGCCAGCCACATCCAATCTTGACATCGTCTCCCAGACGACTTTCTACGAGTATAATTACAGCTCGGCGACGTTCACCAACACAGGCTGGAGCAACACAGTCAACTGCAGTCAGAACATGATGCTGGATCTGCCTGACGGTTCGGTGCTCGTCGGCGCCATCGGCGCTGAGGGCACAGGGCAATTGCTTGATTACTTTCCTTCCGGTGGCCCTTTGGCGGCCGGCAAGCCTTCCATCACAGGTTTCACAACCAATGCTGATGGGTCGTTTCATCTCAGCGGCACTCTTTTCAACGGCATTTCGGAAGGCGCGGCTTATGGCGCCCAGCATCAAATGGCCACCGATTTTCCGCTCGTTCGTTTTACCGATGCGAGCGGAACGATCCATTATGGACGCACGTATAATTGGAGCACGGCCGGGGTGATGACCGGCGGGGCCATCGTGAGCACAGACTGCCAGCCGCCGCCCGATTGGTCCGGCTCGGATTTGATCCAAGTGGTTGCAAACGGTATTGCCTCCGCTCCCATGGCGATCTACCCGATAGTGACCAGCAGCAGCGACGCGGGGGCGGGATCCCTTCGCCAGGTTATCGCCAGTTCCGGCTCCGGCTCAACGATCCAATTCGCGACCAACCTTTCGGGCGAGATCATTACGCTCACCAGCGGCGCTCTGGTGGTGACCAACAACGTTACGATTGACGCCTCAGCCCTGGCTGGCGGCATCCAGCTCAGTGGCAATCACAACTCGGCCATTTTCAGCGTCGGTGGGGGGGTGAGTGCGACGCTCAATGCATTGACCTTCACGAATGGGTATGCGCCTAGCGGTTCGGGCGGGGCTATCGCCAACAGCGGCTCGCTGACGTTAAATAATTGCACGCTTGCGGGCAACTCCGCCGAGTGGGGGGGTGGCATTGAGAACTACGCCACGTGCTCGCTCGCGAACTGCACCCTGACCGGGAATTACGCGCAGAATTATGGCGGAGCGATTGATAACGAGGGCGGCACGCTGACGTTGCTTCAATGCACCATCTGCGATAATTCGACCGCTGGCCTAGCTGGTGGAGTGGACAACGATAACGGCTCGGTGAGCGTGGCCAATTGCATCGTGGCGTTGAACACAGGCGAGGATATTTACACCTGGAACAACGGCGCGACTTACGTCGAAGGAACGAATATCGTGACGTCGCCTATAATAGCCGCCCCTCCGGCCAATGTCTATTACGACGGAGCCGCATTGCTCATCAACCCGATGCTAGGCCCACTGGCCAATAACGGCGGCCCCACACTGACGATGCTTCCGGAGCCGGGTTCCCCTGCCATTGACGCGGCGGACCCGAACTCTGACGGAGGGCTGACTACTGATCAGCGCGGGTTGGCGCGAGTGGTGGGGCCGGCGCCGGATGTTGGCGCGGCGGAATTTCAGGACGCGGCTCCGCTGGTTACGAACACGGCGGATTCGACGTTAGGCTCTTTGCGTTATGTTACTACCTATTCCCCGTTAGGTTCTATCATCACGTTTGCGACAAATCTCTCCGGCCAGACTATCACTGTTTCCAATGGCCAAATTAATTTGTACCAGGACCACACAATTGATGCCTCGGGCTTGCCCGACGGTATCCATCTCAACGGCAATCATGGTTCGCGCATTTTCAACGTGGTGGGCGGAGCCAGTGTAACTCTCAACTCGCTGACGTTCACCAACGGTTACGAACCCGATAGCTCCGGCGGCGCCATTTACGGTCAGGGCGCGGTGACGTTGAATAATTGCACGTTTGCCGGCAACTCCGCCGAGTGGGGAGGCGCCATTGCGAACGACGCGGACTGCGCGCTCGTGAACTGTACCCTCACTGGCAATTCCGCCCAGAATTATGGGGGAGCAATCGATAATGTGGCCGGCACCTTGACGTTGCTTCAATGCACGATTTGCAGTAACACCACAAGCGGCGTGGCTGGTGGAGTGGACAACGAGGATTATGGCTCGGTGAGCGTGGCCAATTCCATCCTGGCCTTTAACACAGGCGAGGATATTTACACCTGGAACAACGGCGCGACTTACGTCGAAGGCACGAATATCGTGACCTCGCCCATAATCCCCTCACCTCCCGCCAATGTCTTCTACTACGGAGCCGCACTGGTCACCTACCCGATGCTAGGCCCGCTGGCTAATAACGGCGGCCCCACGCCGACGATGCTGCCGCAGTTTGGTTCCCCGGCGATTGATGCCGCCGACCCTTCCACTGCCGCGGGCCTTACGACTGACCAGCGTGGGTATCCTCGCGTTGCCGGCCCCGCGCCGGATATTGGTGCGGTGGAATTCCAGGACGCGCCTCCGCTGGTGACGACGACTGCGGACTTGGGTCTGGGTTCTTTGCGTTATGTCAGCACGTACTCTTCAATAGGTTCTACGATTACGTTTGCGGCCAACCTTTCCGGCCAGACCATCACAATTACGAATGGCGAGATTGATTTGTATCAAAGCCACACGATTGATGGCTCGGCTTTGCCGCAAGGTATTAGCCTCAATGGCAATAGTTCCAATCGCATCTTCGGAATCATTGGACAGAGCGTGATCCTTAATTCTTTAACGCTCACGAATGGGGCGGCGCCGGGGGATGCGGGCGGGGCTATCCTGGATGAGGCTTCGTTGACTTTGAACGGGTGTACGCTGGCGGGTAACTCCGGCCAATTTGCCGGCGCGATTGTGAACTATGGTAACTGCTCTTTGGTTAACTGCACTTTGACGGGCAACTCAGCGCAATATAACGGCGGAGCTATTGATAATGTCGGGGGCGGCGCGACGCTGAATGTGACGCAGTGTACAATCTGGGGCAACAGCGCCGGCGGAGTAGGAGGGGGAATTGATAATTACCTGGCTCAGTTGAATGTCGCCAATAGCATCATCGCCAACAATGGGGCGGATATTTACAACTGGAATAACAGCTACGCCACTGTCTATGGCACTAATATTTTTAATGATATTGTTCCCGGGGGGATCTTCGTCTTCGCCGGGACATTCTTGGCCGTGGATCCTATGTTGGGACCGTTGACGAATAACGGCGGCCCCACGGCTACCATGCTGCCGCAGCCGGGTTCCCTGGCCATTAACAATGGAGCTACGAGCTTTGCGGCGGGGATCAACTACGACCAGCGTGGACCCGGTTTTCCGCGGGTGGTGGGCGCGGCGGTTGACATCGGCGCTATTGAAGTGCAAGTCATCATCGCTCCTGGTCCGTCGCTGATTGTTGGCGAAAGCCGCACCAATGGGGTATTCGGGTTTAGCTTCACCAATATTTCGGGTGCCAGCTTCACCGTTTTTGGAACGACCAACCTAGCGTTGCCTCTCAATACCTGGTCGAACGTGGGGCCTGCAATGGAATCTCCGGTTGGGTCGGGGCGGTACCAGTTTGCGGATCCCTACGCGACCAACTACGCACGGCGCTTTTACCGGGTGCGTTCACCTTAACAAGGCAGGACTATCGCTGCCGCTGTGTTTGACTACTTGGACTTGTGTTTTTGCTTCATGACGGTGCGGGCGGCGACCTCTTTGGCGCGGCTGCCGTAACGGCCAGATTTTTGTGCGGACTTTTTGATGTGTTCATACTGGCGCTGCTCTTTGGAACTGGCGCCACGAAGATGCTTTTTACCGGGCATAGCTTGTTTTCCTTCCTGTCTGGTGAGTTGGGGAAACTTTAACTCAGGTATTCGGGATGTTGCGAGGTGGAATCGTAGTGCTGGGTGGTCTTGAAACGCTCGAACTTTCCGGTTTCAGCGACGGCGGCGGTCCTGGCAAGCAACGCAGCCACTTCCTCCTGGCTCATCGGTTTAAAGCTGGCGGTGGCTTCGAAGGCCTGGTCGAGTAAATTCATTTTGTCGATGCCGTTGATGACGACGGAAGTGGGTAGGTTGAGCGCGTAGTGAAGACATTCGATGGGGGTGACGACCTTGCTTTTTAGAATGTCGCCAGAACCCATGGACTTCATTCCGAGCACGCCGATGTGGTCGCTGACAAGAACGGGGAGCACTTGATGCTGGAAACTCCGATAGTGCGCGTCCATCACGTTGAGGGGCATTTGCACGGTGTCGAAACGGAAGCCGTTCTTTTTGGCGAGGTCGAGCATGTGCAGGTGGATGGCGGGATCTTTGTGGCCGGTGAAACCGATGTAACGAAGTTTGCCGGCGGATTTGGCCTCCACGACGGCTTCGAGGGCGCCACCAGGGGCAAATATTCTGTCGGGATCGTCCATGCGAATGATCTCGTGAAATTGGAGGAGGTCCAAATGATCGGTCTGCAATCGACTCAGGCTTTGATTGATCTGGGCGACTGCGCCTCTTTTGCTGCGGCCGTCGATTTTGGTCATGAGAAAAACCTTTTCGCGATAGCCGTCGCGCAACGCCTTGCCCATGCGGACTTCGCTTTTGCCTTCGTGGTAATCCCAGCAATTATCCATGAACGTGATGCCGCGATCGATGGCGCTGCGAATAAGCTTGATGCTTTCGCTTTCGAGGGCGGGATTGCCGATATGGGAACCACCGAGGCCGATGGCGGAAACCGTTTGGCCGGTGCTGCCGAGCTGGCGGTAGATCATGCCGTTGCTTTTCTTTTCGTCGGCCCAGGCGCCGGTCGTTGTTGCGCCGAAGACCGCGCCGGCGACGGCAAGCTTGACGAAGCCGCGGCGATCGACCTCAAGGTTTAAGTTCAAATCCATGGGGCGCTTTTTAGCTAGACCCGTGCCAGACCGTTTTCAGTCAAGGTGAAACCGGAAGCGTTGCATTTCGCAAAGTGCGGCATTGGATTTCTGCACGATTGGGCGGCGGCATTGAGCTTGCTGGAAAATTGGCGAAGAAAGGAGAAACAGTTATGCCAGAACAATCCACGATCAGACGAGCGAACAAAGACAGGGCCGAAGGGAAATCGGCCTCCACGCAGGCCGGGGAGTTTGTGCGGGAAGAGATACACCACATTCGCGAAGGGAAGCACGGAGCGCGATCGACAAAACAGGCGATAGCCATCGGTTTGTCGAAGGCGCGAAGGGCGGGAGTGAAACTGACACCGCCGCGGCCCGGGACTGTTTCGCGCAAGACGCGAAGGAGCGCGGAGCAGGCGTACGAAAAGGGACAGCGCCACGCGCCGGTCTCGGCGAAACGTTCGCGCGCCAGCGAGAAGGCGCTCAAACACGAGGGACGCCAGGCAGCGTCACGGACGGCGTTATCGCGGCAGGCCCGCGGTGCGGCGCGCAAACGGACGGCGAACGATCGTTCGCGTTCGGCGCGACAGGCGGCGGAAACACGGGAAATGAACGAGTAAGTGAGTCACTGCTCCGCCTCCCTCTCCCCTTCACTTGAGGGGAGAGGGCGGACTCGAATTGTTCGATCAGCGCCGGGCGCCGGGCTGGACTTCTTCCAGCGCTTCCTCGTTTTTGGACTCCGCCAATTCGTTGAGCGTGTCGTCGGCCTGCTTTTCCTCGTCCTCGATTTCCTCAAGGAGATTCGCGGCTTCGGAATTTCCCAGGATGCCGGCCCAGGAACGAAGAGTGCCGTAGGAGGCGATTTCGTAGTGCTCCACCTTTTGCGCGGCCGAGATGATGGCGGCGTTGATGGTCGTGGATTTTTTGTTTTTGGCGACGATCTCATCGCCTTCCTGGAGAATGCCGATCATGGCCGGGCATTTGGCGGCTTGCGGTTTTGCGCCAAAGGCCTTGAAAACCTCGTCCAACTTCTGAATTTGCCCTTCGGTTTCTTTGAGGTGTTTTTGAAGCGCGGATTTAAGTTCGTTGCAAGTCGCGGCCTCGATCATTTTGGGCAGCGCCTTGGTGATCCGATGTTCGGCGTCGTACATGTCTTCCAACTCAGCGAGAAACAGGTCTTTTAATGTGCTCATAATTTTCCTTTTGCGTTCGGGGAGTGAATGTTCAATTGCCGAGAGCGGAATTGAGCAAAACACATACCGTATTGCGTGCCCGCTGGAAAACCGAAGTTACGTGGCAATCTGCAAAGTTGAGTCGCACGGCCCGTGCAAATTGCGAAGGGGGCGGCGCTATCGGAATGTGTCCATTCGAAACGCTACGGCGCAAAATGGGCGTGGGGTTTTGTGCGCGGTGTTCACTGCGGCGTAGGCTGCCAATTCACTTTCAAGGCACCCTTGCGACCGGCAACGTTGGCCACGAAGGGCGGCGGGAGAACGTCGGTTTCGCATGCCCTCCATTTTACCTGGCATTTTAATTCGCGAAGCACCGGTCCGGTTTGGTAGGTCACAGCAATGGCGGAAACTTTGCAGCCGGCGGCGGTTGCGGCGTCGGTGATGTCGCGCTCGGTGGGGCCGTCGGAGGTGACTTCGACGATTAAGGTGCCCTGGCGCTCTTGTTTCCAGGAGTCTTCGAGCGGCTTGAGCAACCACAGAACAACCAGCGCGATCACGAGAGCGGCCAAACCCAAACCGAGCTGCCCGCCGCCGAAGCAAAGTCCCATGACGGTCACGAACCAAAGAGTGGCGGCGGTCGTGACGCCCAATACGACGTTGTCACGGCGGAGAATCGAACCGGCGCCGATGAAGCCGACGCCCGTGAGAATTCCCAGTGGAAGGCGCATGAGGTCCATGACGATGTAGGAATCGCTGGCTTTGCCGGCAAGGGGCAGCAGGAGGTTGACCTGGATCATGCTGATGGAAGCGGCCAGGCAAACCAAAAGAGTTGTGCGCAAGCCGGCTGCGCGGCCCTTTTCCCCGCGGTTGAAGCCGATCAGCCCCCCGCCCACAACGGTGAGGAGCAGGCGCAACGCGATCTCATCCCATCCAATGTGATTTTGCATGCGTCAGGGCGGAGGTTTTGGATTTGTGGGGGCGGCCGGCTCCTGTTGCGCGGCTTGCTTGAGAGTGACGGGCTGCCCGATGTTGGGAAGCAGCGCGCGAATGAACGCGTTTTTGAGGAGGCTGCCGATGGCGGGAATAATCCCCACGTGCGCGCCGCTGTAGGTGCCTGAAATGGGAATCTGCGCGGCAAGCTGGTCGTGCGGCTGGTTCTTAAGCCCTTCGGAAACGAGGCCGACAATGGCTTGCCAGAAAAGTTTGAGGATATTTTTTTTGTGGTCCTTCTCCCACGAAAACACATCGAGGTCTTTGAAAAGGACTTTGACGAAGCCGTCGTATTTGCCCTGGGCGGACGCGAACGAGGTGTACATTTCGAACTCCCCGCGCGCGACGTCGAACTTTCCGTAGGACTCAAGGAAATTATTAAGCGCGGTCAAATCGACGTTTGTGACCGCGGCGTTGAGTTCAAAGGTTGGAGTGGACGCCAGCGGATTGGCTTTGATGACCACATCGACCCAGCCGCCGCCGATGGTGTTTCCGCTGGCCTTGATGCCGGCGGGAAGTTCGCCCGGACGGCTGCGCGCGTTGCTCAGATTCGTGGCGACGAGCGTGAAATTGGTGAGGTAAACATTGACCGGGAGGGATTTTTGAAAATTGCGGAACCGCACTGTGCCGTCGTCGATTTCAAATTTGTTGATGCGAACGGGATAAAAGCTTTCGAACGTGGATTCCCAAGGTTGGTTGGTGCCCAATTGGGCCTGGCCGCCGCCGACGAAATTCACTTCTGGCCGGGTCATAATCACCTGCCCAACGACGGCGCCGTGAAAAAGTTCGCGCCAGTCCAGGGATAAATCAATGTCCGGCGACGAAAAAAAAGGAACCGGAGGCTTGTCGCCGCTTTTCTTCTCAATGGCGATGTTGAGGATTTTATATGCGCCGCGCCACAAATGCACATCGATGGTGCGGACGCTGCCGGTGTAGTCGGGTAATTCGCCCAGGCGCCTGTTGACGTAGGATTTGATGAAGTAGGGCAGCGCGAGGCGGCCCGCCACAAGGATCACCACGAGCACCAAAATGGTCCATCGGAGCCAGAGGGAAATCCGGCGCCGGCGGGACCCGATCTTTTCTGTGAGTTTTTCCGTCCCCGCAGTGGTCATTGTAGAATCACCTGGGGGATTTTTAGCTAACGGCGTGCCAAGGCGTAACGGCTTAAAAGCGGGAACCGAGTCGCGCGCACGGGCCGCAAAACGCAACGGGGTTCAGGCGCGATTGTTGCAAAACGCAAGCGGTTGCGGGCCTTCTCCCGTA
>DATAXU010000186.1:0-40466 GCA_036272955.1 Verrucomicrobiia bacterium
CACGAAGACAGAATTAAGAGGAACGTGACTTTGTTTTGGCGGGGGATTAGAATAGGGGTGTTCGCACCCATGAGTTATCATATCAAAAAAGGCGAGCCACTTGCCATTGCGTTTGGACGGATTGCGGAGGAGGAGATTGACCTCGCGATGTCGCAATTGGATCGGGAAAATCGGGGTGAGGGAATCCACAACTCGCGCAAGGCGCTTAAACGGTTGCGGGCGTTGCTGCGTGCGTTACGGGTGGCGTTTCCGAGGCGGTTTAGGGCGGAGAACCGGCACATTGGGGACGCGGGACGGAAGATTTCGCCGTTGCGGGACGTTCATGTGCAGTTGCGCGCGTTGCATGATCTTGGTTCCCGGAACGGGGCGGGGTTGCGGACCAGGGAATTGTTGCTGCGACGGCAGGCGGAGATTGGCAGGCAGACGCCGGCGTTGCGAAAAGCGGTGAAGAAAATGCTGCGGAAATCGAGCCGGAATATCGCGACGTGGCCGCTGGATAAAGCGACGCCGCGCGATTTGGCGAGGAGTTTGAGCCGGATCTATAAACAGGGGCGGGACGCATTCAAGGAGGCGTGCAAGAAACCTTCGCCGGAATTGCTTCATGAATTGCGCAAAAAAGCGAAGCTGCTCGGTTATGGCTTTGAATTGATCGAACACCTGGGGCCGCCGAAGACTGCCAAAACGATCAAACGGGTGGAAGGGATGAGCGATGCATTGGGGGACGATCACGATTTGTTTATGGTTGGGGCGGCGTTGGCGAGCGACAAATTGTCGCGCCAGGCGGCGGATTATGGGGAATTGAATAAACGCATTTGCGCGCGGCGGCGGAAATTGCAGCGGCGGGCGTTCAAGATGGGGCGCGTCATTTATGGCGAGAAACCGGGGCGATTCAAAAAGGAATTGGACCTGTGCCTGAAGGAATTGGACAAAAAGGGCTGAGAGCGCCGCGGTTCTCCATTGACGGCGCTAAAGGTTTTCGGCATTGTGACCGATAGACTACAATGAGTTATGCTCGCGCTGCATCCGTGTTATTGATGGTTCTGGCGGTTTCCGCGGCGGCTAACGAAACATATGTCTGGACCGGAGGGATGCCGGGTTTTTCGGGGACTATCACGCTGGATTCCTCGGCATCGCCCAGTGGCGGAGGGACAATGGCGGACATCGTATCCGCGCAGGTCACTGTGCCGGTGGGGGGATTTTTTGGGTCGCAAGAATATACGTTTAATTTTGACCCGTTCACGGCTACGTCGTACGGCGCTTTTACGTGGAACGCGGAGGACATCACGGGAATGGAAATCCGATGGCAGGACATTCCCAGCTTCGTGAATAACCCGAACATGGGGAATAATTACCTGGGAGATTATAATTCGAACGGGGGCGAAGCGATGGAGGATTACACTGGGTCGTGGGAGGCGAGCAATCCGATTGCGGTTCAGGACGGGGAAAGCACCGCGGCAATGCTGGCGGTGGCGACGGTGGTCCTGGGATGCTGGGGGGTGCGGATGAAAAAATGCCTTTGACGCGGGGGCGGTTTTTGGATACATAGCCGTGATGTTGTCGAAATCATTTCTCGGTATTTTAGTCGCGTGTTTCGGTTTAACGGCGGTTTGTTTGTTCGCCGATGACAAGGACAAAATACAAATCGACCCGAAGCTGTTTCCGCCGGCTTCCACAAAACAAGGGGTGACTTACGCGGGGGACATCCAGCCGATTTTTGAGAAATCCTGCTATCCCTGCCACAGTATCAAGAATCCGAAGCCGAAAGGGAAATTGAAGCTGGACAGCCTCGCGGCCGTGCTGAAGGGCGGCGAGGACGGCCCCGCAGTGGTGCCGGGCGACAGCGCGAAAAGTGCGCTGGTGGCGAATGTCGCGCACGTCGGCGACCCGGACGATTTTATGCCGCCGCCGAAAAACAGGGGGCACATTCAACCGTTGACGGCCGAACAAGTGGGGCTGATCCGCGCTTGGATTGACCAGGGGGCGAAGTAGTTTATTTATTTAGTGCCGGCGCAGGATGAGGCGGTGATCGACGCGCCGGGTTTGATGATATTCCAGCGGGGGAAGTTCGGTGAGGGTGGGTGATTGGGTTTCGTTGAGAATTTCCTTCGCGCGGCGCTGCAAATCGAGCCAGCGCGGCCAATCCATTTCGGGCGCGTGGGAAATCTGGCGGAGGGTGCTTCTCCATTCGATGATGATGCGGTCGATGTCCCCAGGGCCGAGGAGGTCCGTTACCCAGGCGTGCTTGGTCAGGGGATCCTTGTGGACTGAGGCGACGACCTGCTCGGCACCGGCGCCGTATTTGGGAGGGACGCCACTTTCGAGGTAGCCGGGGATGGATTGGAGGCCGTAAATTTTTTGACAGGCGGCGGCGAGGCGGCCGGCCCAACGATGGTCGTCTCCGCAAAAGCGAAAGCCGCCGTCGAGATCGGCGAGGTCGTAAATCAATTCTTCCAACAGATACCCGGGGTCTTCGAGCGCGGCGGCGATTGCGAGGCCGTCGCCCTGGGAGAAAAAACTGGCGATTTTTCCGCGACGAGTTGGGACGCCGGCGGGGTCGATCAGGCCCAATCGGCGCCACAGGAGGGCGACGCCGGTACTCGGGGGCAATGCTTCGCAGACGGGGACGAGCGGGCAAATGGCGCAATCGGGCGGCAAGACGGGACGCTCCAGCGGACGCCAAAGCGCAACGCCGTGGGAATCCACGGGAACGCGCAGTATGGCTTCTGCCAGGCTGAGATGGGCGACGATGCGGCGGTCTTCCTGGACGAATCGCACGAGGGGGGTTTTCTGTTCGGCCAACTTTTGTTCGAGCAGGGGGACGACTTTATTTTCCCACAGCGCGCGAGGGGTCTGGCGGCCATTCCAGTTCGTGAGGCGGCGAACCCATTTGGCGAGATAAACGCGGTCGTCGTTGAGGAGATCGGCAACGGTGGCGGCGCGTCCGAAGATTTTTCCGCGTTCGTCATCCCGCAACACGCACAGATGGCCGCCGCTGATTTTTTCCAGGGCGGCGGGATCGGCAAGGGCGAGATGCGTTTTTAAGGTTTCGGCGCTCTCCATTACTTGCACGTCGCGAGCGTAGCGGTCGGTGGAAGCGGGATAGTTGATCCATTCGCCCTTGCTGTCAAGCATTTGTCGAACACGATAGCGGACGTGGCGGGCGCGTTCGGCATCGGTGTGGAGGCCGCATGGGATGTCGGGATGGCGGATGGATTCCTCGACGCCGAGGGCGATCGGCTTGGTGGTGAAAAGGCGGGACTGGATGTGGACGGCCTGGCGAAAGGGGTCGCGGCCCTGAGCGGCGGCGGCGTCCATCAAACCGAGAAGGGCATTCCAATCGACCAAACCGCCGCGGGAGAGGTGGCCGGGGCGGGCGTCGAGCAGGCGGAGTTGGTTGGCGGTGATGAGAATGAAGCCGGTTTCGTCGAGGCCGCGACGGCCGGCGCGACCGAACATTTGGAGGATTTCGTCGGAACGGAGCAATTGTTCCTGGTTGTCGCGGCGGTAGGATTCGCCGGCGAGGGCGACGCTGCGGAGGGAGAAATTGATGCCGGCAGCGAGGCCCATGGTTGCGACGACGACGCGTAATTGGCCGGCTTTGGCGAGGGGCTCGACGACGCCGGCGCGCGCGGCGTAGCTGAGACCACTGTGATGATAGGCGACGCGGGCCTTGAGCATTTTCGCGAGGGCGTCGCCGACGAGGGTTTTTTGATCGGCGCCGAGGCTCAGAGGATTGGGCGTGGGCAACGTGCGGGCCAATTCGGCGGCCATGGATTCGGCGGCTTGACGGCGGGGGGCGAAAATGAGGATGGGGCCGAGATCTTCGGCGAGGGCTTTGGCGACGAGGCGGGGCCAGTAACCGCGGATTTCGGAGGGGACGTGGTAATTGAGATTGTTGGCGTGGACTTCTTCCAGCGGGACGGGGCGCAAATCGTGGCGAACGAGGAGCGCTTTGCGTCCCAGACGTTCGAGCCATTGCACGACACTTTGGGGATTTGCAACGCTGCCGCTGAGGAGGAGGAGCTGGGTTTGCGGGGGGGCGAGGGCGAGGGCCAGCTCGTAATTGAGGCCGCGCTCGGGGTCGCCGATCATTTGATATTCGTCCACGACGAGGAGGGAGGGGCCTTCGCCTTTGACGAGGCGGCTTTTTTGCGTTTCCAAGGTTGCGACGACGACAGGGGCGGAGAGATTTTCGGAGAGATCGCCGGTGGCGATGCCGACATTCCAGCCGCGGGCGCGCCATTCGGCGAGTTTGTCGTTGGCGAGGGCGCGAGTGGGAACGGTGTAGATGGCCTGGCCGCGATTTCGACCCTGGTTGGACCAGAGTTCAAAAATGAGGGTTTTTCCGGCGCCGGTGGGGGCCTGAACGACGACGTCGCGGCCATCGCGAAGGGCGGAGACGGCTTCCTGCTGCCATAAATCAGGAATGGTAACGCGATGGAGACTGGGAAGATTTTCCAACTGGTCAGCAATCGACGTCACGGAAGCAAGATAATCGAAAATGGGAAGGAACCAAGCCGATCCTCTGTTGCCGATAGGAATTGTGGATTTCGGCTGGTTGATTATAGTAACGGCGCCCGTTTTCTATGAGCCCGGCCCTGAATCCTAAACGCACTGTCGCGGAATTGAAGGAGCTTCGCAGCCTGACCGGCGACAGCAACGGCGCACAACGGGTGGCATTTACCCCGACGTGGCTCGCGGCGCGGGCGTGGCTGCGGACGAAGTTGTCGGAATTGCCGGTTGAAATTCATAACGACGCGGCGGGAAATACCTGGACGACTCTTGCGGGCAAAACTGAACGCGCGCTCGTGATCGGTGGGCATATTGATTCGGTGCCGAATGGGGGGTGGCTTGACGGATGTTTGAATGTGATGGCGGGGGTGGAAATTTTGCGGCGCGTCCATTCGGAGTTTCCGGACAAACCGCCTGTGACGGTGCGGTTGGTGGATTGGGCGGATGAGGAAGGGGCGCGGTTTGGGAAAAGTCTTTTTGGGTCCTCGGCTTGCTCGGGGAACCTGAACGTGGAGGAAGCGCGCAGCCTTAAGGACAAGGACGGCGTTCGCCTGCCGGATGCGCTCAAAGCAATCGGGGTGGAACTGGATGGCGTCAAGGAATGCAACAAGGAACTCAAAAACGCGGCGGCTTATTTGGAACTGCATATCGAGCAGGGGCCGGTATTGTTGGACCTTGACTTGCCGCTCGGCGCGGTGCTGGGGACGTTTGGGGTCGAGCGGCACGCGATCACTTTTCATGGGCAGGCGGCCCATTCCGGCAGCACACCGATGCACCGGCGCAAAGACGCTTTTTTGGCGGCGGCACGCATGAGTCCGGAGATTTATCAAATCGCGCGACGCCACGGAGGAGTTTGCACGATTGGTTCGTGCGTGACCAAGCCGGGGATTGTCACGAGCGTCGTGGAGGAATGCCGCATTACGCTGGATCAACGGCATTTGGACGCCGCGGCGCTGGCGGCGATGTTCGCGGATGCGCGGGCGGCGTCGGAACGATTTGCGAGTGAAGGAGGCGTGCGCGTTTCGTGGGAACGACTTTGGAATATTGAGCCGGTGCTGTTCAATCCTAAGCTCATCGACTTTTGCGACCAGGCAATCAGTGAAATCTGCGTCTCAAGCCACCGGATGCCATCGGGGCCGTTGCACGACGCGGCGGAAGTTTCGCGCGCGGGGGTGCCAACGGTGATGATGTTTGTGCAAAGTCTTCACGGCATCAGTCACAACAAAATCGAGGACACGCGCGAGGAACATCTTGAATTGTGCGTGCGCGCATTCGACAAGCTCGCGGACAAAACCATGCGATGGATACTGCGTTAAAATTCGTTTTGAACGGCCGGCCAGTGCGGGCGGAGAATTGCCCGACGAACCGGACGCTGCTGGAGTTTTTGCGCGAGGAGGGGCTGACCGGCTCGAAGGAAGGTTGCGCGGAGGGGGATTGCGGCGCTTGCTCGGTGGTCCTCGTGGAACGCGGCGCCAACGGCAAACCGACTTTTCGCGCCGTCAATAGCTGCCTGATGCCGATGTGCCTTGTGGCGGGGCGGGAAGTGATTTCCGTTGAAGGCGTTTGCGGGGCGCAAGGGCAGCATCCGGTCCAGACCGAGATGGCGCGCCGCCACGGTTCGCAATGCGGGTATTGCACGCCGGGCTTCATCTGTTCGCTTTTGGAGGGGCATTACCGCGATGATATTGCGACGGGCGATGATCTTGACGACCAACTTTCCGGCAACCTCTGCCGTTGCACGGGATATCGATCCATTCGCGAAGCCGCGGCGGCTGCGTTTGCGGGCCGACATGCGGCCAATGGCGATGACAAATTCGCGGCGCGACTACAAGAACCGTGCGAGACGCTGGCATCGCTGGAATATCATGGCGAGGGCGGAGAATTTTTCCGTCCCGATTCGCTGGCGGGACTGTTCGAATTGATGCGGCGGCTGCCGGATGCGCGACTCATCGCGGGGGCGACCGAACTCGGCCTGGACATCACGAAACGTTACAAGAATTTTCCGACGCTCATTTCGCTGGAAGCGATTGCAGAGATGAGAACGGTCACGGCGACACGTCAGGAATGGCGGATTGGTGGGGCGGCGACCCTAACGGCCATCGAAGAGGCGATGGCGGGGGAAATTCCCGCGCTCGGCGATATGCTGCGGGTTTTCGGTTCGCGGCAGATACGCAATCGCGCCACGATGGGCGGCAACCTTGTGACCGCCTCGCCGATTGGAGACAGCGCGCCGCTGCTGCTGGCCCTCGATGCGCGAGTCGTGCTCGCGTCACCGGCGGGCGAACGGACGCTGGCGATCGGCGAATTTTTCACGGCTTACCGCAAGACCGCTCTGAAGCAGGGCGAAGTGCTCAAGTCGATTGTGGTTTCCCGCACGCCACCGCAACGCAGCGCGTGGTTCAAAGTTTCCCGCCGCCGCGAGATGGACATCAGCACCGTAGCGGGGTGTTTTATTATTGACCTGGTTGAACCCAACCTGGTTAGGCGCGCCCGGCTGGCTTACGGGGGCGTCGCCGCGACGCCGGTGCGGGCGCTGCAAACGGAGGCGGCGTTGTTGGGGAAACCGTGGACGGAGCAAACCATCCGCGAGGTCCTTCCGATTCTTTCGGCGGAATTTACGCCGATCTCCGACGTTCGCGGGTCGGCGGAATACCGGCGGGGGCTGGTTGCCACTTTGTTCGAGAAGTTTTTTCATAACGACGGACGCCCGGCGGAATCATTTTGGCCCGACATTCCCGCTCCTGCGGCGGGGGCGCATGAGAGCGCGCATAAGCATGTCAGCGGCGAAGCGCGTTACTCGGATGACCAGGCGGCGGCCAAAGTAATGCTGGAAACGTGGCCCGTTTGTTCGCCGCATGCCCGGGCGAGGATTCTCCGGCGTGACGCCTCAGCCGCGCAGCTCATGCCGGGGATAAAGGCTGTCTTGCTCGCAGAAGATGTGCCGGGCGCCAACGATGTTGGAAGCCCGGGGAAAGAGGAAATCCTGCTTGCGGACAAGGAGGTCCATTTTCACAGCCAGATTGTGGCGTTGGTCGTTGGCGACTCGCAGGCCGCATGCCGTGCTGCGGCAGAGCGGGTGATCGTCGAGTATGAACCGCTACCGCCGGTGCTGACGACCGCAGGCGCCATTGCGGCGGAAAGTTTCCATAACGAACCAAATTTTATTCGGCGCGGAGATGTGGACGTGGCGTTGCGGGCGTCGGCATTGCGCATCGAAGGCGAGTTTGAACTGGGGGGCCAGGAACATTTTTACCTGGAAACAAATGCGGCGTGGGCCGAGTGCGGTGAGGACGGGTCCGTTTTGGTGACGAGTTCTACCCAGCATCCCTCCGAGGTGCAGCACGTGCTGGCCCATGTTTTGCATCTGAGGTCAAACCAAGTGATGGTGCAGTGTCCGCGTGTGGGCGGCGGATTTGGGGGAAAGGAAACCCAGGCCGCAACACCGGCGGCGCTTGCCGCACTCGCGGCGAAACACACGGGGCGCGCGGCGCGGGTCCGATTGAACCGGGACCAGGACATGGCGTTGCTGGGGCATCGGCACCCGTTCCTGGCGCGATTTGAGGCGGGGTTCGACCTTGCCGGGAAATTTGAGGGGGCGCGAATTCACGTATGGTCCAACGGCGGATGGGCAATGGACCTTTCTCAAGCGGTGACCGACCGGGCATTATTTCACCTTGACAACGCATACCACATTCCGGCGGTGGAATTTCGCGGGCAGGTGGCGAAGACAAACCTTTCGTCGAACACGGCGTTTCGCGGATTCGGTGGACCGCAAGGGATGTTAATCATCGAGGAGATTTTGGACAGGGCGGCGCGGCAACTCGGCCTGCCGCCGGAGACGATTCGGGAACTCAATCTGTATCGAGGCGAAGGGGAAACGAACACGACGCATTACGGGCAGGAAATCGGCGACAACCGGATCCAAGCCATTTGGGGTCAATTAAAAGAATCCAGCGGATTTGCGGCGCGCCGGGAGGAAATTACGCGTTGGAACGCGGGGCATCCGCATCGAAAGCGCGGGCTGGCGATCACGCCGATGAAATTCGGGATCAGCTTCACGGTCACGCACTTAAACCAGGCCGGGGCGTTTGTGCTGATTTACCAGGATGGCGGGGTGCAGGTCAATCATGGTGGGATCGAAATGGGACAGGGAATTCACACCAATATCCGGGCCATCGCGGCGTCCGAACTGGGTGTGGCGCCGGAAATGATCCGGGTAATGCCGACGAGCACGGACAAAATTCCAAACACGTCGGCAACGGCCGCCTCTTCCGGCACGGACCTCAATGGCGCGGCTGTCAAAAACGCCTGCGAAATATTGCGCGAGCGGCTGGCGCCGATTGCCGCCCGGATGCGTGCGGAGGGAAAGGTGGCGACGTTTGCGGAGGTGGTCAAACAGGCGTACCTGGAGCGGGTGAGCCTTTCGACGACCGGATACTATGCGACGCCGGGGATTCATTGGGACCGCGCGGCGGGACGCGGGAAGCCTTTTCATTATTATGCCTGCGGCGCGGCGGTGGCGGAAGTTGAGGTGGATGGCTTTACGGGGATGCACCGGGTGTTGCGGGTGGATATTCTTGAAGACGCCGGGGACTCGATTAATGAGGGGGTCAACCGCGGGCAGATCGAAGGCGGATTCGTCCAGGGGATGGGTTGGCTGACCGTTGAGGAATTGAAATGGGACGATGCGGGCCGACTGCTGACGCATTCGCCCGACACCTATAAAATCCCATCCGTCGGGGACACGCCACTGGTCTTCAAGGTGGACTTTTTCAAAAGCGATGAACCCACGAACGTCATTTACGGAAGCAAAGCGGTGGGAGAACCGCCGCTGATGCTGGCGATCTCCGTGCGCGAAGCGCTGCGGGACGCGATAGCCGCATTCGGCGAGGCGACCGGGCCGATCGAGTTGCCCTCACCGGCAACGGCCGAGGCGATTTTCATGGCGGTCCGGAAACGGGCGACCTTGGTTTCCGCGCGGTTGGAACCTCGATCGCGCGCTCAGGAATCCGCCGCCCGCCAGAGGTAACGGGCGGCATGGGTTCGATGCGGGGACCAGCGCGTTCCGTGTCTGGCTAAGTGCTCGGGGGTGGGCATCTTGCGTTTTTTGTGCGAAATCTGGAAACCTCTCCTGACGCCGAGGTCGTGGACGGGCAGGACATCGGGACGACCGAGATTGAAAATGAGAAACATCTCGACGGTCCACCGGCCAATGCCCTTGATTTCAGTCAGTTTGGCGATGATCTCCTCGTCGTGAAGGCGCTTGCAATCCGTCAGGCTTGGTATTGAACCGGCATCGCATCGCCGTGCCAGATCAATGATGTAGGCGGCCTTTGGGCGGGAAAGACCAGCGGCCCTTAACTGGTCAACACTTGCGGCGGCGACTTGAGCGGGGGCGGGGAACTCGCTGTCCGGGAATAACCGTTGGAATCTTTCGAGAATTGTGCCGGCAGCCTTGCCGCTAAGTTGCTGATGAATAATGGCCTGAGTGAGGGATTGGAGCGGCGAAAGGCGGCGCGGGATCAAGCGGATCATCCCGATTTTTTCGATCAAGCCCAGCATCACGGGATCGGAACTCAAATGGGCGACGGCGCGTTTACTCATGAACGTTGAAAACAGGCTAAGATAAAAACCCATTGTGTCAAATTCGCGGGGATTGAACGATCGGGGCGGCGTTTCTGTCAACGGCACATCGGGGATTCACATTGGGTGAACACCTGATGCCAAATGTGGCTTAATAAGCTTGCTGAAAGGGCACGGAACTCTAAAACTTGCAAAAATAAAGTCAGCCATGGCCAGAAAAAAACAACGCGCGAAAAGTCCGCGGAAGAGCGGCAAACAGACGCCTCGCGCCGCGGCCCGAGGCCGTCACGCAAAAGAACGGCGCGCAGTTCCCGCGACGGCCGCAACCGCGCCGGCAGTTGAAGAGAGCGCCGAAGTCGCGCGTGAACCGGAGGTCTATGTTCCGATGTCGGACCGGGAGCGCGCTCCGTACGACGGGGAAACAGCCATCAAACTTTACCTGCGGGAAATCGGGCAGGTCAAATTGTTGACACCGCTGGAGGAAATCGAACTCGCGGCGCGCATCAAGAAGGGGGATAAAAAGGCGCGCGAACAAATGATCAAGGCGAATCTCCGGCTGGTGGTGAAGATTGCGCACGATTACGAGAATTTTGGGCTTCCGCTGCTGGATTTGATCAACGAGGGGAACATCGGGCTGATGAAGGCGGTGGAACGATTTGATCCGGCAAAAGGGGGAAAGTTATCGACTTACGGCTCATGGTGGATCAAGCAATCGATCAAGCGAGCGCTGGCCAATCAGTCCAAGACGATCCGGCTGCCGGTGCATTTAGTGGATAAAATCGCAAAAATGCGCAGGACAGCGATGAAGCTGCAGGAGGTTTTCGGCCGTGAACCCAGCGATGAGGAGTTGGCGGAGGAAATGGGGATGTCTGCATCGCGCGTGGCGCAAATGCGGACGGCGGCGATCCGGCCAGCCTCGCTGGACGCGCCGATTGGGGACGATGAATCGAATAATTTTGCGGAAGTTGTGCAGGACGAAAACGCGGACACGCCGTACGAGCAGCTCGAGGAAAAAACGGTGACCAAAATGCTGCGAGAGATGGTGAAGACGCTTGATCCACGGGAAGCGACCATTTTGCAATATCGATTTGGCCTCGATGGGGGGAGCGAAAAAACGCTGGAGGAAGTGGGCGAGAAATTCGGCGTGACGCGCGAGCGGGTGCGACAAATCCAGAACATCGCGCTGAACAAGCTGCGGAAAATGATCCAGAAACTTGAGGCTGTCAAAGCTTAGGTGCGCGCACTACTGTCATGCCCATGACGAAAAATAGCGCAACGATCCAGGAAGTGGCCGCAGGGATTCGCAACGTTCCGGATTTTCCGCAAGCGGGGATCCAATTCAAGGACATCACGCCCGTGCTGGCGGATGCGCGGCTTTTCACCGCGTGCATCGATCACTTGACAGGAAATCTCCAGCCCGGGTCAGTGGACGCGGTGGTGGGCATCGACGCGCGCGGGTTTATATTCGCGGCGGCGGCGGCGTACAAACTGGGGTGCGGGTTTGTTCCAGTCCGCAAAAAGGGCAAGCTTCCTTTCACGACGAAAGAGGAAACCTACACGCTGGAGTACGGTTCCAACACGATGGCCATCCACACCGACGCGATCAAGAAGGGGGAGCGGGTGGTGTTGATCGATGATTTGCTGGCGACCGGAGGGACAGCCGGCGCGGCGGCCAAACTACTCAAGCAGTTGGGTGCGGAAATCCTGGAAATCACATTTTTGATTGAACTGAGCTTTCTGAAAGGACGTGACCGGCTGGAGGGATGTCCTATTCGGTCGTTGATCGTCTATTGATGCCATGCCGGCCGTTGCGGTGAACTAATCCCACCAGTTGTCATGATCGGCTGGTTGCAATCGCTCGATGTCTCGCTGTTTCGCTTCATCAATTCGTCGTTAAGCAATCCGTTTTTTGACAAGTTGATGCCGTTTGTGAGCGATTCGCCGTGGTTCGCGTGCATCCTCATTGCGATCAGCATCTGGCTGATGTGCGGCGGCGGAGCGCGCGGGCGCATTTGTGTGCTGATGCTCGTCGCGGCGCTCTGCATCGGAAACTGGCTGATTGTCGATACGCTCAAACATGCCGTGGGGCGAGTGCGCCCCTTTCATGTTCTTGACGGTGTTCATTTGCGAATTGGAATGGGCGACAGCTTCAGCATGCCGTCCTCCCACTCCGCGAATTGGTTTAGCGCGGCGCTGATTTTATTTGTTTATTTTCGGCGCTCGATTTGGGCGATGCTGCCGCTGGCGGTGTTGGTGGCGTTCTCGCGAATTTACAACGGCGTCCATTACCCGAGCGATACGCTGGCGGGGGCGGCCCTTGGCGTGAGCTACAGCCTGGGGGTGATTTTTGGGTTTGACTGGCTTTGGCAACAGATTGGGCCGCGATGGTTCCCGGTATGGCACGCGCGATTGCCGTCGCTGGCGCGGCCGATTTTCAATGACGTCAAATCCACGGACGAAACGGAGTGGCTGCGGCTGGGATATGTTTTGATCGCGGTGAGTTTATTTCTGGGGCTGGCTTATATCGGGTCGGGGAAAATCGAGTTGAGCGAGGACGAGGCGTATCAATGGATTTGGTCGAAGCACCCTGCCCTGTCGTATTATAGCAAGCCGCCGTTGATTGCGTATGCGCAATTCGTGGGGACGCATCTTTGGGGCGACAACGAGTTTGGGGTGAGGTTTTTTTCGCCTGTGATCGCGGCAATATTGTCGTTGATGGTATTGCGATTCATGACGCGCGAGGCGGGGGCGCGTCTGGCGGTGATCGTGATCGCGGCGATGACGGTGACACCGCTGCTGGCGCTGGGGTCAATCGTGATGACGGTGGACCCGCTTTCGGTTTTGTTTTGGACCGCGGCGATGTTTGCCGGCTGGCGGGCAGCGAAACCGGAGGGGACCACGGGGCAATGGCTCTGGGTTGGGATTTGGATGGGGCTGGGATTTTTGAGCAAATACACCAATCTCGCCCAGTGCGTTTGCTGGTGCGTTTTTTTTGCGCTATGGCCGCCGGCCCGCAAACACCTACGGAAACCAGGACCGTACTTGGCGCTGCTGGTGACGGCGCTTTCCATGGTGCCGGTGCTTCTCTGGAACGCGCAGCATGGATGGGTCACCGTCCGACACGTCGCGAGCGACGGGCAGTTGGGTGAGGCATGGCATCGGACTTACGTGCTGGACTTTCTTGAGATGGAGACAGGGTTGCTGCATCCGTTTTTCTTTTTGGGCGCACTTTGGGCGGCGGCGGCGTTTTGGCGGCGGGGGCGGAATGATCCGCTGTCGCTTTTCTTTTTCAGCATGGGTGCGCCGTTGTTCCTCGGTTACTTCATTTTAAGCTGGCATAGCCGGGTGCTGGGGAATTGGATCGCGCCGTCGGTAATTCCGCTGTTTTGCCTCGCGGCGGTTTATTGGTGGAAGCGATGGGCGGAGGGAGTGCGCGTCCTGAAAAGGTTGCTGGTGGCCGGGCTGATTTTGGGAGCGGAGGTCGTGCTGGTTCTTCACGAGCCGAATCTTGTCGCAAAAGTGTTGCATCGGAAATTGCCCGCGAAGCTGGATTTATTGCGGCGGGCAAGCGGGTGGAAAGAATTGGCGCAAATTGCGGGGAATGCTTGCGACGGGAAATCGACATTCATTATTTGCGAGCATTACGGATTCACGTCTGAGATCACTTTTTATTTGCCGGAGGCGAAGCGCCGCGTCCAGTCCAACCCTTTTGTTTTTTACAAGGCGACCAAGCGGGCGGACAACCAATTTTATTTTTGGCCGAACTACCTGGACCGGAAAGGAGAGAACGCGCTGTTCGTCCGGCAGGTGGACCCGCCGGCGCTGCGCCCGGACTGGTTGCGCCGGTGGTGGAATCACGACGAAAACCTCCTTGTGCTTGACACTCCGAAGGCGGAGCCGCCGCCGGCAGAAATCCAGCGGCAATTCGAGTCTTTCACCGATCTTGGATTCAGGAACATTGTCGCCAACGGAAACATCGTGCGGCGCGTCCAATTGATCGAATGCCATCATTTGCGTTAGAATCGACGGAGATCAGCGTCCAGCATTACGATTTGGCGGCGACGCTGGGTTCGGGGCAGGCGTTTCGGTGGCGGGAAAACGGGGGCGCGTGGGAAGGGGTCGTCGGCTCTCGCTGGGTGCGCCTGCGGCAGGAGGGGGAGTGCATCCAGGCGGAGGCTATCGCGGGAGGCGATTGGAAATGGCTGCGGCACTTTTTGCAGGCGGACGTGCAATTGCCGGAGATTCTGGCGACTTTTCCCGAAGACGAACCGATGCAGGCGGCGGTTGCTTTCTGTCGGGGGCTTCGATTGTTGCGGCAGGACCCGTGGGAATCCCTGGCGTCGTTCATTTGCTCTTCGACGAAGCAAATCGTGCAGATCCAACAAATCATTGCGCTCCTAAGCCGGCGATTTGGGGAACCGCTGGCGGCGCCGGAAGGCGCGATGGCCGCGTATTCCTTTCCGAGCATCGCGCGGATCGCGGAGGCTTCCGAGGCGGATTTGAGGGAATGCAAACTTGGTTTTCGCGCGCCGTACCTTGGCGGCACGGCGCGGGCGCTGGCGGCGGGGAAACTGGATTTGGGCCGGCTTGGGGGATTGCCGCTGGACACAGCGCGCGAGGCGTTGATCGAACTGCCCGGGGTGGGCGGGAAGATCGCGGATTGCGTTTTGCTTTTCGCGTATGGATTTCCGCGGGCGTTTCCGGTGGACGTGTGGATTGCGAGAGCGTTGCGGGAACTTTATTTTCCGAAGCGACGGCCAAAACCGCCGCGGCTGCGCCGGTTCAGTCAAACTTATTTTGGCCCGAACTCGGGCTATGCGCAGCAGTATCTTTTTCACTACATGCGAACAAAGGAGCCAGGTCGGGGGCGTCGCCACTGAGGTTGATCCATTGGAGATTCATCTGGCGCCGGAACCAGGTCGATTGCCTTTTGGCGAATTGGCGGGTGCGGATTTTCACCAGTTCGACGGTCCCGGCAAGTCCGCGCTCCCCGCGCAAATGCTCAACGACCTGACGATAGCCCAATGCCTGAAGGGCAGTTGGATTGTGCTGCAAGCCGCGCTGGAGCAGCGCCTCGGTTTCCGCAACTAGGCCTTTGCGAAACATTTCCTCGACACGGCGATGAATGCGTTCAACCAATTCGTTCGACTGACGAGTGAGGGCAAATAAACGGGCATCGGGATTCGTGCGTGCTTTTTCCCATTTTGCGCGCTGTTCTGAAAACGGCCGGCCCGTCAGGCGGACCACCTCGACGGCGCGAATGACACGGCGGGGGTTTTGCCGGTCGATAGATTGAAACGCAGCGGGATCGCGCTCGGCCAGTTCGCGCAGCAATTCATCCAACGGAATCGATTCCAGTTGGGCACGGATTTTTGGGTCGGCGGGCGGGGCGTCTCCCAAGCCCTCCAAATAGGCTTTGAAATAAAGGCCGGTGCCGCCGCAAAAAATTGGAATTCGGCCACGCGACTGAATGTCTTTGACGGCATCGGTTGCGAGGCGGAGGAATTGCGCGGCGTCGAAGCTGCCGGCCAAATCCACGACGTCGATGAGGTGATGACGGACGCGCTGACGGTCCTCGGCGGAAGGTTTGGCGGTGCCGATGTCCATTCCACGATAGACCTGCATGGAATCGACCGAAATGATTTCGCCGCCGAGACGGGAGGCGAGTTCCAAAGCGATTTGCGATTTGCCGGCGGCGGTTGGGCCGGCCAAAAAAATGGGGCGCGGAGGAGATTCCATCACTTGGCGAGCGATGGTTTTTGGGCAACTTCAATCGGAGAGCTTTTGCGGGGCAATTTCCAAAGGAGGACCAGCCCGGTAATGATGATGCCGATGCTGACCAGTTGGGCCGGCGTCAACCCGAGCCAGTAATGCTCCGGGGTATAATCGCCGCGGAAAAGTTCAACGAAGGAACGAAGCACGGCGTAGCAAATCAAATAAACGGCGAATACCTGGCCATCGAAAGTTTTGCGGCGGAAGAGCCAGGCGAGAGCCCCGTACAGGCAAAGATTCAAAAGGGAATCGTAAATTTGCGTGGGATGGACATACGCGGGGTAGGTGCAATTTCCCGCGGCGCAGGCTTCCGGCGGGAATTGAATTCCCCAAGGCATTGTGGTGGGGCGTCCGTAACAACAGCCGTTCATCAGGCAACCCCAGCGCCCGAAAAAATATCCAAGGGCGATGCTCGGGGCCAAAATGTCCGCGAGCTTCCATAAAGGCAATTTCTTGAGAAGCGCGAAGAGAATGCAGGCGAGCGAGGAGCCGATCAGTCCGCCGTAATAGACCAAGCCGCCGTGCTGTACCATGAATATTTCCGTCCAGGGCCTGCCTGCGAAGGATTCATCCCAATAGGAAACGACGTAAAAAATTCGCGCGCCAACGATGGCACCGACGAGCAGCCACGGGCCGAGATCAATGATTGTATCGGGGTGAATGCGTTCCCGCATGGCGCGGCGGCTGGCGGTCCAAAGCCCGGCCATGAACCCGGACGCGAGGAAAATTCCATACCAGGTGACGGTTACGCTGCCCAATTCAAAAGCGATTCTATGCACTCCGGGACAGCATAAGAGAGACACGGGGAAATATCAATCCGGGCGATCCACTCGCGGCACTTGGCAATCCGCCACCAGCCGCATACACTAGTAGGATGAGCCATTGCCGGTTTCAACATCGCTGGGACGCCATCGCGCTGGCGGGGTTGATGCTGTGCATGGCGGCGTGCCGATTGGCTGCGGAAACTTCCCTTGCGGGCAAACCTTTTGTCGGACGGAATGCGGACGGGCACCTGGAAGTCTTTAAGGTAGATGCCGACGGGGAATTGCGTCATCGCTGGCAGAAACTCACGGACGGCAGTTGGTCGGCATGGTCCACCCTTGGAGGGACGTTTCTTCCGGGGGCGGCGGTTTGCACCAATACCGAGGGAGGACTTGAAGCTTTTGCGGTCGAGCGCGCAAGCGGCGGACTTTCGATGATCCGACAAACGGCTTCCAATAGCCTGGATTGGTCGGATTGGAGCCATCTCGGCGGAAAGCTGCGCGCGGGGCTTGCCGTGGGGCAAGACCTGGACGGGCGGCTGGAGGTTTTTGGAGTCGATGCGGACACGGGCGCGCTAAGGCATATTTGGGAGACGAACTTGGGAGGCCGGTGGTCGAGTTGGGCCAAGGGGGGCGGGAACCTGGCGCAGGGGCTGGCGGTGACCCGCAATCGCGATGGGCGCCTGGAATTATTCGGCGTCGATGCCGACGACGACTCGCTCGTGCATAGCTGGCAATTGCAGGCGAACGACAGCGTTGATTGGTCTGCCTGGGACAGTTTGGGTGGAGGAATCGTGCCGGGATTCGCGGTCAGCCAAAACATCGTGGGACGCGTGGAGGTCTTTGCCATCAGCAAGACGGATCACGGAATAAAGCGCATTGTACAGGCGACGCCCGGCAAAAGTTCCCAGTGGTCGGGATGGGAAGATTTCGGGGGAGAAATCAGGGTGGTGCCAAGCAGCACGGCGGATGCGCATCGCCGCTCCCTGCCGTCCCAGGGGTTAGCGGAATCGTTTCAAGCTGGATTGGCGGCGGACCATAGCGCCGACGGACGAATCGAGATATTTGGCGTTTCGCGGATAGACGACTCACTGCTGCACCGGTGGGAGGATTATTGTGATGATTCGGACCGATGGTCGCCATGGGGAAGTCTCGGAAAACGCGCGCAGCCGTATCCGGCAGTGATCATGAACGAAGAAGGGACGCTGGAAGTTTTCGCGGAGGATCTGCGGGATGGCGCAGTCCTGAATCACCGGCGGCAGATCAGCGACGCCTCGGATTGGCTGGATTGGGCCACACTCGACCAACCGACGTTTCAATACAATTCGCGCACGTGGCAGACGGACGAAGGGTTGCCGGCCAATCTGGTGCAAGCCATCACCCAAACCCTCGATGGTTTTCTTTGGGTGGGCACCGGACAGGGACTGGCGCGATTCGACGGGGTTTCTTTCACGACTTTCAATGCGAAAAACACACCGGAGATCGAAAATTCCTCGATTACAGCCCTGTGCTCTGACCGGTCCGGGGCGCTTTGGATCGGGACCGATGGCGGCGGCTTGACGTGTTTGAAGAACGGGAAGTTTCTTCATTACGGCAAAGTGGCAGGACTGGCGGGGGACACTGTGCGGGCGATTTTTGAGACGAGGGATGGCTCATTGTGGGTGGGCACGACTTCGGGCTTAAGCCGATTTGCAGACGGAACATTTCGCAATTACTACAAAAAGGACGGGCTGGTTTCGGACGTCGTGCGTTCTATTTATGAGGACCGGCACAAGGACTTGTGGATTGCCACAGGCGCCGGCTTAAATCGTCTTGCCAACGGGAAGATCGCTTCGTTTGTGATGCCAAATGGGTTGCTCAACGATTCGGTGCGGGCGATTTGCCAGGATCAGGGCGGGCGAATCTGGATTGGCTCCAATAATGGAATGCTTTGGTACGATTGGTATTGGGCGAACCATTTTTACGCCTACAACACCCGCTACGGTTTGTCGGACACTTTTGTCAGCGCGATCTGTGAGGACCGGGAGGGGAACCTGTGGGTCGGCACTTACAGCGGCCTCAATCGCTTCCTGGAAGGAACGTTTTTTGTCGAACGCGACAGCCAGGGGCTGCCATTTGGGAAAGTCAACGCGCTGTTCGCGGATCGCGAGGGTGATTTATGGGTCGGCTCCAACGAAGGGCTGGTCCGGCTTCGGCCCATGCGCTTCACCACTTACACCAAACAACAAGGCCTGACGCATAATAACGTGATGTCCGTTCTGGAAGATCGCGCGGGCAGCCTGTGGGTGGGGACATGGGGCGGAGGTTTGGATTGTTTGCGCAACGAACGCTTCCAGGCTTATTCCACAACCAATTTTTCGCAGAACCTTGTTTTGTCGCTTTGCCAGGGGCATGACGGAAGTTTGTGGATCGGGGCGGATTACGACGGAGGGCTGACCCGGCTTAAGGATGGGAAATCGACGCATTACGGGGCCAAAGATGGGTTGATTAGCGCAGGAATCCGTGTGCTTCACGAAGACCGGCGCGGCAATCTGTGGATTGGAACCAGCCGGGGTTTGAGCTGCCTGGCCGATGGGAAGTTCACGAATTATCTTTCTGGAAAAGTCGTTCGAGCCATCTGTGAAGACAGCCGAGGCCAGCTTTGGTTCGGCACTGAAACCGGACTGTGTTGGCTGGGCAACGGAAAATTCGTCAATCTGACGGTGAGCAACGGCTTGTCCGACGATACCGTGACAGCGCTTTACGAGGACAAGGAGGGGAGTTTGTGGATTGGGACGCAAACCGGCGGATTGAACCGGCTTCGCAATGGCCAGATACGGTCTTACACAACTGCCCAAGGACTTTACAGCGACGAGATTTTTGAAATTCTCGAAGATGACGAAGGGTGGCTCTGGATGACTTGCTCCAAAGGAGTCTTCCGAGTGCGCAAAGACGACCTGGACGCTGTGGACAACGGCACCCGGGCGTCGGTGGTGAGCATCGGGTACGGCAAGGCGGACGGAATGGAAAGCCCGCAGTGCAACGGGCTGGCCAAACCCGGAGGGTGCAAGACAAGCGATGGAAGGCTCTGGTTTCCTACGAGCAAGGGATTGGTGGTGGTGGACCCCAAAACGGTGAAGAGAGACCCTCTTCCGCCGTCCGTTTATATCGAGCAAGTGGCGGCGGACAAGGAGACGTTGCCGCGCCATCGTAACGGGGCGATGCCGATTTCAGAAGACGCGGCGGCGGCAATCCGGGTGCCCCCGGGCCGGGGCGAATTGGAATTTCGTTATTGCGCACCTAGCTTCCCAGAGGCGGAACGGCTCCGGTTCAAATATAAACTGGAAGGCGTGGACCCGGAGTGGATTGACGCCGGAAACCTGCGCGCGGCCAATTACAACAATGTTTCTCCAGGCAACTATCGCTTTCGCGTCATGGCCTGCAATTCAGACGGAATCTGGAGCACGAAGGAGGCTTCGCTGGGGCTCGAGCTGGTGCCGCATTATTGGCAGACATGGTGGTTTCGAGTGCTGGCCGGGTTCTTCATCATTGGCTCGGCGGCCGGGGTAGCGCGTTTTGCCGCGGTGCGCAGAATGCAACGGCATGTGGAATTGCTGGAACAGCGCCACGCCATAGAAAGAGAACGCGGACGAATCGCCCGGGACATTCACGACGACTTAGGCTCGAGCCTCACGCGCATCATGATGCTCGGCGAACGGACTGAGGAAGGTTTGACGCGCCACGAGGACGTGGGTGTGCATATCCGCAAAATTGTCACCTCAGCGCGCGACACGGTGCAGTCGCTGGATGAAATCGTTTGGGCGGTAAACCCGGAGAACGACACGCTGGACGGATTGGTTTCCTACATTGCCCATTACGCGGACGAGTTTTTCGAGAACACGAATATCGGATGCCGGCTGGAAATGCCCGTGGAACTTCCGACGGCAATACTTCCCGCGGAAGCGCGGCACGATTTGTTTTTGGTGGTCAAGGAGGCGTTCAACAATTGTCTCAAACATTCCGGGGCGACGGCGGTGCGCCTGCGCGTTTCGACCGGAGAGGAGACGATGCAAATTACGATTGACGACAATGGCCGCGGGTTTGATTTGAACGGCGCGGGGGACCACGACAACGGCAATGGCCGCGCGAACGGGAACGGCAACGGCAACGGGCGAAAAGGCAATGGGGTGGATAATATGCGAAAACGGATTGAGAGTTTGGGCGGAAAATTCTCAATGACGAGCACACCCTCCGGGGGGACGCAAATCACGTTTGACGTACGGCTGACCCGAAAATGAGCAAACTCTTGAACCCGTTTTACGTCATATGTTTATACGGTAGAAGGAGTTCACAGGAGCAGGTAATATGCTCCGGTGACGAGTACTGACATGGAGGCACCGATCCACATTGCATTGGTGGAGGATGACGAAGAGATTAGGGCCAATCTGGCCTACCGGATTGGCGAAAGCGTCTCGTTCCGCCTTGTTGGAAGTTATCGGGACGGCGAGACGGCGATGACGGAACTGCCGAAGCGCAAGGCCAACGTGGTGCTGATGGACATCAATCTACCGGGCATCAACGGCGTGGAATGCGTCCGGCTCTTAAAGCCGAAAATGGCGGAGACGCAGTTTATCATGTTGACAGTATATGAGGACAGCAACCGGCTGTTTAAATCCCTGGTGGCCGGCGCCAGCGGTTACCTGCTCAAACGCACCACGCCGTCCAAGTTGATGGCGGCGATTCGCGAAGCGCACCGGGGAGGATCGCCCATGACACCGCAAATCGCCCGGCTGGTTGTTCAACATTTCCGGCAGACCCCGACAGCGTCGCCTGAGATCGAAGCATTGACAGCGCGGGAAAGAGACGTGCTGGACCAACTTTCAAAAGGGTTTCGCTACAAGGAAATTGTGGACAATCTGGCGATCAGCGAGGGGACGCTCCACAGCCACATCCGAAATATCTACGACAAATTGCACGTCCATTCGCGCACGGAAGCAGTGGTCAAGTATTTGAATTGCTGAGATTCCGAAAACAGGCGTCACTTGACTGCGCCGCCGTTTTTCTCGATGACATCGGCGAGTTTGACGGGGCAGCCGCCCTGGCTTTTGCTTTCATCAGCAGCTTCCATGAAGGCGTAGATTTCCAGCGTTTCCTCCGGTGGGACGGGCGCGATGCCGGTTTGAAAGAACTTCACCACCTCGCGCAGGAAAGGGGTGTAGTTCACGTCCAACTCCCGATCCAATACTCTTTTGGAACCGAACACGGTGACACGGTAGGGATCGGCAGCGTTGCGGATGCCACGCAATGTCCCCACTTTGCCATCCTTCCAAACGCCCGTGACCTCGTGGGTATCCGGCGTTGCGGCGCAGGCCACTGTTTCGCAGCCGGTTCCCATAATTGTATAAAGGGCCTCCACCGGATGAATGCCATACCAAAAAAGGTCGGGATGATGCGGTTCCAGTTCGCAAGGCCCGCAGGAACTGGCACCCCGGAGTTCGCCGAAGTCGGTGTGTTTCATCTGCTGCAAATTGACGGAGTAGCGAAGGCAGGAGCCGCTAAAGATGGGAGTTCCATTTTCTTTGGCCTGACGATAGATCTCCAAGGCATCGTGAAGCGAACCCGCCACCGGCTTATCAATGAACAGGGTTTTATGCGCCTTGATGACGGGAAGGGCCTCCTCCAAGTGGGGACGGCCATCGATGCTTTCGATCATTACGACGTCAACATTCGCGAGCAATTCGTCGATGCTGTCAACAATCCTGACTCCGTATTTTTCCTCCACCGTTTTCGCATAACCGGGCATCCGGTCCCAGCTTTGAGCGATGTCCTTGCTGCCGCCCTTAATAGCGACCACGACGCGCGCGCCCGGAATGTAGTCTTTGTCGGCGGAGTCGTTTAAACGACGGGTAAATTCCACGGCGTGAGAAGTATCGAGGCCGATCATGCCGACCCGCAAATCAGCAGCCTTCGCAGCAAAGGCAAATACGAGGCAAAAGAAAAATCCGAAGGTTATTTTCATCAACAGGCCGGTGATTGTGCCCGGCCCGCCGCGAAAATGTCAAATGTTCCCAAGCCGCAGCAATTCATGGTTTGATCTTGCGGGCGACGCGGCCGAACCAGAAGCCGGAGAAAATCAGCGCGACCGAGGAGGCGCCGGTGAACCACATCAGCAAAGGAACCGGCAGCCAGAACCAGGCGGCGATGGTCGCGCCCGCGGAAAGAACGCCGCAGACATAATAATAAACAGAATTTGCCCGGGCGCTTTGCAGGCTTTTTTCCAGGAGAAAATCGAGGGAACGTTCGTTCCGGGCGAGGGCGGCGGCGCAACCGTCTTCACAAGTCAGTCGCGCAGGACCGGAGCCGGGCGCGCATTGCCGGCACAACGCCCGCCCGCAGTAGGCGCAGATGCCAATCGCATCAAGATCGTGCCGCAGGCATTTCACGGCGCGATTATTCTGCCGGGCGAAGCCAAATGTCGAAGACTAAAATGTGTTGAGGAGCGTCAGTGGAGTTCGGCGGTGTGTCGATGCGCCAAAAAATGCAGCCAGCGGCGAGTGACCGGCCGCTGGTGTATCCGGGCAATGGCCTCGGCATACAGCGCCAGTTGCGGACGGTAACCCTCGATCTTCGCGCTCAGTTGATCGGGCGGGAATCGGTCCGTCTTAAAGTCCAACAGCCAGATTTCTCCAGGGAGGAAAGCCGCGAGATCCACCACTCCCTGAACGACGACAAATTCATCGGGACCAGCCAACGCAAATTCCTGGGCGCCCAGCCGCGCCAATTCCTGCGGAGCAAAACGCGCGGTGAAAGCCAATTCGCGGCGAATGGTGGCGGAAACGTTGAGCAATTGCCGGCCTGCGGGAGATTGCCAAAACGCGGCCATGCCCTCGAAATCCAGACAGGCAGCCTCGTCGGCGCTCAACTTCTTGCTGTCACGCAAACGGGCGGCTTCGGTCCGGAGTTCCTCAGTGGATTGCGTGCGCTCCAAGGACATCGATTCGAGAAATGCATGGTGAGCGGAGCCGATTTCGGCTGCAGTCAACCGGCCGGCGCCCGAGCGCCGCGACGGCCAAGCGTCAAATCTAAAAATGAAGGACGCCTCGCTTTCCTCGTCGGATATTTGTTTGCGAAGGAGCGACACGGAGGCCTTGGCGGAAAGCTGAGTTTCTGCTCCGAATGGATAGCGCCAGTCCAAACGCTGCCGGATTTCGGGCGTTATATCCGACTCGTTGGAGAGGAGCGCTGCCGGCTCGCTGTTTTCGGACGGCGAATCGTCCTCGCAAATCCTCCAGGTAAGAAGGGAATTTGCGCCGGAATGCGCGAGGTCCGCCGAGAGCGCAAGCCATGTTCCGAGCCAATCCAAATAGCTGCCGCTGCTCAGAATGTCCGCGTCGGTTAACCCGCGCTGGGCACGTTCGGGCCACCGCTCTTCCAGGTTTTTATCTGAAGCGGAGCCAGCGAGAATCAGATATTGGGCGGCGCGGGTGACGGCCACGTAAAGCAGCCGCATTTCCTCGCCCAGCAGTTCACGCTTCTGCCGGCGAGCGGCCAGCCAATGGGGAAGACTGGGATAAAACTGGTCGGTTTCCGGTGGCTTGATTTGCGGGGAAAGCCCGAATTTTTCGTCAATAATAATTCGTTGTTTGAGATCCTCCAAATTGAATCTTTTTCCAAGGTTCGCCACCACGACCACGGGGAATTCCAGGCCCTTGCTCTGATGAATGCTCATTAGCCTCACGGCATCGGCCTCCGGGGCGGCGGCAGGCTCGATGTCAATTTCGCTTTCCTGTTGCGCTTCGAGAAACCGAAGAAAACGCGGCAGGCTTTCGCCCCGTTCGCCATCGAACTGGCGGGCCAATTGAAGAAAAAGTTCGATGTTTCCACGCCGCTGATCGCCACGGTCCCGAACGCCCGCCCAATCGGCGTAATGCGTTTCGTCAATAATACTTTCCAGGCATTGCGAGACGGTGGCGCGGCGCGAAAGGCGGCGCCACTCGCGAAAGCGTTTCAAAAAGCGAGCGGCCTTTTGCGAGGCGGGATTATTCTCGGCGTCTCGGTGCCAATCGACCAGCGCCGTCCAAAAGCGGCCCTGAGGCCGGGCGATGCGAATGAGGGCCAGGTCCGCAGAGGTCATTCCGACGAGGGGCGAAAGCAAAACGGCCAACAAAGGGAGGTCTTGCAAGGGGTTATCCAACAGTTGGAGCAGAGCGAGCAAGTCGCGGGCTTCCGCGGTGTCATGGAAGCCGCCGCGAGCCGCAACAAGCGGAATGCCCAGACGGCTGAATTCCTTGACATAGGCGGCGGCCTTGCCGCGCGGGGAACGAAGCAAAATGACCATGTCGCTCCACGCAACAGGACGGGGCAAATCACCGTCAAGTATTGGTAGAGTGGACTGCTTCATTTCCAGCAACCGATGGCCCACCATTCGCGCTTCCTTCCCGGCATCGGAGATATTTTCACCCTCTTGATCCTCGGTTTTGCGAGAGGAACGAAGAAGCAGCAATTCAACGGGCGGCCCGGCAGCGCCGGAAGCAGAGAGCGCGGCGCGACGATCGCGAGCGCCAAAACGCAGTTGTGCGGCAGCATCATACGCTACGCCGCCGAGGCCCTCGCGCATGAGCGGCGCGAAGAGGGCGTTGACGAAGTTGAGAATGCTTTCGTGGCTGCGAAAATTTTCCGAGAGTTCCACGACGCGGCCCGGAGCACCCTCCCTGGCCCATTCGTGTTTATATTTGACAAATATACCGGGATCAGCGAGGCGGAAACGATAAATGCTCTGCTTGACATCGCCGACCAAAAATCGATTCGCGGCCGCGCCTTCGCGGGAAAGCGCCTGGATGATGGCCTCCTGCGCGGCGTTGATGTCCTGAAATTCATCGACGAATACCAGACGGAGGTGCGCCCGCCACTTTTGCGCAATCGCAGTGGGACCATTCATGTCCCAGAGCAATTTCATGGCGAATTGCTCAAGGTCCTGGAAATCGATGCCGCCGGCCTTGCGCTTGGCGCTGGCAAAAGCTTCCTCGAAGCGCGTTGCGGCGTCGAGCAACGCGAGCATTGGGGCGCGGGTCCAACTCCAGTCCTCTGCAAGGGGATCGCTCTCGCCGACCGCACACAAGGAGTGCAAAAAGCCGGCCTCCGCAAATATATCCTTGATAGGATCCCGCCATGGGCCTTTGGGGCGCGGCCAGGCATTGTCGGCATCGAGAATCGCCGCCAAAGTCACCGCGAATTGCTCTCGCGAGGGGGTTGCGGGCAAACGGGCGAGGGCGGCGGCGCATTGGGTGGCGTTTTGATTGGCGGACGGTTGTTGTTGCAGTGCCGGAAGCCAGGCGCGGCACCAATCGACCAACGCCTCTATGAGCCAATGGCGCCACTCGTCCGGGTCGTCGCGTTGAAAGCGGGCGGTTTGGAGGGCGAACCAGGCAGCGGGATCGCGCAGAGTTCGCGAATATTTGTGCAGACGACGGACTGCGTCGCGCACCGGTTTGTCCCAATCGCCGCCCTGGGCCTGGATGAACTGTTGGATGGCCATAGCGGACGGAGCTTCCGAGGCGTACACTTGGTCGAGCACCGCGTCCAGCGTTTGGCGGGCAAGCAACTCAGTCTCTTCGTTGGATAGGACCGTCAATTGAGGCTCCAGCCCCAATTCATAGAAGTGCTGGCTGATAAGATGGAAACAAAAGCTGTGCAACGTGGAAATATGCGCCGTTTCCAAGAGGGCCAACTGTTCGGCGCGGCGCTCAGCGGGCATCGAAGCGGCTTCCAAGCCGGCACGCAGACGCTGGCGCATTTCCGTTGCGGCGGCTTGCGTAAACGTGACCATGAGAATCTCATCCACGCTTGGCGGAGCGGTGTCAGCGAGCAATTGGACCACGCATCGTTCGATCAGTGTGCGCGTCTTGCCCGCGCCCGCGCCAGCCACAACGAGCACGTTGCCCTGGGCGGCGACAGCGTCTTTTTGTTCGGGAGAGAGATGATTCACGCCGGTTTTCTTATAACCGATGCCAACCCGCATTGCGCCGAAAAAGTCACCGCGCGTGGAGATTTGCGGAATTTACAAAAATCCAAATACGGGATTTCCCGGCCAAGGCACCAAAAAGACGGGCGCAACCCAGTAAACCCACGGCCACAAATTGGGCGGGGTAAGGTTGCTGTTGTGGCTATTTGGCGGAGGTTGAGTAGGAACGTTTATCGGACAAGGGTCTGGAATCGGAGCCGGGCCGGGCGGAGGCAAACAATATCGGCTCCAAATATTTTCCAGGCGTTCGAGTTCTTCCTCGAACATTGCAGTGTCTCCGCCTCTATCGCCGATAGTCGCTACTTTCGCATACAGACTGTCAATTTGTTGTTGAAGCGCCGCACAATCGACAAGACCAAAACTATCAATCTCATTTGGAGGGCGATTCCTAACGAACATATAAAGATCCGATGTGGCGCCTCCATCAAGATACGGGCGATGTAAATGAAAACGGCGAATATTACGGGCAGTTTCAAACCCCAACTCACCGTTGGGATCGCGGTTTAGCCATCTTTGCAAATTCGGGTCGTAGTAGCGATAAAGATAATAAACCAGGCCGGAGCTATCATGGGCTTCCTTGCTGGAAAAGCGATAGACATTTGCCGCGGCCAAAGGCCCAGATTTCGAAATGACGTTTCCGAACGGATCGTAAAGGTACTTGGCTACGATGGCTTGAGAACCGTCGATCAGCGTTGTAATGTTTCCGTTTGCGTCGGCATGGTAGAAGCTTTGGCCCGCCAGCGGAGCCTGGTTGTAAGCTTGCGACGTTCGGGCGAGCATGCCACCAATTCCGCCCGCTCCTTCGAGACGCCCACCCAAGTCCAGGCCACGCGTGTAGGTTACCGTCGGGAGGTTGTTGGCGTCGCGTTCCTGAATGACTAAATTGCCGTCATAGACGTAGTAAACCGCCTTGGTCTGAACCCAGGCCCCACTTTGCCATGCGAAATCCTTTCGAATCCGGCGCCGCATTTCGCCATCATAGGAGAACTGCGACATCCATTCGTTGGAAGCCAACACTTGAGTCAATTGCTTTTCGTCGTCGTAAGCAAAATTTCGCATTCCGTCGCTTGTCAGGTTTCCGTTGGCGTCGTACTGAAACGTAACGTTGGTTGAAAGACTCACCGTCACGGTATTTGTAGCCTCCCTGCCGTAACTGTCTGAGGCGATTGCAGTGTAGGTCGTGGTCAAAGGAAGGTTCGTGACGGCAAACGTTGAGTCTCCATAGGAAATCGCCGCCACGCCATTGACGGTTACGCCGCCCGCCGCCGGTGAAGTTGTCGTTCCAATCACTGTCAATCTACCGCCATTGCTGTTTGTGGTTAATTGATTTCTCGAATCAACATAAAACTTTTCGATTAACGCGTTATTGGTGCGATAGGTTAGGTTTCCTGAGGGATCATAGGTGTAATTCAGTTGTTCATTTAAGCGGGCGGGGCCGGTCGATTCGTAAGCCTGATCCGCAACGACTTCTCCAATCGCATCAAATGCATAGTCAACCGTGTTTTCTCCAGTACGTGTGACGTTGGTCCGCTCATTGCCCAGATCGTACGCGTACACGCTCGAATCTAAATTGCTGAGAGTGCTGTTGTAAAGCCACGTTCCAATCATTCTGGCGTCACTATCATAGTTGTTGGTAATAAAGGCGCCATTCGGCAGCACGACTTTAGTGACCAAAGCTGAAGAGGTTATTGTCCCTGCCAGGTTCGAACTATAGGCATAAGTGAAGGTCCCGCCAGGAGAGGTGATTGCCTGGAGCCGGTTTGCCTTGTCATAGCCATAGCTTTGAATCCAGTCTGAGGCATTGGGTTGCTGCAAATCGAAATCGCCGCGAACCCGGTCAATATACGCGTATGCAATTGTGTCGCTGGCCCAAGGGCCGGTTTCGGAGGCGACCTGACCGGCTTTGGTGTAAGTAAACGTTGTTGTTCCAATTCCATCGGACATGCTTGTTTTCCGGTTCATTCCATCGTATGAGAACGACAGGGAATGGCTGAGAGGATATGTTACATTGGTCAGATTGCCCACCTTGTCATAAGCATAACCGGTAGTGCCGCGAGCAAGGCTCCAGCGACTCGTTAGCCGGCTATCGGAATCGTATTGATAGACGAGTATCGTCGTGCCCGCCGCGTCGGTCTTATTCGTCACCCGTCCATAACTATCATATCCCCACTTTGTCGCGTTGCCCTTTTGATCCGTCAGAATCGTCACGTCTCCGTCGAAGTCGTAAGTATATAGAGTCGCATAACCGAGAGCATTTGTTTCCGCAACCTTGCGGCCGGCGACATCATAGCCGTAATGCGTGGGCTGGTGTAATTGGTTGGTATAGCTGGCCGGCCCATTGAGATTTATTGTATAGCCCCATAACTCCGCGCCTGCCCCAGGGTAGGTCCGGCTGAGAATGCGGTTCAGGCTATCATAAGCTTGAGCGGTCACGACCCCATTTTCATCGACACTGTTCGTCAGCCTGTCGAAGATATCGAATGATTTTCTGAACATTTGACCGAACGTATTGCTCGAAGCGAACAACAATCCCTGATTGTCAAAGCAGTTTGTGACACTTATGCCAGAACTATCGATACTGTTCGTGATCTGGCCTAAAAGATTGAAGTTATTTGTGACGGAATAATTGTCCGAATACACAATATTCGTCAATTCAATCCTGTTGTCATAATCATAATACGTGTAATTGTTCAAAGCGTCGCGGATGGATTGCAAAGCGCCGCACGAACAATAACCGAACAACATATAATTGCCGAGGGCGTTCGTGGCGGCAACCAGGTGCCTAAGAGCATCGTATCCATAGTACGTCCAGTTACCCAAGCGATTTTTGATTGCCGTCAAATCCAGGTATGAGTACTGGTTCGAGGTGTATGTGCCGTCGGGGTAGGTTCGGCTCGTAAGCCTTTGGAGATTATCCCAGGTATTCGCAACGGTCAAACCCAGGGCGTCGGTGTGAGTGACAACAAGGCCGTTGGAGTAGTTGTAGAAGTTCGTCGCGATTCCAACTTCAATTTGTTCGGCCAGGTAACCGTCACTTCCGTAAATATTGCTTGTAATCAAACCGTTTGGGAGCGTAACGCTTGTCGGACGTTGGCTGGGGTCGTAGGTTCGGACTGTCAGTTCATTCGAGGCATCGAGGCTGGTCAAAACTTCGTGAAACGAGTTGAAGGTATTGCTTGTCACTTGAATTGCCAGGGCATTGGTTATTGTCACGAGATCGATCCCATTAGGGAGATAAGTATAAATATTGGTGCGCAGGGCGACCGCCCCGTTGAACGACCAAGTGTTGATGTTTGTTGTTACGAGCCCTAGGGTGTTTCGCGATTTCCTAGTAAACGCGCTCGAGCCGTCGGGAAGAACTTTCGCGACAAGTTGGGGCTGCACTTGTGTACCTTCGTAGGCGGTATTGGTCTTGCCGGCATAATCGTACCAGGTTTTTTGGCCGTCGATTGTGCCCAGAACGTCCGGACTTGGGGTTCGTTTTAGCGAGCAGGTTTGCCCCACCCTGTCAGAACTTGTCAGCATCCAATGTTTCATTTGGGCCAGACGAAAATCATTGGTCGTGAAAGTGGCAATGTTGCTAGAAGGGAGATCTGCGTATTGTTTTTTGCCCCAATGAAAACTATTGCGCACCTCAAGATTGTTGTTATCGAGCATGTTCGTGATGGAACCCGTGGCGGGCAATGCACCCCCGGCGTACGTTGCGGGGATTCCCGTGGCTTCGTCCTGATAAAGATAAAGTTCCGACGATCCGTCCGGGTCGGTCACGAGCGCGGAACGGCCATTTGGCGGAACGGCTATAGCCGGGGTGTCGGCGAGGTTGAAAGTTGTTGTTCCATAAGGCGTGGTCAGCCACGTGACCCAGAGATTCGTGTCATAGGATAGAGAGCTGGCAAGGCCTTGCACGTCTGTGATGTTTGTCAAACAGCCGTTGGTATCATAAGCGAAAAGAGCCGAACGATTATACCGGTCCTTCACTTGGGTAATGAGATTTGTGCTGTACGCATTACTGGAATTATAGTAGAGAACGTTGCTTCCGCCGGTCGCGTCCACTACTGATCGAAGTTGAACCACGAATCCGTTAGTATAGTAATTGAAAGTGGTGGCTTGAGAGTGTGGATCGGCGTGCTGCGTCAAAAACGCCATGTTGTTGAGGATGCAGTCATACGTATCGACCGAGCCGTCCGGGTAATAAAGGCTGTATCCATTGGTCATGTCTCCGGTTAACCGCGTATTTGTAAGGTAATCCGTTGCGCCCGCGAAAATGCGTGACCCTCCGCCAGGAAAATAGACGACATTGCTCGAAAACGTGTTGTTGCCGTCCGGCGTGTACTCAACTGACGCGACGTACGAAAGCCACGAGAAATTCCATTTTTTCCCGAGGCTGAAAATGGCGGGGTCCATGCCGGCGGCGCCTTCGCGCTGTTTATAATCCAGTTTGAGCGCGATCCTGGAGCCGACGCTGGGACGGTAACCCAACGGCTCATCGTACAACCAGAGCGAGATGTAGGGTTCGGAGACCCGCCAAACCGGCATTCCTGATCCAGGAGGTGTTGGGCTTGAGAAAGGGTCCCAAAAATCGGGAAGGGGGCTGTCGCCGTCGCCATTGCCATTGCCGCTGCCCACGGGACCATCCGGACCGTCGGGACCGTCGCCGGCACCTCCTCCACAAGTGGGCGGACCCGGAGGCCATCCTCCCCCGCCCCAACCACCCCCGCTGCCTGCGCCCGAGGCGCCATCGGCACTATCATCTATTGGGCCGTACAAGGGGGAACTTCCGCCGCAAGCATCACCAGAGATATAAATGTCGTAATTGACGTTTGGGAACATTAACAACGAGGACGGCCAGCACATTCCCGGAGTGGAGTTATCGTAGTCTTTACAGCTAAATGTCACCGGATTACCGAGGTAATAAATATAAAGCCCCCCGTAAGTCATTGTCGTTCCCGGAAAAATCTGCGCCATTCCAGATTGAGCGTAAAAGTCCGGAGACAAGCCCGCCCCCACCCCTCCGGCGTTCAAGCCGCAAGGACCAATATTATGATAAGTAACGGAAGCGTATTGTGCTGGCGCGGTTGTAACCGCGATAGTCGCCCCACCTAAAACGGCCAGTCGCGCAAGACAAAGCGCGAGGCTCAGACGTCTTTTCATTTTAAATTTCCCAAGGCTGGATTTGACTGCATCGGCACGGAAGCATAGGGGATTGCCCTATCACCCTGTCAAGGGTTTCCCCTAAAATAATTAAAAGCAGGAGCGCGAGACGATTCTGAAGGGGATTGCGAACCTTGCCCATCGTGAGGTTCAACCCCGGTCGGTGGGAATCGTCGGGAGCAAGACCGCAATTTGGACGCATTTCATGCTTGCCAAGGAGATTGCGGTTGCGGAATCTTTGGCTCCATTTATGACCAAAAAGGCGTTGATTACTGGCATCACGGGACAGGACGGATCTTATCTGGCTGAGCTGCTGCTCGCCAAGGGATACGAAGTGCATGGCCTTATTCGCCGTGCCAGCACGTTCAATACCGGGCGCCTCGATCCCATCTATTCCGATCCCCACGCCGCCAAAAACCGGCTTTCTCTCCATTACGCCGACATGAGCGATGCCAGCGGATTGAGCCGGCTGCTCGGAAAAATCCAGCCGGACGAATTGTACAACCTCGCCGCCCAAAGCCACGTCCGGGTAAGCTTCGACGCGCCAGAATATACCGCCGACGTGACCGCGACAGGGACGGTGCGGCTGCTCGAAGCGATTCGCGAGACCGGCCTCAGCCCGCGATTCTACCAGGCTTCATCCAGCGAGATGTATGGGAAAGTGCGGGAGATACCGCAAACCGAAGAAACGCCGTTTTACCCGCGTTCGCCGTACGGTTGCGCCAAGGTTTATTCATTTTGGATCACAGTCAATTATCGGGAATCCTACGGCTTGCACGCAAGCAACGGCATTTTGTTCAATCACGAATCGCCGCGACGCGGAGAAACATTCGTGACGCGCAAAATAACCCGAGCTGTCGCACATATCCAGGCGGGGTTGCAGGACAAGCTGTATCTGGGCAATCTCGACGCGAAACGCGATTGGGGTTACGCCAAGGAATACGTGGAAGCGATGTGGCTGATGCTGCAACAGGATAAACCGGACGATTACGTCGTGGCCACAAACGAAACTCATTCCATCCGGGAATTCCTCGACCTGGCGTTTGGACACGCGAAGCTGGACTGGAACAAATACGTGGAAATCGACTCGCGTTATTACCGTCCCGCGGAAGTCGATCTGCTTATCGGCGATTACGGGAAAGCCAAGCGGCAATTGGGTTGGGAGCCAAAAACGAAATTCGCCGACCTGGTGCGCCTGATGGTGGATGCCGACATCAAGCTTCTGAAGGACCATCGCGAAGGCCGCATTAAAGTGACCGGCTAACTATGGCGTCCGCCCCTTTGGCCAGCCTGTTGATCCCGACGTTCAACAGCGCGCTGACGGTGGCCGATGCCATCGACTCGTGTCGCCAGCAAACGTTTCGCGACATTGAAATCCTTGTTTACGACGAGGTCAGCAAGGACAACACGCGCGAAATCATCCAGGCGGCAGCGCAGCAGGACGCGCGCATTCGGTTTTTTTCCAGCGACACGAATTCCGGGCCAGTTCGGGCGTGGCGGAAGCTCTTGCACGAAGCGCGCGGCAGGTATGCGACGTTCGTGTGGGCGGATGACTTGATCCTGCCGCGGTATGTGGAAGCGTTGATTGGGAGTTTGCAGCAGAACCCTTCGCAATTGATCGCCGTTTGCAATGCCTATTCTGAAACCCTGCCCGCCACCGTTCAACATGACAAAAGCATCCTCACCGGTGAAGCGAGCCGGGTTTTTCTGCACCAATTTCCATCCGGCAGGATCAAGGGAGACGTTCATGCGCTGGGGATTCTGACGGCTGTGTACCCGGTCAGCCAGATTTGCGGATTGTGGAACACGGAGGCCGCGCGCGAAACCTTCGATCATTACATTGAGTTTGAAAACCCCTACGGTTTTGATTTTTCACGCCACGCCTACGGAAACGACGTTTCGTTCATGAGCGAATTGGGATTGCGCTCCGGCGAACTGACGGTCCTGGGCGAACCATTGGTAGCGTGCCGTGCGTCGCCGGACAGCATGACAGTGAATGCGCATCGAACTCACAGATGGCAGTACTGGTTGCAGTATGTCTGGGCGATACGTTCCGCATGGCGCCGGTGCCGTTCGCTCTCTCCGAGGATGGAGGCGTTGATCCGCGTGGTGGACGACCGAGTGAGCCTTTGCGACTTTGTGTATTCGGTAAAACGGCGCCGGTTTCCCCGGGAATTCAATCCGATCAAAATCGCAAGGGCACTCTGGTTTGCGCGCCACGAAGATTATCGGCTCAACAAAAAAGTCGGGCCGGCAAGCCTGGAGGCCTATTTGTCCCGCAAGACGCGCTAAGCTAAGGCGTGTTGGAACTGGAGCTTTTGGGGCTGTTCGTTGTGGACGGAAGAGCGTCCAAGGCACCCGGAGGGGCGGTGGAGTTCAGTTCCTTGATCAAAGCGTCGGTCATATCGGTTTGGCCGTTGGTATAGAGTAAAAATGGGACCATATTGGCGCTTTCGCCAGAGACATCGAGCACCATGTTGTACCCGGCTGCTTTGGCGTCGGCGTTGAGGACCTGGCGGATTTCTTTGACAATGTCGTCACGGCGCTGCTGTTGCTTATCATGCATTTGGGCGGTGGAAACGCGGTCGAATTCGGTGATGGCTTCCTTGTCACTCTCCAGTTCGCCGTATTTTTGCTCGGCGGCCTTTTTGCTTTTGTCGCGTTCCTCGGAGGAAACGGCCTGGTCGTTGGCTTTGTCGATCAGCTTGCGCCATTCGTCCTCATTTGTTTTCGCGTCGTCCACCAGTTCTTTGCGGCGCTTGTCGATGTCGGCGGCCTCTTGTTTAATGCCTGCGGTGGACTCGACGGTTTTGTAATATTTGTCAAAGACTTTGCGAAGATCGACTGTGGCGATCTTCAAGTCGGCGGCGGGGGCCGCGTTCGCAAACGCCAGCAAGGCGGCGGTGACGGCGACAAATGTGAGCGGAACAAATTTTTTCATGACAATTAAAATTGGCGTTGGTAACCGAATCCAAATTGGAACCGGCCACTATTACCTACAGTGGGATCATGCGTGATTGGAATGCCATAGTCCAGCCGAAGCGGGGTGCCGCCGCCAATCGGCAGGACGATCCGCAGCCCCAATCCGGCGTCGTCGCTGTAAAACCCACGATTCGGTCCGGGATTAAAGTTAAATGAGTCGGGATAGACATTGCCGGCGTCGTAAAAGGCAGCAACGCGAAGCATCTTAACAATCGGGATGCTGTATTCCAAGCTGCCGAACCAATAGGTGTCGCCACCCAGCGGCTCTCCGTATTGGTCTTCCGGGCCGATTGTTTGGTATTTGTAACCGCGCAGTGAGTAAAGGCCGCCGAGGAACCAGCGCTCGAAAATGGGCACCTGGGTGCTGTCCCCCCATGGGGAAACGGTGCCCGCGCTTGCGTCTAGTTCGATTATGTGGCCCGGCGCAAAGCCGGGGAAAAACCAACTGGTGCGCAATTCCAGCTTGTAAAAATCCGTGTCACCCGGCGGCGCGGCCGCTTCGGCGCGGAGTTCCGTAACCTGGCCCCTGTCGGGATTGCGGAATGCGTTGCGGGTATCGTAGGTGAGGGAAAGGCCGAGCTTGGAAATGACGTAAGTACCGCGCTCGTCATAAATATTGGTGGAAATATTCGGGCCGGACACCGGCAGGTTGTTACCCAGGCCATTGGTGGTAGGGAAAGAGTTGGTGGAGAAATTGGTAGTGAAGCCGGATTCGATGGCTACGTGGGCGGCCTCGACAGTGTAAGTGATGCCGGCTTTGAGACGCGAGGTCAACGCCTTGGTCAGGCTGAGAGAGCCGCCGTCAAAGGTTTCCGTGTACATGTTGTTGACGCTGTTGTAGTCAATTTCCCGATGGAACAGGTCCACGCCAAAAGCCAATTGCTTTCCCAAAAACCACGGCTCGACAAATGACACCTCATAATCCTGAAGTTCCGTTCCGATGGCGGCCTTGACCTGGAACTTTTGGCCGGCGCCGGTAAAGGTCGGCGGGTTAAACAAATCGAAATTGCCCTGCTTCAGCTCGATAAAACCGACGAGACTGTCAATGGAACTGAAACCGGCCCCGACTGTGACGTTGCCGGTGCTTTTTTCTTCGACTCCGACGACGAGGTCTTTACGGTTGGGAACGTCTGTGTCCTGCGCTTCGGTGTCCACCTTCTCGAAATAGTCGAGGCCTTCCAGCCTGGCTTTGCTGATTTTCACGAGAACCATGTTGTAAACCTCGCCGGGATAGACGGCCAATTCGCGGCGAAGCACCCTGTCCTTGGTCTTGACGTTCCCTTTGATGATAATTTTCTCAATGTAATCCTTTTCGCCCTCGTTAATGTTGAAGGAAATGTCGATGGTGCCTGTCGCGGGATTGGCGACGTGGTTGGCGGTGAAAAGCGTGTTGCCGCCCTCGTCGCTTTCGAGGTAGCCCTTGGCCCCATACATGTCGCGGATGGTGTCCACGTCATCGCTGAAATCGGTCGGCGTGAAAATGGCCCCGGGCGTCGATTTCAATTTCATTATTTTGCCGGCAATTTTGACGCCGTGAATCAGCTCATTGGTGGTGTAAAGTTTGTTGCCTTTGATATCGAGCGTTCCCACCCTGTATTGCTGGCCTTGCGAAACAATGATGCGGATGATCATCCACTTCGGGGTTATAGGATCAAACTGGATATCTTTGATGGCAAAATCGATGTAGCCTTTGTTTTGAAAATACTCGGTCAGTTTGTCCTTGTCCTCGTCGAAATCATCTTCCTTCAGCACGCCCGAACCGGTTAGCCAGGAAAACATCCAATGCCTGCGGGTTTTTAAGACTTTGCGCAGTTGTTTTTGCGGGAGGGTCGCGTTGACGAAGATGACGTCCTTGATCCTGATCTTGGGGGTTTCGTGAATTTCAAAGGTCACCGAGCCGCGGCCGGCGGCTTCATTGATGACCGGCGGTTGGGCTATCACCGTCGTCTTTTGATAACCGGACTTTTCGTAAAGCTCCTTCATCGCCTGCGCATCATCGAAGATTTTGCGTTCATCCAGCGGCTGGCCGACTTTGGAAGTGATTTTTTTCCTCAACTTTTTGTCGCTCATCTTCTTATTGCCGACAAGAAAGATGTCCGTGAGAATCGGTTTGCCCTGAACGACGTACGTCAGGTCGATGCCGTCAACGGAGTTCGACTCGCCGACCTGGATTTTGAAAAAATAGCCGGTGGCGTAAAGGTTCTTGACGTCCTCATCGACGACGGAACGGGAAAAAGGCTCGCCGACCTTGGCGCGGATGTTGGCGCGAATGTAATCGTCGCTGACGGCGGGCGGGCCGACGTGGGCGATGAGGATCTTGTTAATGCGCGGCTGTCCGAGGGCGAGTTGGGCGTGGGCATTGGGCAACAACGCCAGGAAGACGGCCGCGATGAAAAGCGCCAGACGGGTTTTCATCTCTCAGGCGTCGGACGGCACGTCCTCGGGGCTGACCTTGGCCGCACTCTCGAAACGAGTGTAGCTCTTGAGGAACGTCAGATCGACGTCGCCTGTGGGGCCGTTGCGTTGTTTTGCAATATAGAGTTTCACAGGAATGGCGTCCTGCTCGAATTCGGCGGGGTCTTCCTCGCCTTCTTTATTTTTTGAGTCACGGTACAGCAGACCAACGAGATCGGCGTCCTGTTCAATGGACCCTGATTCGCGCAAGTCGGACAGGCGCGGGCGTTCGCCGGGGCCGCGTTTTTCCAATTCACGATTTAACTGACTGAGCACGATAACCGGCACATTCAATTCTTTGGCCAGGGCTTTAATGCCGCCGGAAATCTCCGAGATTTCCTGCTGGCGGTTTTCCGCCCGGCGCGAAGTAGAATGGAGCAATTGCAAGTAGTCAATGACAAACAACTTGATGCCATATTGCTGCCACATGCGGCGGGCCTTGGCGCGCAATTGCAAAATGGACAATCCGGAACTGTCGTCGATGAAGAGCGGTGCGGCGGCCATCTTGCCGGCGGCCCCCGTTAATTTTGGAAAATCGCGCTCGGCCAGGAAGCCGTCGCGAATGTTGCGCAGGTTGACTCGGGAGCGGGAACACAACATGCGGAGAATCAATTGGTCCGCCGTCATTTCCAGGCTGAAAACGCCGACGGGGATTTTCAAGTCCAGCGCGACGTGCTCGGCAATGTTCATGGCCAGGGACGTCTTGCCCACGGAGGGGCGCGCGGCCACGACGATCATTTCGCCTTCGTGCATGCCGGTGGTCATTTTGTCGAAATCGGCGAAGCCGGTGGCGACGCCGGTGAGCATCCCCTGGTTTTGATGGAATTCCTCGATCTTGGTGATGGCGCGGTTGACCAGCTCTTTGATCGTCAGGTTTGCGCCGCCGACGCGCTCCTCGCTGATGCGAAGGACGTCGCGTTCGACTTCGTCGAGCAGACCATCGACCTCCCCTTCGTAATCGAAAACGCGTGCGAGAATGTGCGTGCAGGTCTGAACCATTTTCCGCAGGAGGAATTTCTCCAGGATGATGTCGAGGTAGTATTGCAGGTTGGCGGCGGAGGGGACGGCGTCGGGTAAACCGCAGATGTAGCCGAGGCCGCCGACGGCTTCGATCTGCTGTTTGTTCTTGAGGCGCTGCTGGAGGGTGATGAGATCGATGGCGTGCTTTTCGTCGTACATCTCGATCAGCGCCTGGAAAAGTGTCTGGTGGCGCAAGTCGTAAAAAACGAGGTGGCCGGACTTGAGCTTTTCAATGCACTCGCCCATGCAGTCGTTGGGGGAAAGTAGGATGCATCCCAGCACGCCTTGCTCGGCCTCGATGGAGTGAGGGGGGAGGCGGTCGATTTTGGGCATGCCGGCGGTGGCGGATGTTTTGCGGCGGGGCTTTTTGGAGTCGGACGCGACGGCGCCGGTTTCGGGATTCACGGAATCAATCATGGCCGGGATAGGAGAACCGTTTTTAAATCAGAAGTCGAAAAGAACTTCTGCCCACGTTATCCACAATTCCGAAATCAGAACTGATAAACTCGTATAAATTCGTCTAAAAATCCAACGGTTGGATTTTAGGGGTTGAAAATGGCGCCGCTGAACAGAATCGTCGCGGTTTGCTGGTCTTCGATGAAGAAAAGGAAGGGGCGGTTCACCACCATCTGGAAGGGATTGGGAAAGTAGGGGACGACCGTGGGAAGGAGGCCGACGGTCGTCACGGCGGCGGCCTCGGTGCCTAATTCGTCCACTTCGACCATTGCCTGCTGTTTTACCATGCCGATGTAGAGTCTCTCGCTTGAGATTTTTGAGAAGTTGGCCTCGGTCGTGAATGCGGTCCTCATCCCCAGGGCTTGAAGGGCCGGGATGAGGCTGGTGTCGTAGGTGAGATTGAACTTGGGCAGGGTGAGTGTGCCCTCGTCAATGCCAAAGTCGTTGTTGATGGTTTCTTGCCACGTTTGGGCGTTCATGGCGCTGAGAAGCTGTTCCAGGCTGGAATTTGGGCTGGGCAGGAAGACATACATCGCCAGATCGCCTCCCTTGTACGGCAATTCAACTGCTTGATAATCAGATGTTTCACTATAAATAAACTGCCTCGTTTGCTGCATCATGGGAATTGTGGACTGGCCGCCTCCGTCGGGATAGAAGGAGCGGGAGGTGGTCAGGTTGGTGTCGAAGGGGTTTTGCCAGCTTCCAAGGAAATAGACGGCGTTGGCCAAAATCATGCGCGTTTCTGAAGGAATAGTGCTGAAAATCTTGGTAATTTTCCCGTGCGTCTCTGTCGAGGCCCAATTGTTGATGAGGGCCACGGTGGAAGGCGCGGCAAAATTCAGGCCCTTCACGGTGGCCCCGAAGTATTTCTCATCGTTATCGATAAAGGCCGGGACAAGGGGCATGCCTTGCAGATACCAGATCGAATTGGCGGTGGTGAGGATGAAATTGGTGTTTTTGGCGTTGATGTAGGCGGCGATGTCTTCGTTGCCCTGCTCTACGGCGGCTTCGGTCAAGCTGCTGGTGCCCAAGGCTTTCTCCATTTCGGTGAGGGTTGTTCCTGCTGCTCCGGTGCCGACCATCTGCAAGACGGTTGAAGCACTGTAGGGGGATATGAAGATGTTGGCCCGCGGCTGTTCTTTGTTGAGTTGTTTGAGGAGGTTGAAGGCGAATCCGGTGTTTGCCAGGGCCAGTTCCTTTTGGACGGCAGGGACGGCGGTGGAGGATTGGCACGTTCCAACGCAGAGAACGGCGGCGGCAAGGCCGACGCGAAAATTCTCTCTTGAGATGTTACGTCCCTTCATAGTCCTCCAATCAGTTGAGTTGACTGGTATGCGATTTTGGGGCGGATTTTTGCTCGAATTTGGGCGGAAAGTCAAGCGCATATTCACCACAAGATCGGGAAGGTCACCACGAAGATCAGAGAGGTCACGAAGAATGACCAAACTGGCCAATAGGAGGCGAAAAGTGCTCAGGCTGCGGCGAGACTGTCTGGGGCGACTGATAGAATACGAACACGATTGACGGCCGCTCGATCACTGTTTTGCCTTCCCCCCAGAGGCGCGACTGATAGAATTCGCGGTGCCGCCCCACTTGGCTCGTTGGTGTTTTGCCTTCCCCCCAGAGGCGCGACTGATAGAATCGACATCGGAATGCTATGACGCCCCAACCGGTTTTGCCTTCCCCCCAGAGGCGCGACTGATAGAATGCGGTTTTGTGACGCCGCCGCATGAGCGGCGTTTTGCCTTCCCCCCAGAGGCGCGACTGATAGAATT
>DATAXU010000187.1:0-3691 GCA_036272955.1 Verrucomicrobiia bacterium
GGCTGGCATTATGATCCACGCGGGATCGGAGAGCCTTTTCTACACTGGCGACGTCTGTTTCCACGACCAAACGTTGTTGAAATCCGCGCGTTTTCAGGATCTTCGCCCCGATGTTTTGATTATGGAAACCACGCGCGGCAACCGAGTGACGCCACCGGGATTTTCACGGGAATCGGAGATTCAGCGTCTTACGGAATCGATCCAAAAAGTTCTGGCACGGCGCGGGAGCGTGTTGATGCCGGCCTTCGCGCTCGGGCGCACTCAGGAGATCTTGGCGCAGCTCGCTTTGATGATGAGAGCCGGGCAAATCCCGCGCCAGCCAATTTACATTGGAGGCCTGGGAAAAGTTTTCACCGGAACTTACGACGAAAAAAACTACATGACCAACCGCCATTTGGCCGGGCTGACTCTTTCGGAGGAATTGCAACTGATCGTGCTGGAAAAGGAGCAGTTGGACACCATCAAATTGGGAGGGGGGCGAATCTTTGTTTTGACGGCGGGAATGCTCACGGAATGCACGCCGGCGCATGACTTGGCGCTACGGATGATGAGCGATGAGCGGCAGGGGATATTCTTCGTCGGCTACGCGGACCCCGGCACGCCTGGCGGACGGCTCAAAGCGAGCAAGCTTGGCGAGACGTTTGTTTTCAGCGCCTCTGCCGGCGAGGTCACGCGGCATTGCGAAGTGCAGGAATTTGATTTGACCGCCCATGCGAATCGCGAGGCGCTGCTGGATTTCGCCTGCAACCTTTCGCCGCGCGCGATATTGCTCGGACACGGCGAAGCGGATTCCCGGCAATGGTTTGAAGACCAAATTCGGGCGCGCCAGCCTCAAATTAAAATCATCCAGCCCGCCCCAGGGTTGGCGGTAAATCATTGCTGACAATTCGGCTATAACGCGGCGTTATCAATCAGGCGCGTTTTCCCAATGAAAACAGCCAGCGCCACATGAGTTCCGCGGCGGACTTCGCGTAGAGGTTCCAGCGAGTCCGGATCAAAAAATTCGATGTAATCGAGTCGCGCCTCCGGCTGGGTCGCGATTAAACGCTGAAGCTTCTCCTTCAATCGCGTAGCCAAAATGGGTGCGGCGCGCACTTGCGCTTTGGCCTGTTGAATGGCGTGCCATAGAATCACGGCTTGTGGGCGTTGCGACTGAGAGAGGTATTTGTTGCGGGAACTCATGGCCAATCCGTCCGGCTCCCGGACAGTGGGCGCGACGATTATTTTGAGAGGGAAACTCAAGTCGCGAACCATTTTGCGGATAATGGCGGCTTGCTGAAAATCTTTCGCGCCGAAAACAGCCACCGTCGGAAGAACTATGTGGAAGAGCTTTGCGACGATCGTCGTCACCCCGCGAAAGTGCATGGGACGCGAAACGGATTCCATCCCGCGCGCCAGTTTATCCTCGGCGACATACGTGCTAAAATCCGGCGGATAGATTTCGCCGTCCGAGGGAAAAAACAAAACATCGACCCCGGCATCGGCGCAGAGTTTTGTGTCATGGGCGAAAGAGCGGGGATATTTGCTGAAATCCTCGGTGGGGGCGAATTGCGTGGGGTTGACGTAGATGCTGACCACCACCTTGCAACGCCGGCCGGCCGCCCGGCGGCCTCGCTCAACCAGGCTGATGTGGCCCGGATGCAAATAGCCCATGGTCGGCACGAATGCGACCGGGACATCCGCGCTTTGCCATCGGCGGCCCAGACGTTGCATTGCTTGAACGGATCGAACTGTTTGCACGCCGGAAACGTTGAGGAAAATTCCGGGTGAGGCAAGTTTTGTTATTTCGCATGGCCCAGCGCGCTGAGTTGGCGGACTTTGTCGGAAGCGGTCCTTTGTGGTCGAAATGCTTCGCGATGTTTGTCCAACGCATCCAATTGCTCGACGGTGTCTGATTTTAAAAGTTTGAACACGGATGGGTGGTTTTTTCCCAATGTCCACTCGAGCCTGGGCCCGCGGTCGGAATTGAGATAACCGGCCAGCACTTTTAGATACTGATCCACCAAGGGCCGAAATTCGAGGGACGCGCGCAAGTGCAGGAATTTTAATTGTTCCGTGGCGCGTTCGAGAGCGGGGATGGCATCGGACGGGGACCATTGGGTGATAACTTCCTGCAATGTGATTTTGGCCTCAGCAGGCATTTTTTCCGCCTCGAAATGCACTTGCACGGGAACGTCCAATGCGTCCTGCAAATCTTTCCACGAATTTTGCGAGGTCAGCGGCTCGGCGATATCGCTTTTAGTGAAATCGACGCAGCTCAAGCCCCACCATTTTTCGACGTCGAGCAATTGCTGGAAATGCGGGTGAAAGGCGGAAAGAAAAGCCGTTTGCCAATTCAGATGATCGGGCATTTCCTGGAGCATTTTCACCAGCAGCGCCCGGCCGTCGTCGAACTGGAGCAATTGTTCGAGGAATAATTGGGCGCAAGTGCGATACAGCTCAAGGCCATCGCCAGTCTTGTCCGCGTCGGTCGGCCAGCTTAGTTCCTGGAAACTCAAAGGGGCGTGCCGGCGGAATTCGCTTCGGACCATGTCGAGCCCTTCGAGTTTCACGCGGTTGCCGTCCAGTTCAACGCCGGGTTGGAGTATGTAGGTGGGGAAGTTGAAGGCTTTTAACTGCGCGCCCATTCCTTCCACCAGCCAGCAGGGGATTTCGGCGCATTGCGAGCCGGCGTTGCGATTGGCCACTTCGAGAAAAAGTGTTTCGAGCAAAGCCCTGGCGAGAACCCGGGTTTCGATGGTCTTGGGCAATTCGAGACTGTAGGTCCATCCGTTCGGACGATAGATGGCCGTCAGGCGAGGTTCCTTTTCTTTTTTTGAAGCGGGATCGATCATCAGGCTCACCGTGCCTTGCCATCGATCAACCAAACCGAGTTCGGTGAGGAACAAACTTTTGAGGCGCTCGCAGGAAACGACAAGTATCGAGGGGTCCAACGTGATTTTCGATTCGGTGACTTCGGAAGGGGAGGTTCGGGAGACGAAGAGAAAGCCCTGGGAATCGCTTCTCGAACGGAGGATTGCGCCGGCGGCGGCCGGGACTCCGCCGAGTTGAAATTCGCGCGCGATGAATTGGCGGGAGGAACTTTCGGCGGTCATGATCTCGGCGGCTGCGTCGAAACAAGAGAGTCCAACGGCCAGCCAAATACAAAGTGGGAGAATCAGAACCTTCACCAGTGTTTCCCTTATGCCAAAACCGGGCGTTATCGTCAAATTTTTAAGTGAAAAATTCGTATAAATTCGTCAAAAACTCCAACGGGAAAATCTATATGTGGTGTAGGAGTGGAGTGAGATACTACATATTGCGGAATATGCTGGTAAGAGGTGTTTGCCTCGTAGGAGGGTCACGATTGCTTTAAACGCACGCTGACGAGCAGATTGTTCAGCGTCGCACGGGTTGCCTCGCTCGGAAGTTCAGGCAGCTTGCTGGCGTCGTGGGCGGATTGCAGTTCTCCGCGCAGTCGCTGATATTCCGTTTCGTGGAAGGTGACGTCGGCGTCGTTGAGGACGGACTTTTCCGGTCCGGCCAGTTTTTGCGCCACCAGGTCGGGTATGTACGGCAGGCGGAATTTCTCATTCAGGGTGACGAGGTTGGCTTCCACCTCGCCGGTCCGCATCAGGTGAATCCCTGTGAGGAGCACGCGATACACGTAGAGCAACGGTTTTGCCCGGCGCACCGTTCCTTTGAGGAACAG
>DATAXU010000188.1:0-75367 GCA_036272955.1 Verrucomicrobiia bacterium
GTAGAACGCATCGACAAATTCCGTGTGAGCTGGCGCGGTCATAATGAATGGCCCGCCGTTGCTGTGGAATTGAGCGACAAGTATGCCTTTGGCGTCGCGCGTCAATTTCAGATTGCCATAGGCCCCGAAGTAGTCATTTTGATGTGCTTGCATGGAATTTTCCTTTCTTTTTTGTGTCATTCGGGATTTCCCATTTGGACTCGGCCCATGTCCTGCACGGGCCTTTTATGTGAATTTCGCGCCGCCTCGCATAATTTCAAGTTCATCTTTTTCAGACCCTAAAAATTGTCCGTTTTTTTCGTGTTTTCGGCGATTTTATGCGTTCTTTTGAGTTCGTGTTGAACCCTTGCGTCGTCATCCCCTGTTTCAATCACTCCGCCGCCGTCGCCACCGAGGCCCTCGCTTATTGCCCCGTCCTGATCGTTGACGACGGCTCAACCCCCCCGTTGCCGGAAATCTCCGGATGCACCATCCTCCGCCACGCCCGCAACCAAGGCAAAGGCGCCGCTCTCCGCTCCGGCTTCCACCGCGCTTCCCAACTCGGCTTCTCCCATATCATCACGATGGACGCCGATGGCCAGCACTTCGCCGACGATCTGCCCAAGTTCCTCGCCCTCGCGCAAGCGCAGCCCGCCGCCCTCATCGTCGGCGTGCGCGATTTCTTTGCCTCCCGCTGTCCCGCCGCCCGCCGCCATTCCAACAGCGTCTCAAGTTTTTGTTTCCGCCTCGCCACCGGCATACGCCTCCGCGATTCCCAATGCGGATTCCGCTGCTATCCGCTCGCGCTGACCAGTCAACTAAAAACACATTCCGGCCGTTATGCATTCGAGTTGGAATTCCTCGTCCGCGCCGCCTGGCTCGGCGCCCCAATCGTGCCCGTCCCTGTCAAGTGCATTTACGATCCGCAACATCTCTCCCACTCGCATTTCCGTCCCGTTCGCGACGTCGCGCACATCACAATCATGAATCTCGGTTTGGCCCTCTGCCGGCCCGTCGCGAAAATGACTGACAAGGCCCGTCGCCGCGGGCAATTTGCCGGCTGCACTATGCGCATTCTCGCACTCGATCATGGAACGAAACGCGTCGGCGTCGCGATCAGCGATGAAACCGCCACGATCGCCCAACCGCTTGAGTTCCTGGCCGCCGAACCCGAGCCGGCATTGCTGGCCCGCATCGCGGAAATGGTCGCCGCCCGCAACGTCCAGGAAGTTTTGGTCGGCTTGCCCCGAAACATGAACGGCACGTACGGTCCCGCCGCCGAAAAAGCGCGGCAGTTTGTGGCCGCCTTGGAAAAAGTCGTCTCAGTCCCCGTCAAAACCTGGGACGAACGTCTCACGTCCGTCCAGGCCAATCGCTTCCTGATCGAAAGCGGTGTCCGACGCGACAAGCGCAAACAAAAAGTCGATCAAACCGCCGCCGCCATTTTACTGCAAAGTTATTTGGACAGAGCCGTCGGATGAAATTGAAACTGACGATCGCCTACGACGGCTCCAATTACTCCGGCTGGCAAACTCAAAAAACCGGCGTCGGCGTTCAGCAACGCGTCGAAGAAGCCATCGCCAAAATTTTCCCAACCGCCGGTCCCTTGCGCAGTTCCAGTCGCACCGACACTGGCGTGCATGCCTTGGGAATGGTGGCCGATGTCGAGATACCCACCGCCGCCCTCAAAATGCCTGTGGGCAAAATCGCCCTTGCCCTCAACGCCCATCTGCCGTGCGACATCCGTATCATGGCGGCCGTGCGTGCCCGCGATGATTTTGAGGCTCGTTTCAAAGCCAAAGGAAAACAGTACCGCTACTATATATGGGTGGGCTCCGCGATGAACCCGCTCCTCCGCCAGCGCGCCTGGCACGTCAGCCGCCTGCCCGATCTCGCGGCCATGCGAACCGCCGCCAAGCTTTTTCTCGGCCGCCACGATTTCAAATCCCTCGCCGCGACGCGCAACTACGAGATGGCTTCCACCGTTCGAACCCTTACGCGTTGCGACATCAAACGCAACGGCCCGCTGCTCACGTTGATAATCGAGGGCGACGGCTTTCTCTACAAAATGTGCCGCGGCATCGCCGGAACGCTTGTGCAAGTGGGGCAGGGGAAGATAGCCCCCGGCGCGATCAAGGAGATCCTCGCCAAAAAAGACCGCGCCGCCGCCGGAATGACCGCCCCTGCGCATGGCCTGGTTTTGTGGAAGGTTTTTTACTAACGTGAATATCGTCCTGCTCGAACCGGAAATCCCTCCCAACACCGGCAACGTGGCGAGACTTTGCGCCGCGACTCGTTCGACGCTCCACTTGATCGAACCGTTCGGATTCACGCTCGATGACAAACAGCTCAAGCGCGCCGGCCTGGATTACTGGGAACATTTGCAATGGCGCCGCTGGCCGGATTGGCCGGCATTCCAAAGCCAGCTTCCACCCGGCGCGCGTCTCTGGCTTATCGAATCCCACGGAAAACAGCATTATGCGCAAGTGGTTTACGGCGCCGACGACTATCTGGTTTTCGGCCGCGAGACCGCCGGATTGCCCCGCCAAATCCTGGACCAGTATCCTCAACGCTGGCTGCGCATCCCCATGTTCCACCCAAAAGTCCGGTCGTTGAATCTTTCCAATTGTGTGGCGCTGGTTCTTTATGAAGCCCTCCGCCAGCAATCCTTTCCCGGCGATTTCGGCGGCGCTGAATAAGTTTGACCTGCGCCGCGTTTTAGCCTATACAGGCCTCTCGAAGGTATGGCATATCGCAATTCAATCTCAGTCCCGGCGGCGCTGGCTCTTTTGACCGGCTCCCTGGGGATTGCCTGCCCGGCGGCCAAAGCGGGGGAAATCATAGAATTTTCCGCGCCAACCGCCCTGCTCGATGTGCCGCAACAAGAGCACGAGATCAAACAGGAAAGCACGTCCTCTATTCGCGGAAATTTTCAAGGACCGGACGCCGTTTCCCCTACATTCATGCCGTCGGCCCCGATCATCATTCCTGCGCAATCTTCACGAAACGGATTTGGCTGGCATTCTCCTTTTCAAGATGATGAAAACGGAAATGACGGGTCGAGTCTCGATTTGTTTGCGCCCGCGACCGGCCCGGCACATACCAATCGTTGGGCTTCGTCCCTTCAAAAAAATCCTGACGGCGAGGGCCTGACGGAATTCGGATCCCGCGACGCTCTTTTCGAGAGAGACTCGCAGGAAGGAGAAGGCTTGTTGCATAAAGATCGTTTTGGAAACCGCGCCGATGATCGCGATGCCTGGTCGTTTGATGCTCATGGCCCGACTGCTGAACAGCGGATGCGTGAGGGCGATTTTATTCCGGAGAACGAAAAGTTTAAGTCCGGGTTCGATCAGTCAAGTGGCGGCCTGCCGCCTCCCAATTCTTTTAGCCAGCCTGACCCTTATCGCGCTTCGGCCTTTTCGTCTGGCGCCTCGGGAAGTCTTTCGTCGGATGATTCCCTGCGCAACCAAGGCGTCCAGCCGTTTTCGCAGTCTTCTGCGATGCGCGCCTGGGACACGCCAACCACGACTCGGCCGCAGCGGACTCGTGCGCAGGAACAGGCTCAATCAGATGCGAAACGGACGCAACCCCCTGCCGCTGTGCTGGTCTGGCCCAGGATGCCGGGTGGCCTAAATCCGAATTGAAGATTTCTGTTTATTTCTTTGGGTTCTTTTGCTTTAATGCATCGCCCTGAAAAAGCAGGAATCCTTGGGTGTCATTAAAATTAGACGTTCCACGGTGATATTATGAAAATGGATCTTACAATGGTTAAGCGCGCAACAACACTGAAGAAACTTACCAAAAAAGCCCCTCCGGTTCCGTTGGCCAAAGGTCAGCTCTGGAAGATGGATGATAAGCACATCGAAATCATGGAAGTGGGAAAGACGTTGACGCACTACAGGCTGTTTCAGAGTCAAAAACGGGTTCCGATCAGCCTCGGTGGCATTGCCGCCGTCCAGGCCTATCTCAAAAGCAACGGCGCAAAGCTCATCCGTAAACCCGTCGTGCTCAAGGCCGCCTGAGCCTCGTCGTCGTCCTGTTCCGCGACAATTTACCCAACAACTGGACAGCTTTTATCGTTCGCGACGTCTCTGCTGCAATGCTTTGCCGCCGCGTCTCTCGCTCATTGCCGTGTTTTTTCCTGATTGGCACATCCAATGCTTAATCCACGGTAGGACGCGCAATGTTCAATACATCGCTCAATCAATTTCGCGCTCTGCTGGCCCGGCACCAATCGCTCCAGCAGCAGCATCACAAACGCATCGCTCGCCGGCTTCATGACGATGTCAGCCAAAGGCTCACGTTAATCTCGCTGCAACTCTCGCTCGCGACCCTGGACCAAGCTCCTCCCGCCAATTGGCTGGAAAAGTGCAAGGACTGGAACAAAATGACCCTGGAGTTGGGCGGAATCCTGCGCGACATCACCAACGAACTCCGCCCCCGGATCCTCGACGATGTCGGCCTGGTCGCCGCCTTGCAGTGGTATGCCAATTCCTGCCCAAAAGGCATCTTGTGCGATTTGGTGACCCCGGAGGACCCAGTGACCCTGGCTCCCATCGCCGCCAATGAAGTGTTCACCCTCTGCCGCGAAATTGTGGACGATATATTCGCCCCCAACGGCGTGACCGAAGTGGGAATCGACCTGGAGCAGGCGCCAAATCTCGTCCGCCTGCAAATCCGCGTCCTATCGACCAGGGCGGGTTCAAGTCCGCTGACCACCCAGGCGTTGGACGCCCTCTCAATCCATGAACGCCTAATGTGCCTGGATAGCAATGCAGTAGTCGATGAGCATCCGGGCAAGGGATTTACGGTTACTATCTTTTTGCAAGTCAGCCGCCACGATATCCACAGCGTAGCGCTCGCGCATTAATCGCCGCCGCCCGCGCCCCTGTCGAATTAAAGCTTGAGATTTCAAATAATCTCGACCTAATTATTCCACAAGATGTCCCCAAAAAACTCCTGAACCCGGATGCAAAAGAAGTTGCGGAAAATGATCCGGTGCCGCTGAAATCCGGGCGCGGCATTTTCTGGTTTGCGGCATTGGCCGGCGTGTTGGCCATTCTTCTGCACGAGTCTCTATTCTGCGGCAAAGGTCTCGGCCCCGCCGATGGCATATTGAATTTGCCCCCTTGGAATCGAACCACGCGCGCATCCAACGAATTGCTGGCCGATCAATATTTTGTCTTTATCCCCACCCAGGAATTCACGCGCCAGCAAAAGAGTTTTCCCCTCTGGAATCCGGATCTCTGCTGCGGCGTTCCCAACCTCGGGGAAATTCAGGGAGCGCTCCTCTTCCCAATCCGTCTGCTCCTCTCGCCGCTGGACCCTTTTTCAGCGAGCGGCCTAAGCGCATTTTTAAAGCTCTGCCTGGCGGGCTGGTTCACAATCCTTTACGTGCGCCTTCTTGGCGTGTCGCCTCCGGGCGCTTTTCTGGCGGGATTGGTCTTCAGTCTCTCCGGCTTCATGATTGTCTGGCTCGGTCATCCTCACGTGAACAGCGCGATGTGGCTGCCGTTGCTGCTTTATTTCGTGGAAAAATCCCTCAAGGCCGCTCCGCCGTCCGACCTTCGTTACTGGGCCGGTTTTTCGCTCGCCTTTGCTTTCATGATCCTCGGCGGCCATCCCCCAACCGCGATCCACGTCACGATTGTCGTCGCGCTCTATTTCACTTTCCGCCTTATGGAATCCGGCAGGCAACAGATCTTTCGGCGCACCGCCTTACTGGCCTGCGCGATTGCCGTTGGGTTGCTGCTCTCCGCTCCCCAAATTCTCCCCTTCCTCGAATATTACCGCCAAAGCTCAAGCGTTCAATCCTCCGTCTCGATGGCGCGATGGTCCTACCACCTCGACTTCGCATCGCTCCTCCATTATCTGCTTCCCAACATCGTGGGCAATCCCACCCGGGGATTTGACGATATGCAAAAACTCCTGGGCTGGCACGAATCGTCCAATTTCAGCGAGTCAACCGGTTACGTGGGAATCGTCCCGCTCTTCTTTGCGCTGTGTGAGATCTCTCTTCGGCGCTGCAAATTCACCAAATTCTTCCTCGCCCTCGCGATCGGTTCGTTGCTCCTGGCTTTCGGCGTCCCTCCGTTTCCCGCCCTTCTGCACGCGCTCCCCATTTTTTCCAATATCAGCGAGCGCCGTCTTCTCATGGTTGTCGGCTTTAGTTTGGCGGTGCTCGCCGGTTTTGGCTGGGACGAATTCAATCGCACGAGGAACACCCGCCGCGCGCGCATCGTCGCCATCGCTTTCTGCGCAATCGTCGGCGCCGCTCTCCTTTGCTTTTGGTGCGTCATTGGTCCCAGGGTTCACATTTTGGACGCCCCTCACTGGTCCTTCGTCATGCGGCAACTTCTTGTCCTGGCCGGCGGAATGACAGCCGTCGTCGTTTTGGTCTTGTGGCCCGCCAATTGGAAAGCGTGGATACCAATGGCGGCCTGCTTGATTTGGACCGCCTTCGATCTTCTTTATTTCGCAAGCGGCTTCAATCCGGCGATACCCCGCAGCCTCTACTTCCCAAAAACTCCCGGCATAGAATGGCTGCAAAAGGACCGCTCAAACTTTAGAATTTTCGGTGGCTCCGTGTTGTCTCCCGACGCCGCGGAAGTCTTCGGCCTCAGTGACGCTCGCGGAATGGATTTCATGACCGTGCGCCGTTATGAGGAGTTGATCACCGGCAAGTCAGGCGATTTTTTCTTCTACCAAAATCCAATGGGCTTTCCGAAAACGTTCCTGTTGCTCAATGTCAAATATGTTTTGCAGCCGGCAAACACGCCGCTGAATTCGCCGTACTTTGAACTGGTTTATTCCGGCGAAATGTTGATTTATCGCTACAAGCCCTGCCGCGACCGTGCTCTTCTCGTGTACGATTCCCAGGTGGAACCCGACCGCGCCGCCATCCTCGCCCGCGTCTCCTCCCCGCAATTCGATCCGCGAAAGCTCTTGCTCCTCGAAGACCAGCCAACCGCCGTGGAGCCTCCCGCCGCCGTCCCGATGGATGAACCAATCACAAACGGCGCCGCGCAAATCGTCTCGTACGAGCCTGACGAAGTCATAATTGACGCCTCTCTCTCCAAGCCCGGCTGTCTCTTATTGCTTGACACTTGGTTTCCCGGTTGGACGGCAACCGTCAACGGCCGTCCCGCCCCAATCCATCGTGCCGACTACAATTTCCGCGCCGTCTCGCTGTCCGTCGGAAAATCTACAGTGCGCTTCTCGTATCGTCCTACAAGTTTTCGAGTTGGCTTATATCTTTGCGCCGTCGGCGTCCTCGCGCTCCTCGCCACGCTGATTACATCAGGTTCACCGGGTCGATATCGACGGACAACGTCACATCGTCCGGCAGTTTAAGTTCCTTGAACATCCCCGCCAGCATCCGGCTGAGTTTGGAAATTTGCCGCGTCCGCAGCATGATCTGATAACGGTAATATGTTTCGGCGCGCGCCAGCGGGGCAGGGGCGGGACCCGCCAGCGTCAAGCCAGGGATCAGGCCCGCGTTTTTTTCGATTTCCTGTTTCACATGCGCAGCGGAAAAACTCACTTTCTCCTCATTGCGCCCCTTGAGCAGCAGCAGCGCGATCCTGCCGACGGGCGGATATTTCAATTGCTGGCGAAACTCGATTTCCTGCTCGTAAAAACCCTCGAAATCATGCCGGCGCGCGTATTGGATCGCCGGGTGAAACGGCGTGAACGCCTGCACAAAAACCTCGCCCTCCACATCGCCGCGTCCCGCGCGTCCCGAAACCTGCGTCAACAATTGAAACGTCCGCTCCCCCGCGCGAAAGTCCGGCATGTGCAGCCCCAAATCCGCGTAAATGATTCCCACCAGCGTCACGTTCGGAAAATGCAGCCCCTTCGCGATCATTTGCGTGCCCACAAGAATGTCGATCTTTCCCGTCCGAAAATCCCCCAGCGTCCGCCGGTAATCCTCCTTCCTTTTCAGGGTGTCCGAATCCATCCGCCGCACCCGCGCGTTCGGAAAAAGTTTTTGCAACGTCGCCTCCACCTTTTCTGTTCCAATCCCCGAAAACCGGATCGCCGGATTGCGGCATTTCGGTTCCGGACAAACCGCCGGGGCCTTCGCCTCGTAATTGCAAATGTGACACCGCAACTGACCGGCCTGCCGATGATACGTCAGCGCCAGGCTGCAATTCGGGCACTGCGCCACGTAGCCGCACAAAGGGCATTGCAACGCCGTCGCAAACCCGCGTCGATTCAAAAACAAAAGCGTTTGTTCCTTCCGGTCCAGCCGCTTGAGGATCGCCTCCTTCAGCTCCTGCGAAAAAATCGGCGCCGCTTTTTCCCGCCGCGCCGCCATCCGCATATCGACAATTCGGACGACCGGCATTTTCTTGTCATCCGCCCGCTGTGGCATTTCCAGCAGCCGGTATTTGCCTTTCTTAACGTTGAAAAAGCTTTCCATCGAAGGCGTCGCCGAGCCTAGCACCACCACCGCGCCTTCCATTTGCCCGCGCACCACGGCCACGTCGCGCGCATGGTAGCGCGGCGCCTCTTCCTGTTTGTAGGAATACTCGTGCTCCTCATCCACAATGATCAACCCAAGCGGGTCCACCGGCGCGAAGATCGCCGAACGCGCCCCAATGACAATTCGAGCCCGCCCCTGGCGGATTTTGTGCCACTCATCGTGCCGTTCCCCCGTCGATAAATGACTGTGCAAAACCGCGACCAGCGTTTGCAGCGGCCCGCTGCTGAACCGCGCCTTGAAACGCTCCACCGTTTGCGGCGTCAGCGAAATCTCCGGCACCAAAACAATCGCTCCCTTCCCGTTCTGCAACGCCCGCGCAATCGCTTGCAGATAAACTTCCGTCTTCCCGCTCCCAGTCACTCCGTGAAGAAGAAAAACCGCGCTCGCCGGTTTGTTTTCCGACCCCGATTCAGCGCCCACGATTTCATCCACCGCATGTTTTTGCGCATCGTTCAAAGTCAGCGCCTGCGTCGGCAAAATCGTCTCACGCGCATAAGGATCGCGCTCCGAGATTTGCGGGGCGACATGGAGCAGCCCCTTGTCTTCGAGCTTTCGCAACGTTCCCGCCGTGGAATTGGTTTGCAGCAAAAACGCCCGCAACGGCGCTTCCTTCTGCGTGCGCAGCGCCGCCAGGATTTCCGCCTGACGCCGCGTCAACTTCGGTTCCACCGCATCCGCGGGCAAGGGCAGGGCGCGCACAAAAAGCTGCTCGCGCCACCCCTCCTTCTCCCGGCGCACCGCCTCCGGCAAAACCGTCTTGAGCGCAATTTCCGCCGGGCAGCAATAATAATCCCCCATCCACCTCGCCAACTCCAAAATCTTTGGTGTGACAAGCGATTGCCGTCCGATCTTTTTAAGAATGGGCCGAAGCCCTTCATGCGGCGAAGACTCCACCAGCGCCGTCACACATCCGAGCACCTGTCGATTCGCAAAAGGCACTTTGACACGCGTGCCCACTTCGATTTCCCCATCCAGTTCAGACGGGATCAGATAATCGAACTCCTTTCCAAGTGCTATTTCCAGCGTCACGCGCGCAATCACGCCCGTAGCAAAATGCAAAGACGCCCCGGAAAAAAGGGAAAAATCGGAAATAAAATCAGCCGAACTCTCGGCAGCTTCAAGAATGTTCATTTTTCGCGCTCTTCGTGGTGAGCTTTCCGGATCGCCTGGAAGTACTGTTTCGAATCTAACACTGGGTGCGCTAACTCAGCCTGAGCGCCTTCTAGTCCGGAGCTATCTCATTAGTTGGCCGTTATAAACTTCTCGCAAAGCTGCTAACAAGGGCCAAAACCGCTCCAAAGACGAGCCAGACAATCATCAACTCGCGAATATGGCCGGATAACAAAAGCGCGCCCGACCACGCAATGATCAATTGAAACGCCAGAAGTAACGAGACATCGTAGTAACTCCAATCTTCAAGATGGCTGCATTTGTAAATGATCGCCACCACGAGAGCCGGGATAAACAACGCCCGTCCAGCCCCTGGAGCGTAGGCTAACACTGCCCATACACTTCCCCCTTCGACCAAAGACGCAATAGCTGCTATCACCGCTTCCTGCCCAGTGCTGCGCAACGTAAGATCGTTCGCTATCAAAGTACAGTAAATGTTCGTGAGTAATAAGGCTATAAGTAGCGTCGCGAAGCCGATGCCCCAAAAAAGAAAAAAGGTGCATCGCCGTGTGCATGTTTTCATATTACAGCGGGCCGCCCATTATTCAATCAGGGCCTTCGTCGGCGATTTTGCTTGCATTCACAGTCAAATACCGTCAGAAATGCGCCCGCCAAATCTTTAATCCAAATGACAAAAGCAGTATTCGGAATTCTTTGCATTACAATATCCCTCATAAAACAGGCCGATGCTCAAAGTTTTTTGACCAACGGCCTGGTGGCATATTATCCCTTCAACAACGGCAGTCTGGCGGATCTGAGCGGCCAGGGCCATGTCCTTTCCAATTTTGGCGCAACCGTTTGTCCGGACCGGTTCGGTGATGCGGAGCAGGCGCTCAATTTCAATGGAAGCGCTTATCTTGCCGCGACAAACTCGCCTTTAAGCACGATCGACAACTGGACTCTGACTGCCTGGGTGCAGCCCACGAACTTTAACCCGGGAGAAGAGTATGTCATGTGCATGGGCTTTGATAATGGCAATAGCGGCAATGGATACGCCTTTGGCGTTGAAGGAGGCCAGTTAGCCGGTTGGTTTGGCGGCGTAAATGGTTTTTACGCAAATTACACCTTTCCGGCCACAAACCAGTGGCATCAGGTTGTGATGAGCCGCGATTCCGGCACAACCGCGTTTTATGTGGACGGAGTTTCGACGGGCACCACCAGTACACTGGTCCCGTTAGCACCAACCGCCTTTTCTATTGGCTCTGCCAGCAGCATTCGATTTTTTACCGGAGCCATTGACGACGTCCGTGTTTACAACCGGCCTCTTTCGGTTTCAGAGATTCGTGAACTTTACCAATACGAATCGCTGCCCAACCTGTCTTATCAGGCAACCGGGGTTGCACAGTTGACCAGCACTTTTGTGACTGCTGTGGTCGTCACCTATGGCGGGTTTGGCTACACGAACGTCCCTGACGTCACGCTCAGTGGCGGCGGCGGCTCCGGCGCCGAGGCTGTGGCGGTCGTTAACGATGGCATAGTCACGGCAGTCAACGTTGTGGACGCGGGTCACAGTTACACAAACCCGCCGCAGGTCGTCATCGCCGCCCCTTTGTATCCTTATCCGGCAAGCGCCATTGCTGTCCTGACCAACGGGTTTGTGACCGGCGTCGCTATTGTATTTGGCGGCAATCGTTATACAAACCCCCCTGCTGTGAAAATCGTCGGCGGTGGCGGCAGCGGCGCGGAAGCCGTTGCGGTGGTCAGCAACGGCGTGGTTACGGCAATCGACATGTTGGACGCGGGTTCTGGCTACACCAATACGCCCATGATCTTTATCGATCCGCCTTTTATTCCCAATCCCATATTGAGCGTCGCCCGCATTCCAACCCTTACCTTTTCCAACCTCGTTGTTGGCGACAACTATCAGTTGCAGGAGTTGACCGAGGGTTATTATTGGACGAACCAACCGCTGAACTTCACAGCCACGGCCTCCGTCTTTACCCTGCCCATCCCGGGATCCGTGACCGCTGGAAATTACAGATTGACTCTCAATCCAGTTCCGGCCCAGGCATTCGCCGAGCCGGACGTCGTTTATAGCTTCCTGGTTGACGCCACCGTCACGTCCGGAGGTTCCGGCTACGTCACTAACCCTGCCGTCAACATTGTCGGTGGCAACGGCGAGGGCGCGACTGCCATTGCCCACGTGTCCGGCGGTGCCGTGACGAACATCACCATCACCGACGCCGGAATTGGCTACACCAATACGGTCCAGATTGAAATCGCCCCACCGCCCGCCACCTCATTCTCGCCAACCGTCCAGGAGGTAATGCAGATCAACTCCACCGATCTCGCCCCCTACGACAATTATCAGGTTCAGTCCGCCCCGAGTCTTGGCGGCCCCTGGTCGAACTGGAGCGGAGGACCGTTCATTCCTACCTACGTGACAAACGCCCAATACCTCGCCGTTCCGAACGACACTATGTTTTTCCGTGTTCAGTATTTGCACCCCTGATACGGCTGGTGGTTTTTAATTTAGCTGTGTCAAGTTTTCTGTCCCTCTTCTTCGTGAACTTCGCGTCCTTCGTGGTAAATTCATCAGTTTGCCCTGCCATTTCAGAAAGTATTTTTGGCAATCGCTCTAACTCAATAGCTGTGGTCGCTCAGCGTGGACTTTGAGGATCAATTCCCCAAAAATCGTATTCGCCCACGCGAACCAGGCACGCGTGAATTTTGACGGGTTATCCTCGTTAAACGACTCATGCATGAACCCGGTGCCCGCGTGTGTCCTCCGCAGTGTATCAAGGCACCGCGCAATTTCGTCGTCGCTCGTGCTCGTCAGGCCCTGGACGATAAGACCGAGCGGCCAGATCATCCCCATCCCCGCGTGCGGCCCGCCTGGCCCGCTGGCCGCCTTTCCCTCGCAGTAATAGGGATTGCTGCCCGACAAAATAAAACGGCGCGTGGCGTCATAAGTGGCGTCGTTGGGCGCTGTGGCCCCCAGATACGGCAACGAAAGAAGGCTCGGGACATTCCCGTCGTCAATGCAATAGGAATTGCCATAAGCATCCACCTCGTAAGCGTAAATCCGTCCCGATTGCGCATGGTCCACCGTCGCGTATTGACCCAATGCCTGCTCAACCTCATCAGCCAGCGCGCGGCAATCCGCCGCTGTTTTCGAATCGTGCAGAATCTCTTCCAGCATCTCCCCCGCCTGCCGCAGACTGGTCACCGCGAAAAAATTAGACGGGATCAAATAAGGAAACACCGTCGCGTCATCGCTGGGTCGGAACATGGAACAGATCAGCCCCACGGGCTTGGCCGGCCTCCCATAACCCCTGCCGGGAAGAGTGTCCGTCGCCACCTCCGTGCGCCGCTGAAAACGATACGGCCCTTTGCTGGTCTTCCGTTGCTGCTCGCGAAAAGTTTGAACAATGCGCTGAATCGCATCGCCCCATTTCGGAGTAAACGGCCCCGTGTCCTGCGTCTGCTTCCAATACCCATGTGCCAGGCGCATCGGGTAACAAAGCGAATCCACCTCCCACTTGCGTTCGTGAACCCCCGGTTTCATCTCCGTCCGATCGCTGTCCCACTGGCTCTTTTTATGTTCGTCTTTGTAAAACGCGTTCGCGTAAGGGTCCAAAAGAATGCACCGCGTCTGCCGGTTAATCACCCCCGCGATCAACTGCTGCAAGCGCGGATCAAGTCGCATCAGAGGAAGGTAGGGCCAAACCTGGGCCGAACTATCGCGCAGCCACATCGCGTCAATATCGCCCGTGATGACGTAAGTGTCAGGCTCTCCATTTACCACCTCGAAATCCACCGTGGTATCCAGCGTATTCGGAAAACAATTGCCGAACATCCACGCCAGCTCCTTATTGCCGATCGACGATTGGATGCGCTGGATCGTCTTCTCGACAGCCGCGCTGGTAAATTTCCTCTTGGCCTCCGGCGTGCGCACGATTGGAAACGTCGTTTCCTGCGCCGTGCCAAGCGAGCTAAAAAGCACCCCCGTTGCGGCGAGAGATGTTCGTCGAATAAATCCTCTTCGGTTCATATATCCTTTGTAAGGAAAACAGGAAATCCGAACCGATGCCTCATGTCGAGCGCGATTTTCTTCCAACCAATATCGTTAAAGTAAGAGTTTACGCGCGGCGGCATCCGCAATCCGCCATTGCCCGGCGCCTAGGTCACCCAAGTCGTAAGTACCTATCCGCACACGAATTAGCCGCAACGTGGGAAAACCTATCGCCGCCGTCATGCGGCGCACCTGCCGATTTTTCCCCTCCGTCAACTCCATCGAAATCCAGCAATCCGGCACCGATTTGCGAAAACGAATCGGAGGATCGCGCGGAGGCGCCTTCGGCTGCGGTTCCAGGACCCACGCCCGGCACGGCAAAGTTTTGCGCCCTTGAACAACGATCCCCCCCGCCAACTTCTCCAATTCGTCCACCCTTGGAATTCCCTCCACCTGCACCCAATAACGTCGCGTGTGCCCCTGTCGCGGATGCAGCAGGCGGGCGTTCAATTCCGTCTCATCACTCAGCAACAGAAGACCTTCCGAATCCGCGTCCAGCCGCCCAATCGGATAGACCCGCGCCGGAAACCCAAACTCCGCCAGCGTCCGATTCTTCGACCCATCCCCCGTAAATTGCGACAGCACCCCAAACGGCTTATGAAAAACAAGGAGCATTGCGCGCTTTTTTGTGAATTTTCACGAAATTTTGGACATATTGCCGATTTTATGCGTATTTATGCGTATTTATCACTTCCAACTACTCAGCTGGCGCTCCCAACAAACAAAGCTTGTTCGTGTCCGTTTCGACCGCCAGCTTCCGCCCATCCGGCGAAAACCGCACCCACAAGCCCGCCTGCGGTTCATTCAAGGAAATCACCTCCCGCAAGGTCGGCAAATGCCAGAGCTTCACCGACTCATTCCGGCAGATCGACGCCAGCGTCTTCCCATCCGGCGAAATATCGACACCCGTCGTCTCCTGCATATGCCCCGCCAGCGCGCCGATCGTTTCCCCGCTCCTCGTATCCCACAACCGGATCGTCCCATCCATGCTCCCCGTCGCCAAAACCAACCCATCCGGCGAAAACGAGAGCCCGCTGATGAAATCCCGATGCCCCGTCAGCTTCCGTTCCACCCCCGTCGCACAATCGTAAAGCAGCGCCACATTTTCCCGGCTGACCGACACCGCAATTTGTTTTGTGTGCGCCGACAGCACCGCATTGCGGATCGGTGGAACAGGCCCGTGAATGGCATTCAACAGCCGCCCGCTGTCCGCGTCCCAAATCCGAATCAACCCCGTCGAATCAATCGCAAAAAAACTTTCCTGTCCCGGCGACATCCCGGAAATCGCCAACTCCTGTCCCGCCGTCAGTCCTTCCAGCTTCACTTCCCGGTATGGGTAAACTCCCGTCGGCAGCCAGAGTTTCAGGGTCGAGTTGTCGCTATCCAGCGACGCAACGTATTTGGAATCCGGCGAAAACCCGACCACGTTGCACCCGCCCGCAAAATCGTCAGTGACAACCGTTCCGTCATTCGCGTTGTACAACATCGGCTTGTCCGTATCAGGCTTCACCGTGACGATCCATTTTCCGTCCGGCGAAAAAATCGGTCGAAAATCCATGTCGTGCAGCAACTCATTCTCCCTCGGTGGCGCTCCCACGGCCCACAGCAGGACGTTTTGGTCCTTACCGCCTGTTGCAAGCAACTTTCCGTCAGGGCTGAAAGCAGCGCACCACACTTCGCTCCCGTGCCCGCGCAAAGTAGATTTCTGTTTCAGCGTCCGCGCGTCCCACAGCCGCACCGTTTGATCCGAACTCGTCGTCGCGATTGTCGCCCCATCATCGGAAAACACCGCCGACCAAACGTGAAGCTGATGGCCGGTAATAACTTGCAAAGCCCCATCCCCATCCGTCCTCCAAACATCAACGCCGCTCGACCATCCCGTCGAAAGAAGTTCCCGGCCATCCGGCGAAAAATTCATGGACCACACCGGGCTTTTCGTCGGCCATTCATGCAAGAGCTTTCCCGTCGTCGTGTCCCAAACAGCGATCCCCGTCTTCGCGCCGGCAATCGCCAATAGTCCTCCGTCCGATGTCAATGCAATCGCCCGTCCCGGTTGTTCAAATCGGCGAAGCAACTCTCCCGTGCGCCAATTCCACAGCCTCACCGTCCCCGCCGCTTCCCAATAAAACGGACTCGATGCCGCCGTCGCCAACAAAGTTCCAGTTTTCGAAATTGCCGCCATTTCCCCCGGAAAATTTGTCCGTGCCTGCCATGAACCCGTGTCCCAGAATTGAATTTTTTCATTGCACCCCGTCATCAACTCTTTCCCATCCGGCGTAAATGCCAGCGACCAGACAGCCGTGCGAGTGACATTGAGAACGGCAGCGGAAGTGTGTTTCCTGACATCCCAAATCCGCGCGGTGCCGTCGTGCCCGCCGGTCGCCAGCAGGCTTCCATCCGGCGAAAACGCGGCGCAGGTCACCGTCCCGTCATGTCCCGTCAAAGTCGCCAATTGGTTGCCCCGGCACAGATTCCAAAGGTAGTTCCACTCGAATCCGCGCAAATCCGTTTCCCCATGTTTTGGTCGCAATCCATCCAGCGTGCGCTGCGCCCGCCCGAAGTTGCCGGCCTGAATGGCTTGAGAAGCGACGGCTATGTCCGCCGCGTAGAGATTCAGTCGCGTTTCAGCGGCGTCTTTCTCGGCGATCACGCGCTGTTTCAATTCCCCCTGGGCATGGAACTCCGCCTGGCGCCATTGCCACACGATCCCCCACACGCCCGCGACCACCGCCGCCACCAATGCCCCCGTCATCGCCGCGATTACCGGACGCCGCCGGCACCAAAGCCACGCCCTTTCCAGCAACGCTACCGGACGCGCTCGGATCGGTTTGTTCTCCAGGAAAAATCCCAAGTCATCCGCCAATGCCTGGGCCGATCCGTAACGGCGCGCCGGGTCCTTTTGCAGACATTTCAAGCAAATGGTTTGCAAGTCCGGCGGAATGCCGGGGTTTAACCGCCGTGGCGGCACTGGCTCAGCCCCCTCCACCTGCGCCAGTATCGAATGCAGATTCTCCCCCTGAAACGGCGGCCGTCCCGTCAGCAATTCATACAGAATCGCCCCCAGCGAATAAACATCCGACGCCGGCCCGCTTTGCGAAAATTTCCCCGCCGCCTGTTCCGGCGGCATATAATTCGGCGAGCCAAGGACCTGTCCCGGCACCGTCAATTCCCCCGCGCCGCTGACAAGTTTCGCCAGCCCAAAATCCGTCACGCGCGGCTGGTCAAATATATCGAGCAAAATATTCGACGGCTTCAAATCCCGGTGCAACACCCCGCGCTGATGCGCGTGCTCCACGGCTTCGGCGATTGTTTTCAGGTAGGTCGCCGCCCGCCGCGCCGGCAATGGTTGTTTGCGCGCCAATCCCGCAAAACTCCTCCCCTCCACAAATTCCAGCGATAGAAAATGATTCCCCCCCTGTTCGCCGATCTCGTAAATGGCCACGATATTCGGATGCCGCAACGACGCCACCGCTTGTGCTTCCTGTCGAAAACGCCGGACAAAATCCGTGCTGGAAAATGGCCCGTGCAGGACCACTTTCAACGCCACGATCCGGTTCAGGCTCAATTGCCTGGCGCGATACACCACCCCCATTCCGCCCCGCGCAATTTCTTCCATCAATTCATAATCCCCCAGCCGCAGCAACCCGCTCCCTTTGGGATCGTCGGACTCAGGAAGAAACCCCAGCCGCCCAAGGCATTTCAGGCACAGGTCCTCCTCCGCGTCGTCGGGTATTTCCGAGCCGCAAGTCGGGCATTTTCTGGTTGTGCTCATCAAGAACAATCTGGGTCCCCACTATTTAAGAAGTAAAAAATACCCAAAATTACAGGAAGAATTGCGCCACACCGCCGCTACTGGTTCAACACCTCGAACAAATATCGCATTTCCTCCTCCAGTTCCATCGGACTTGAAACAGTTTGGGACACTTCCGCGCGCACTAGTTCCCGGTATCGCTGGCGCAGCCTATGCACCAACACCGGCACCGAGGAAGCTTCGACGTCCAGCCTAGTTGCGACGTCAGAGTAGTCGCCGGGCGCCGCGTTCACCGTCAGAAAGGGTTTTAAGACCTCGAACGTCCCGCGTTTGTCCGATTGCGCCATCTCCTCCTTCAACTGCCGCAACGCCGTTTGCACAATCGTTTGCGCCCAGCGCTTGTCATAAAGTTTTCCCGGCGAAACTTCTTCCGTCGCCACGACCTCGCCCAATTCACCGCCGCTAAATTGGTCCAGGGAAAAGGTCAGTCGCCCTCCGCCTCGTTTTTGCGCGTTGGCGCGGTCGTATTCGTTGGCCAGAAAATGGGTGAATGCCGCGAGCAAAAAAGTGCGAAATTTCCCCCTGCTCGGGTCAAGCCCCGTAAAGTCCTTCCGCTCCAGCAGGCGCGCAAAAAACTCCTGCGTCAAATCCTTGGCATCCTCCTCAGGCCATCCTTTGCGTCGCGCAAATGCGCAAACCGGCTGCCAGTAGTTCCGGCACAGCTTTTCCAGCGCCGCCTCGCTTTCCGGTGACATCTCCTGACCCGCCAGCAAGACCACGCTCCACCGCGTCGTCGAGAATCGACCGGAGGTTCTTGAGTCACCGTCATTTAGCGTTGCATCTGACATCTCAGCCGATGCTCAGCATGGCACAGTGAAACTCTCAAGCCAAGCCAAAGACTTTGAACTATTCGTTGTCAATCGCGGTCAAATGACTGAAAATAAACCTAGAGCCTGATTTGAAGATACCCCCACGGGGATTTTCTCATAACACGCTCTCGACTAATTCCGCAACCAATGAATTATGACTGCTAAACACATCCTTCTCGTGGAGGACGATCTTCGCGACTCCGATCTCACCCTCGCCGCTTTGGAAGATTACAGCGTAGGCAACGAAATCTTCGTCGTCCGCGACGGCCAGGAGGCTCTGGATTATTTGTATTTCCGGGGAAAATATAAAAGCCGCGAACGACGCCATCCCGTCGTCGTCTTGCTTGACAACAAAATGCCCAAACTCAGCGGCCTGGATGTTTTGAAAGCGGTCAAATCCGACGAGCATTTAAAAACCATTCCCGTCGTCGTACTGAGTTCCTCCAGTGACACGCCGGATTTGATTGAGTTCTACCGCCATGGCGTCAACGCCTACGTCGTCAAACCCACCGTCTTTTCCGAGTTCATGACCAAGGTCAAACAACTAGGCGAATTCTGGGCCGTCATCAACGAACCTCCCCCATTCGTAGCGCCGCTGGAAGCCGCAATCAGCAACGCCACTCCCCACCCAAAACGCTCCCCCCGGTAAATCACTTCTGAACGAATCGCAGGGAAGGTGGGTTTACCGCGCCGAAGCGCTCCGCGCTAAGGCGGGCCGAAACAGAGCAGGGGGCGGTAAACACCTTATATCGCCCGATGTGTTTTACAGCGTAGCATCACCCCATGAATGTGATTTACACCCGGCACGCTGAACAGATCGCCTTATAATTTCTTGAATACGCCAAAACAAAATTATGGGCCATCTGGATATTCAATGGGCATGGAAACGTCGTCATTCGACCCTGGTGATTCTTTCGCTGTTCCTCTCACCGTTCGCATACAGCCAGCAACAGGCGCCGGGCGCTCCGAAGTCACCGCCAGCGCAAACTATTGTTTTACCCAAGTCCGTCCCGGATCCAATCGAACCGTTCAACCGGGCGATGTGGGCTTTCAACAAGGGCCTCCTGACCGGCGTTATCAAGCCGACGGCAAGGGTTTACAGGGCTGTCGTCATCAAGCCCATCCGCACGGGAATCGGTAACTTCGGCACGAATCTTACTTACCCGGCGCGGTTGCTCGACAACCTCCTACAGGCCAGATGGGCCGGCGCCCGTGACGAATCTTACAGGTTCCTTTGCAACACCACCGTCGGCATCGGTGGCTTCTTCGATGTCGCTGACAAATGGAAAATCCCCAGGTCCGACGCCGATTTTGGCCAGACATTAGCCAAGTGGGGTTGGCAGCCTCACTTTTTCCTGATGCTGCCGATATTCGGCCCTAGCAACGATCGCGATGCAGTCGGTCTCGCAGTTGACACCGCCGCCAATCCTCTGATTTATATCTCCCCCTACAACCTCGTCGCGTCCGACCCCCTGACTTATCTCGGCCCTTACACTTACTTCACCTACGTTGTCACATATAACAATATGGCCGACACCGTCAATGAAGACGTGCGCTTCATGCAGGCCGAAATGGACCCTTACGCTGAACTCGAATATGCGTGGACATTCGTCAGGGCCAACCGCGTCGCCAATTTCCAGGTCAAAGGGAAACAAGACGAAGCCGCATTGGAAACTCTCGAGTCGGTTTTCTTCACCTACAAAAATCCCAATTTTCCAAACCTCGCCAAGACCCGTTCTGTTCTTATTCCGTCCACCGGCCGCCGTCTCAAATTCACATTCTGGTTGCAGCCGGATCCGGCCCCGGTGGTCTATATAATTCCCGGTCTGGGTTCCCATCGCCTTGCGGAAACTTCCATGGCCTTGGCGGAGTTGGTTTACAGCAATGGTTACTCCGCCGTAACCGTCAGCAGCCCGTTTAACTCCGAATTCATGGAACACGCTTCGACGGCCGCTTTGCCCGCCTATTTGCCCGTCGATGGCGACGACATGCACGTCGCCCTAACCGAAATCGACCACCGCTTGAATGTGCTCTATCCAAACCGATTGGGGCCGAAAGCTTTGATGGGCTATTCCATGGGCGCTTTCGAGTCGTTGTATATCGCATCGACCCAGTCCACGAATCAATCTTCCCTCATAAAATTCGACCGCTACCTCGCCATCGATACCCCCGTGCGGCTGCTTCACGGAATGGGCAAGCTCGACCAATTCTACCAGGCCCCCCTGCGATGGCCCGCCGCCGAGCGAACCAATGACATGGAAAACACCTTCCTCAAAGTGGCTGACTTGAGCAAACGCACCATGACGCCCCGTGCCACCCTTCCTTTCAGCGACATCGAGTCCGAGTTTCTTATCGGCGTGGATTTTCGTTTCATCCTTCGCGATATTATTTACAGCAGCCAGCGCCGATACAACGAGCACGTTCTTCGCCGCCCGCTTTGGAGAGTCAGGCGTGACCCCGTCTATGAGGAAATAATGAAGTACTCCTACGACGACTATTTCAGCAAGTTTGCCGTCCCCTATTACAAAGCCTGGGGCATCGCATCGGGAACCGCCGCCGCCTTGGATCACGCAGGCGATTTGCGGACCTACGAAACCGGGATTCGGGCCAATCCCGGCATCCGCGTCATCGTCAACGACAATGATTTCCTCCTCACGGACCAGGACAGGCACTGGCTTCATGCCACATTCACTCCCGATCAATTGACTGTTTTTCCAAAAGGCGGCCACCTCGGAAACCTTTTCAATCCAAACGTTCAAAAGACCATATTGGAAGACCTGTCCGAATTGAAGCCCCCTTCCAAACGGAACGAGCCATTGAAAGTCGCCCCCTCCACTAACGCCCCCGCCGGTACAAAGCCGATCCTGGCCCCATGATCAGCCGCGCTCTAATTTTTGTTTTTGCCGCATTCTCACTCCTCCCCGCCGGGTGTCAAATTCCGAAACCCCCGCCAGAGCCACCCCCCGGAAGCCCCATGGTGTTATCAATCCGAAACAACAGCTACAGCCTTCTCTATCAGCTCCTGAGCGAGGAAAAAAACGTCGGTCTTCTCCGGTTGGTCAAGCGCGAAAAACCGGACATCAAAGACCTCGTTAAAAAGATCGGCGACACATCGCGCGCCGACGCAAAACTGCTCGAAAAACTAGCCGCCGAAGACCCCACGCTCAATCTCCATGAAACTCGACTCCCTCCCGGCGAAGTAGCCACCCGCGCCGCCATCGCTTCCACCAAGGAAAAAGATCTCCTGTCCGAAAAAGGCGACAAACTCGACTTGACGCTATTGATAACCCAATTCGAAGCTCTGAACTACGGCTGGCACCTCGCCCGCGTCGCCGGCGACTACGAATCCCAGCCCAACCGCGCTCGCGTCCTCGAAGCCATCAGCGACGACCTGGAAAACCTAAACCGCCAACTCTTCGCCCTCGTGCTGTCCAAAATAAGTTCGCGGCCTTAGTTTTATTCCTGGAAAACCTACGATGCCTTGGAGCAACCGCCACGCACGGCGGCGATGCCCCCGGGCGCAATTCCAACAGATCCACTCGCTTGAAGCCGCCTTGCGCGTGCGTCGCGTGGACTGAAATCTTGTAAGCAATAGCCGGGAGGGATGTCGGTCGTCAGCGCAGACCGAGATGCTCCTTTTCAGAATAGCCAAATCGCATCCTCTTCGGAAGAGCGCGTGCATGAGTGGAGACCCAAAGTAAACGCAAATATCGGGAAAAAGCTGGGGTGGACAAAACGGCCTCGAACATCCCGCTGTCAAAGAAAAACCGAGAATGGCCTTGCAAACCGGTGCCAATGGAAGACGATCGCGCCGTACGCCGTAGGATCGCGCTCCCTGTGGGCGAGAGTCCAAATGGGAAATCTCAGTTTATACTGATTCCAAAACCATTATAAAAATTATCCCCGATCGGCTTATTCCAAACATCATGCAAAAATTCATATTGCTCTGCTCGTGCGTGTTTGTCTCCATGCTGGCCGAGACCACGGCCATGGCTCAACTGACGGTCTGGTCCAATGTGTGGGGCGCCGGCTGGGAAAATTATAGCTATAATTCAACACTGAATTTCCAAAATACTTCACCTCTCACCAACAGCAGCGAATATTCCATCGCTGTGACGATCACCGCTGAATACGGCGGCTTTGTGCCCTACATCCCTCCCACGTCGGATGCGGCTTACGGCAGCGTCAGCTTCTGGATCAACGGCGGCCCGGCCGGCGGGCAGCATCTCCAAATGTACGGCAATCTTGGAACAGGGCCTTCGACTCAGGCCAGTCGCGTTGCTTTAAGCCCCAAGGCCAATACCTGGACGCATTACACAATCTCACTGGCGTCTCTGGACGTGTCGAACCAGGCGATTTTCAGCGGTTTCGCCATTCAGGATTCCGCAGGAACGGCTGAGCCAGTGTTTTATCTGGATAACATGCTGCTCACCAGTTCAACTCCGTTGACGGCGAACGCTGGGACCGGCCAGACAAATTGCATGGGTGGCAGCACAACCATCGGGAGCAATCCCACCGCCATCGGCGGCGGTGGTGGATACACTTACAGTTGGAGTCCCGCCACGGGTCTTAACAGCGCGACGGTGGCGAATCCAACCGCTTCGCCCACGGCCACTACCACCTATACGGTCACAGTCACCGACGCCGCGGAAAGCACCGCGCTCTCCACCGTGACGGTGACCGTCAGCCCTGACGAGGCGGGCACGGCGAGCGCGGGCACCAACCAGACGATTGCCGCCGGCAACAACACGGCGGGCCTGGGCGGTTCGGTGGGCGGCGGCGCCACGGGCGGCATCTGGACGACATCCGGCTCGGGCACCTTTGTGCCAGGCGCGACCACGTTGAATGCCATCTATGATCCGTCAGCAAACGATATTGCGGCTGGCACGGTTACTCTGACGCTGACCACGACCGGGCCGGTTTCGCCTTGCGCCGCGGCCACGGCACAAGTGGTGGTGACCATTCAGGGCACGACGGTGATCTACTCCAATGCACTGGTGAACGGCTGGGTTGACGCCAGTTATGAGACCACGCTGAATTACGCCAATACTTCCCCGGTCAATTCCGGAAGCGAGGATTCCATTAGCGCGACCATTACCAGCTCTTACGGCGGCTTTGGGGTCTATCATGCGCCGATGTCGGACAGCGCCCGCGCCAGTGTCAGCTTCTGGCTCAACGGCGGCGCAACCGGCGGGCAAAATCTGCAAATGTATGGCACGGAGGGGGGCTACCCTGAAGGTTTCTGCACGTTGACCGCACCGCTGGCCAACTCCTGGCAGCAGTACTTCGTGCCGTTGTCGGCCCTGGGCGTGGAGGACGCGACGAACTTCACCGGGTTCGTCATACAGGATTCCGCCGGCACGGGGGAGCCAACATTTTACGTGGATGACATCGAACTCACCAGCGCCACGGCGCCACCGCTAACGACGCTGACGGTGAACGCCGGCCAGCCCATCCGCATGGCGGACCCACGCCTGTTCGGATTGAACACGGCAATATGGGACGGCAATCTTGACACACCGGACACGATCATGCTGCTGACCAATATGGGTGTGAATGCGTTGCGTTACCCGGGTGGGTCTGATTCCGACAATTATCACTGGGTTTCCAACGGGCTGGCCGGGGGAGGTTATGCGTCCCCGTCAGCCAGCCTGGCAAGTTTCATACAAGTGATCACCAACATTGGCGGGGAAACCATGATCACGATGAACTATGGCACAGGCACATCGAATGAAGCCGCGGCGTGGGTGGCGTATGTCAACGCCTCGACCACGAATACGACATCTTTGGGCGTGGACGAATACGGCATCAACTGGCAAACCGCCGGGTATTGGGCCTCGTTGCGAGCGGCCGAGCCGTTGAAGTCCGACGACGGCAAAAACTTTCTGCGCATCTCCCACACCGCGCCGCTGGGTTTCGAGTATTGGGAGATTGGCAACGAGGTTTACGGCGCTTCCTGGGAAACTGATAATAACGTCGTGGCTCATGATCCTTACACCTATGCGATGCGGTCGGCCGGATACATCGGCTTGATTAAAGCAGTTGATCCGACGGTCAAAATCGGGGTGGTGGTCGAGACCGGCGAGGATAGCTATATCAATAACTACGACCATTATGTGCTGAACCCGGTTACGGAACGGTCTCACTACGGTTGGACGCCGGTTTTGCTGGCAACTTTGAGCAGCCTGGGCGTGACGCCGGACTTTGCCATTTTCCATAATTATCCGCAGAATCCTGGCAGCGAGTCCGACGCAGGGTTGCTGGCATCCTCAACCGGGTCCGGAGGATGGGCGGATGACGCGGCGAATCTGCGCATGATGCTCACCGATTATATGGGTTCCGCGGGCGCGAACACGGAATTGGTCTGCACCGAAAACAACTCGGTTTCTTCCGGCCCCGGCAAACAATCGGTGAGCCTCGTCAACGGACTTTACAAGTTGGACAGCCAGGCCCAACTCATGCAGACGGAATTCAACGGACTTTTCTGGTGGGATTTGCGCAACGGCCAAAGCTCCGATTATAATGACAGCGCCACGCTTTACGGTTGGCGTGAGTATGGCGATTACGGTATCGCGAATTCGGATTCGGACCTCGGGGAGACAGACCTTTACCCAACTTATTACGTGAGCGAATTGATGAAAAATTTCGTGCAGGAAAACGATACCGTTATCGCCGCCGCAAGCACGTATCCGCTGCTTTCCATTTATGCGGTTCAGCGCCAGGACGGCAGAGTGACGGCGTTGGTCATTAACAAAGACCCTGTCAACACTCTCGCAGGAGAGGTGCAGGTGAGCGGCTTTACCCCGGCTTCAGGCGGGGTGGTCTATTCTTACGGAATTCCCCAGGACAATGCCGTGGAAAACGATACCGGCTCACCGAACGTGGCCCAAACCGCCATTTCCGTCAGCGGAACAAACATCAGCTATGCCTTCGCGCCTTACTCGGCCACGGTAATTTCACTCTCCCCGTCGCCGGCAACATTGCAGGCCGTTACCCAAAGCGCCGGCCAGTTCGTCTTTCAACTGCAGGGTCAGTCGGGCGTTCCTTATGTGATCGAGACTTCGACCAATATGATCACCTGGACTCAGGTCAGCGCCAACACGCCTCTCTCGAACATGCTGAATATCACCAATTCCGTGACTCCAACGCAGCCGGAGCAATTTTGGCGGGTAGTCTGGAAACCCTAGCGGCCGAGAGCGATTCTTCCCGGTCGGCAAACGGGATTGCTTTCGCTGGATTTATGCGATGTCCGGCGCGAGATTGAGGGAAATGAACTTGTCGCGCGCCGTCAAAATCGTTGTGTCCGCGATCCTGGTTGTCCAGCCGGGCAGGGGATTGGATGGCCAAACCGTTTCAATTGATACCTCACAAACGGGTCGCGCTCAGGTGATCGACGGATTCGGGACTTGCCTCTCCGGGACGGAGGCGAGTCAAACAACGTGGTGGACCAACTTATATTTCGGCGATTTGCAGGCCTCGATGCTGCGGATGGATCTGACGCCCAATTTCAAGTCTCCCTATTCGGCCAATAGCTACAACTCACCCGGTTACGGCAATCCTGGCCCGGGCGGCAACTACGTTCGCACCTACACCAACGCGACCACCTACACCAACCTGTTTAACGGAAGCCAGGCGCCAATCGCCGTCATGGGGCCGAACATCGATTCCAACATCGCTTACTTCAATTTCACCGGATCGGGGACTGGCCAGCAGGTGGCGGGGCTGACTGCCCAAACCGGCAAGGCGCTGATTACCAATCTGGGCGATTTCAAACTGTTCGCTTCGCTATGGTCCCCAATGCCGTGGGTGAAACTGGTTGATGGCAATACCTACAATAGCGGCGGCAGTAATCTTCCGACGAACGGAACTCCCTATCCGTTCATCTGGCTTGGCAATTTCGCCGGCGGCTCGCTCGATGTTTCCGGCGTGCCACGATCCGAGTTTGATGACTCCGCGCTGGGCGGAAATGGGCCGACCAGCGCTCTGACACAGTTTGCCCGTTGCATGGCTGCCTACCTGCGCGGTTTTCAAAATACGTACGGAGTTTCGTTTTACGCGATTAGCATTCAAAACGAGTTGGACTTTGATGAGTATTATAACAGCTGCTATTATCCTCTGACCAACGGCTATATCGCCGCGCTCACCGCAGTCAGGTCCGAGCTAAACCAATACCCGGACCTCGCGGGCATCAAAATCATGGGGCCTGAAGATGTCTTGGGCGGTGATGCCTACGGGATGTGGCAGTACGGCGGCGGCAGCACCGCCTCCGCCAAGAACCTCCAATTTCTGCAAGGCGTGGGCGCCAATCCGACCGCCTCCGCCGCCGAGGCCTATTTCTGCGTTCATGGCTATGACAGCGACGGCGTTTCGGCGGCCGCCGCCACTCCGACTCAATGGCTCTGGTGGGTCAACGGCTGGACTGCAAGCCCCGCGGCGGGAATTCCGGCCAAGGTCGCCGGCTTCGGCTCTTTCGGAAAAAAATCCTGGATGACCGAAACTTCGGGTGAGAATCCAGCGTGGCTGTATCCGACCAGCGGATTTCCGGGCGGAGGCGCGTGGAGCATCGCGCTGAGGATCCAACAAGCGCTCACCGCCGGACGGGAGAGCGGTTGGGCTTACTGGCAAATGACAGACGGCAGCCCCATCGGCGCTGAGACTCTTACGGATTCATCCACGCTACAGAACTCGCCCAAATACGTCGCCGCAAAACATTTCCTTCGTTACATCCGGCCCAATTCGATTTGCGTGAACGCCACGGTCAGCGGTGATCCCGCGCTCACAGCTTCCGCCTTTTTGCATACGACCAACGGCACGATGACCATCGTGCTCATCAATGCGACCAACACGCCGGTTCAAGCGGTTGTCAATTCACCCGCGCAGCCCGCCGGGATAACTTCGTGGCAGACCTTCACTTCGAGCGCCGGAAGCTATTGGCAAATCTCGAGCAACACGATCACCAACGGCCACGCGAACGTGAATGTCCCGGGTTACGGTGTGGTGACCCTTTACGGAATGGCGCCGCCTCAACTGAGCGCCTCCCTCCTCGCAAGCGGGCAAATAAACCTGGCATGGCCTCCCAGCGCCAACGGCTTCCAACTTCAGACGTCAACCAACCTGAACTCCCCATGGATCAATGTCGCGAGTGGAGCGGTGACAATTACTGGGCTATCCAACGGCTTGGTAAGCGCGACATTTCTTCCGACGAACAGTGCGATGTTCTTACGCCTGATGCAGCCGTTTTAGTGTGTTCTTGATTGTCAGCCGTCGTCACTTCCTTATTCTGAAGTCCTGAGCGAATTCACACAAATTCTGGAACGGGTGGAGCGGGGTGATCCCAAAGCCGCCGGCGAACTGCTCCCCATCGTTTATGAGGAACTCCGCCGTGTGGCTGCGCAAAAAATGGCGCGCGAAGCGGCGGGACATACTCTCCAGCCGACTGCGCTGGTTCACGAGGCATGGATGCGGCTGGGCGGAAGTGAGGCTCCGACTTTTCAGAATCGCGCCCATTTCTTTGGCGCGGCGGCCGAGGCGATGCGCCGCATTCTGATCGAGCACGCGCGGCGAAGATTGGCGAGAAAGCGAGGCGCGGGCGCGGAGGTGGTGGACCTGGATGGACTCGAGATTTCCTCTCCGCTGGCCGATGACGACCAGTTGCTCGCGGTGAACGAAGCGCTGGAAAAACTTTCGGCCGTTGATCCGCGCAAGGCGGAACTGGTGAAGCTGCGTTACTTCGTCGGACTCAATTTCGAGGATACCGCCGCCGCGCTCGGGATCGCGGTGCCCACGGCTAAACAGTGGTGGGCGTACACGCGGTCGTGGCTGACGGTTGAGATGGGCGGGGCGGCGCGGGTTTTTAAGTGAGAAATGGGAATAAATTCGTCTAAAAATCCAACGGTTGGATTTTGGAAGATTTATTAATACTTTTTGTCCCTCGCTTGCGCATGTAGTCTTGAATGAGCAAATCAAAGTCAGAGATGCAATCACCCCAGGAACGCGAGGAAGCGCTGTTTCAGGCCGCTGTGCAACTAAATGGCGCTGAACGGGTTGTATTCCTAAATGGCGCCTGCCTTGGCGACGATACCCTGCGGCAACGCCTGGAGGCATTGCTGGCCGCGCATGACGCGCCGGACGAAACCGCCGCCGTTGAGACGATGAAACTGGAGCCGGCCGACACGGCGGACGAAGCCGTGGGCCAAATGCTTGGGCCTTACAAGCTTTTGGAGCGCCTTGGCGAAGGCGGTTGCGGCGTGGTCTATGTCGCGGAGCAAACCCGGCCAGTGCGCCGTCGCGTGGCGCTCAAGGTCATCAAGCTGGGGATGGATACCAAGGCCGTTGTCGCGCGCTTCGAGGCGGAACGGCAGGCGCTGGCGATGATGGATCATCCCAATATCGCCAAGGTGCTCGATGCCGGGTCCACGGAGACTGGCCGGCCATTCTTTGTGATGGAATTGGTGCGGGGCATCCGGATCACCGAATATTGCGACCAGAATAATCTCACCACACATGACCGGCTCGATTTGTTCATCAAGATCTGCCACGCCATTCAGCACGCACACCAGAAGGGCATCATTCACCGGGACATCAAGCCGTCCAACATTCTGGTGACGCTGCACGACGGGGTGCCGGTGCCGAAGGTGATCGACTTCGGGATCGCCAAGGCGACGGAGGGAAGACTCACTGATGCAACGGTTTACACGCAATTGCACCAGTTTATCGGCACACCGGCTTATATGAGCCCGGAGCAGGCGGAGATGAGCGGGTTGGACATCGATACGCGGAGCGACATCTATACTGTTTCCAGGAATCATCAGCAGTCATCCCGACCAATGTTTACTAAGGTTTCATGAAAGTCGTATTGTCCTGAATCATCACGAATTTGCGTGAAAAACACCAAACAGTATCAGATTGCAGTATCAGATTTGATGGCGGGTGACGGAAATCTCCTGCCTTGAGTGGAGTCGAAATCTTCCCCCTTCGTGTTCCCGTGTAGTGATTCGGATTGCTAAACTCATTAAGGCCAAGCCGAATGCCAACACGCGAACACTCCACCCCGACAAATGCCTGGTCGTGTCGTCATTGGCATCGGGATTGCGCCCCTTTCACCCCCGAAACACCGCTTCCAATGCCAACACCGCCAGGAGGGGATTTTCTCACGGGCCGATATGAGTCCCGGCGACCCCCGTTGGGATGTCTTGTCCGCGCCATTTATACGTAAGACCACAATTCAGGGACCGTTAACAAAAGCGGGGTTCCAATCGACATGCCAGTAATAAGTCCAAAGGTCTGGCAATTTTACCAACTCGGCGTGGCCGTCAGCGCAACTGAGATTGATTGCGCCGGGCAGCGGTTGGCCCGAGGTGTACGGAACAGAACTGCCAGCGGTCCGCCCGCCGTGTCTCAAGATCGTAGAACAACCCATGCCTACTCGGACGTACGAATTCGGGTTTTGTTGCCCGGTATAGAGGTCGTTCGCAGCGCGATCTGTTTCTAAAGGAATCATCGTATCATAATTCTGATCGTAAACCAATGGCGTTTGCGCAGGTTTCAGAACCGAGGAAAATTTCGGGAAAAAGTACCTAGCTAGGCTGCCTCCTCCCAAAGCTGGCGGTGCCTTCGTCATGAAATCTGTAAACCACCCGTTGAATCCATAGCTCCCAACCACAGGAAGAACGCCACCAGTGCCGCCTACCACCCATGCAAGGTCAGCAGCCCCGCCTCCTTGATTTAGCGGTAATAAAGGCTGGCGCGTTGAGGGACAAAGTCTAACTTGGTCAAACACTCCGTAATTAGTAAACGCCTCTTCCCAGAATTCCGGAATCGTCGGATCGTAGGTTGGGAAATTTGGCACGTTATTTGGGATACCACTGGGATTATCGTTCAAATACATTAAACCCGCGACCGTGATTTGTTTAACGTTATTGAGACAATTGATCTGCCGAGCCTGCATTTTCGCTTGGGCCAAGGCAGGAAGCAATAGCGCGGCCAGAATAGCAATGATGCCAACGACCACCAGTAGTTCCACTAATGTAAAACCACGCCATGACCTGACTTTTCCGCGCATTGTCACTTCAATAAAATATATCACCTGATCGTCAAGACCTCAAGCGCCTCGAACCGCTAATTTGAGCCATTAGTCCAAGTGTAAGTATTGGTCGTAATCAGGACAAAGCCTTGGCCCACATTAAGCATGGGGACACCACTGGACCATGTACCGGAACTATACGTGTGCGAAATATAAGCCTGTGTGTTGGTGCTCCAAACCTGGACGATGTCACCGTTCTGCGGCAGGTACCCTGTCACGTTCGTTATCGCTCCCGCCATTGGGAACGTGGAACTCAAATAGTTTGTTTTGCTCGTAATGTGAAATACCTGCTGTTCCTGGACAAGTCCAGCAAACGAAGCCGTGAACGAATGGCCCGTACCATTACTGACCAGCACGCTTGACCCCGGTATCAACGTCATGTCTCCACCCGAAAGCCACGTGGGAAAGTGAGCGTCGTTGTAGCTATCTGCATTGAAGCTGGTTCCGTTCCACTTAAACACTTGCGTTGGGTCCTGAGTGGTACTCCAAGGGTTCACCAGTGTGAATAGCGCACTCAATGTGTTCATAGGCCAGCATTGAAATGCCTCTGGCCCGCCTGCATAGAACTCTAAATATTCCACTTCGTCATCCACTTGATAAAGCTGATTGGCGACAAGATTCGTTCCAGGCGCAATAGTTAAATTTACAAACCCAATTATTCTTGAACAACAATTGCTATTGCACAGTTGATAAAACCGTTGCGACCCCCCGGTGACACTGGTGTCTGTAAAGGTATTGGTGCCTGACGCATTCGTGCTTCCAGCAGCATTTAACGGCAAATTTGACGCAATCTCAACCCAATTTGATAGATTTGTGGAAGAATAGACATTCCACAGGGTGTTCGCCTGTCCGACAATTCTAAACGTGAACTCACCGCTAATACTATTTGTTTCTTGCGATAAAAAGGGCGGATTGCACGTTGTCCCAACTGGGACAACAGTCCCCTGTTGACCCGTGTGGCTCGGATTCTGTTGATACATCGGCCAAGGCGCGTTTGTCTCAAGCGACCCAGACCCCCAAAGAGCGTACAAGGTGCCATTGTCGCAACCGAAAATAATCGTTCCGTCAGCAGCAATTAGCGGACTGGAGAGGATTGGAGACCCCGTATAAAATGTCCAAGCTTGAACCCCGTTCGTCAGGGCGTAAAGGCCCCCATCGTCACAGCCAAAATACTCCCAGCCGCCAGTGCCTAACGCCACGGATGTGCTCACATAGTTGTCGTCAAGCCCAAACATCCACCGTTGAGTACCGTCAGAATTGATGCAAAAAACATCTCCCGCATCTACGAAATAATCCTCAGAATAAGAGCTTCCAATTCCAAAATAAATTTCGTTGTCAGGGCCAATTGTTGGCCCGGACTGAATTACTCCAAAGCTTCCATCAGGTTGAACAACATCAAAAATCCACATCAATGAACCGTCTGGGGCCACTTTATACAAATAATCTGAATAGGACCCTATAACAATGTTGCCATCAGAATCAATAGCGGGCGAGGAGTCCGGTTCATCGTCACCTGCCACTGGCAAGAACCATTTTAAGTTGCCACTGCTGGAAATGGCATAAAGTCTGTGACCTTCCGCCAAAAAATACACGGTTCCGTCAGCGGCTACTACGGGGTTGCAGTCGATGTCCCCCGCGTTTCCGTAAAAGAGGTCCTGTGGTTGAAACATCCAATTGGTTGCCCCGCTGATCGAGTTAAGAGAGGTAAGTCCTGTAATAGGATTGAATACCCGCCCCGCCAATGTTTCATCGGTCGTCACATATACCTCTCCATTAGTGCCCAGCGACGGCGTGGAATAAATGGCGCTGAAGTTTCCTAAATTGAACACGGCATTTGTCGTACCATCGGGATTGATTACGTATAAATGTCCATCGGTAGAACCGACAAATATCTGGCCGCTGGGACTCACGATTGGGGAACTCGTCATTTCCGCTGGTTGTGGAAACACGCCGTTACTCGCAAAGAGGCTGCCGTTAAAAATACGATCACTCCATTTCACAATCCCGGTTAGAAAGTCAACCGCATAAAGCGTGTTGCTGGCCGTTGCCATGTACACTGTTTGACCGTCAGGTGACAATGCGGGGGAAGCATCCATTCCGTAACCAAACGCATCTTGGTTTGTGGCAGTGGCCGGATTGTACAGTTGCACAGCCCAACGCACCGTTCTCGGCACAGCCTGCAAAGCTCGAAAGAAAACGCCTTCATACGAAGTGTCAATCAGAACAGGCTGCGCGAGCGAAACCGTATTCGTTGCCAGTAACGATTGATTCGTATACCACGGCCCAAGAAGATTGGTTGCAATTTCCAGCACGTAAGGGAGTCCGGGAATTGTGTTCGACAGCGTCACCTGCACTTCGTTTGTCGAAATTTGTGTGATGAATAGCCAAAGGTTCGTGCCCGGTTCGAGAAGGTTATACGTAACGGTGGTGCCGCCGCCACCGCCAGTTCCGACGTACGGGGTAGGTGGGCCGCTATCATCCGGTTCCAAACCACCGCTTGTGCGGCCCATTGGCGTGATCGACCCGTCAGGGTTATCCCATCCAAATCCGATGCGATAAGCGGAGCCATCCCATTGGATGTAATTGGCCGTTCCCGGCGGAGCAGGTGGAGGCACAATGTCCTGGGCCACTACTGAAACTCCGATGCCTAACGTAGCGAGGAGGAATAGGAATTGATCGAAGCGAAACAGTGAAGCCGGAACATTCTGGGCCAGTCTTTCGCGGATTGTCGAGTTGGTCATATGGGGAATATTTCTTGGCCGATTTTTCTCACAGACGCCTGAAAGGCGCACGCCCCGTGCTCCCCCAGGAGGCAACCCGCTAAGGCGCCTTACAGAAAAAACACAAGACGGCGCCCATTGGGGCGTCGCCTTGGCCTCGTTTCTGTATTTGCCTTTAAAAAAAATTAGCGGGTTTTTCCTGTGGCTTTGAGTAGCGGCCAACGCTACGCAAAATCTAAATTATTTAAAGAACTGCCTTTTCTTTTGACCAAATCACCTTTCAAATGCAAGGCATATCTCTCGTTTTGTCCGCAAATCCCCGGACGGCTCTTAGAATGTGATCTTTAAATGACGTTTTCACGTAGTTTCGCAAGCGAGGGATCAGACGGAGCTTCTGCCCTCCGAATCCGCGCGGCTTAAATTTCGGGACAGTTATTAGTGTATTAAACAAGGTTAAGGGCGGCGAGGGGCCGGGCTAAAGCCCGGCCCGCCCGCCGCCCCTTCACTCTCCGTCATGCCACCATTTCGGCCTCTTTGATGAGGAAACGCTTGTCCCGTTCTTCCCATCGCATCACTTTCAACGTGACTTGCTGGAATTCCGGCAACTTCGGAAACGCGACGACGTTTTCGCCGTCGAGCTTAACCTGGCCGTCTTTCGGGTCGTGGAACACTTCCCACACCGCCATTCCCGGTTGCAACGCCATTTCATGCCGAACGATGACGAATACGCCCGTTCCGTCTTTGCGCTTGTGCGCTTTGGCGGCACTCGACATGACCACGCCGCGCACGAACAAGCCGTTCAGCTTGTCGTTGTGAGCAGGTTGTTTTGCATTATCAGCCATAACGATAATCCCTCCTTTCTTGGTATGATTATTTCCCCGCTGCCTTTGTAGCGACCATCCAGCGCAGCGGACAAAACCAGATGATCGAAAATCTCCCGATACGGAATGCGAAATAGAACCGTCCGAACCGTGCCATTTAATCGAATCGCCGCCATGCGAGCCCATCGCCGGAATCGTTCACCGATTGTGTAGGAGGCCCGCGGTTCCTTTTTCTCTGTTGATTCGGCTTCCGGTTCTGGACGGTACGCAGGGCGGTTGGCTGGTTTGAGAAAACCCTTTGTGCTTTGAAATACTCGCAGTCGATTCCGTTCTTTCAGCCATTCCGGCAATTCGTCAGGCTTCGTGACGTATTTCAGCAGATAATGAAAATCCCGGTTCGTGATTCGCTGGACTTTCACCCACCCCAAACCCCACAACTCCGACAGCAGTTCCTTAGGCAGAAAACGGCGCGTCAGGAAAATGACGTGGTAATGCACCCATCCGCTTTCGTGGAATTCAACCTTGACGCAATACGGCGCGTCTATGGTGTAAGTCTTGCCTTCGTGCTCGACACCGTGCCGGAGTTGAAAGAAAACTTTGCGCAACCAATCCCGGCTGTCGTCAAATGCGCTTTCCTCGTTGGCGTAAAGTTTCGGGTCCAGTGTGAAGGTCAGAAACAGCTTTCCGCTTACATCCGGCAGGCGATCCCAAAGTCGAGCCAGAACTTTGTAAATCCCGACCGGGTGAAACCATGAAGCGGGGACGAATTCCTTTATCGTTTGCTCACATCCTGGAGGTTTAATCAAAGTCGCGCCGCTCACAGTGGCCGCCCCGACGCACCCTGCGGCCACTATTCGCCCCACCGTCGCGACTGATGGAGACTCATAATCGCTGGGTGTGTTGCTCTACGAACTGCTCGCCGGCAGCACGCCGTTTGACGCAAACGAGTTGATGTCGCAAGGCATTGACCAGATGCGCAAGACGATTCGGGAGCAGGAACCGCCTCGCTCGAGCACGCGCCTTGCGACCCTCGGAGCCGCCGAACTGACGACCACAGCCAAGCGTCGCTCCGCCGATACTTCGAGGCTGATGCACCAGCTCAAGGGCGACCTGGACTGGATCGTGATGAAGTGCCTGGAGAAAGACCGCATGCGGCGCTACGAGACGGCCAACGGACTTGCCGCCGACTTGAAACGGCACCTGAACAATGAAACGGTGATCGCCCGGCCGCCGAGCGCCGCCTACAAATTTCAAAAGGCGTTCCGACGTAACAAGCTGGTGTTTACCGCCGCGGGAGCGGTGACGGCGGCATTGGTGTTGGGCATTATTGCCAGCACCTGGCAATCGATTCGGGCCAACCATGCCAAACAACAGGCCCTGGCAGCCGAGGCGCGAGCCATCCAGGCGCAAGCCGATGAAACGAAACAGCGGCAACTTGCCGAGAAGGAGGCGCGGCAGGCCGAGCAGGCGAAGGAGGTCGCCGATCGAGAATCCATTGCGGCACGGCGGACGGCGGCCGAGTCTGATGCGCATTACCTTCTCCATGAAGGGCTTCTACCCGACGCGCTCGCCAAAGCGACCGAGGCGTTCAAACTGGGCGGGGCGTGGGAAGACGGGCTTCTAATTAACGATATTGCCGAGACGGCGCGGCAAAACTGGGTATTATCCGCCCGTGTTCCGTTAAGCGAACCGGCGAACGTGGCCTGTGTGACACGATTTAAAGACAGACCGTGCCTGGTTATGTCCGTAGCCAGCGGACTTCGTGTGATAGATGCGCTTAACGGCGCCATGCTTGGGTCAGTGCCTTTCTCGGAACATGTATGGCAATTATTCCAAGGTGTGGATTCGAACACCGTAGTGGCGGTTTCTGATGCATCGGTTTCGCTCTTTTCGCTTCCATCGCTCACGGTCGCGGCAAAAGAAGAGCTGCCGGCCCCGTTGGGCTTCGCGGCGGCAAATGGCACCAGCCTCATTCTTTTGCTCAACAACCACGATGTGCATATACTTGACCTTTCCAACGTGTCGGAAGTGGCATCCTTCAATTGGGACACGAATCCGGGGACGAAAAAATTTCAAGCGCCGCGTCATGCGTGCGTTTCGCCCGACGGCAAACTTGCGCTGCTTCATGGCGGGAGTTATCTCGACCCCGTGGTGGTTTGGGACCGACGAAGCGATCCGCCGACATTTACGGCGCGGGACATCCCGATGCAGGAGTTCAAATTTATTGACAACAAACGTTTCGCGACGTGGGAGCTAGTAGGCAACGGAGAAACAGAGACGCCGGACAATATCAACGTCTATGACGCGGAGCACACGCCGGTGGCCGTCATGTCGCAGTCCATTCCCAACGATAACATCAAGGGGCACGTGGAGTTCCAGGCTTGGAGCGCAAAAGAGTGGGGTTTCGAAACGGATTTTCCGATTGTCGGCGGCATCGGGCCGTCCGGTCTTGGGTTCAAGGGGATGGACACCACCGGGGAGTTTCAAGGGGATTTCAGTTTCAGTGATCGCTACGCCAATCTGCTGCCGTCGGATGCGGACACGCTGAAATTTCTTGCGGCCGGCATGGACAAAGGGGTGCTGGCGCTTCAATCGGCGAGCAACCTTTTGATTTTCCAGTTGAGCTGGCTGCACTGGAGCGGCGCGACCCGGGACTACTGCGCGACAGCCTGCTCCAACGGCCTTCTTTACATGAGCCGAGCCATCAAACCGGCGCCGATACTCACGTTTATTCCCTTTGACCCGCGGCAAAAGCCCGCGCGCTTCAGCCTGCAATGGCCGTCGGACAGCAAATGGCTCCCGTGGGCCGTCGCCGCCACGCCGGACGCCTCCACCGTCGCGGTCGTTGGACAGGAGACGGATTCCGGCAACAGGTTCAACGCGCACTATGGTCGCGTCCGCGCCCTGATTTACCGTACGGGTAGCTTGACGGACGGACCTTCGGCCTGGCCCATCCAAAACGCCTTCCAGATTGATGCGCCTGATTGTCTTTCGTTCACGCCGCGTTTTTTGGCGCTGGATACTGAGGGTCACGCGTTGCTGTACTGGAATTCCACCAGCACGGTCAACCGATATGATTGCCGCGATGGCAAACCTCTCGGGACTCTCGAACTGGGACTTGTCAGCGCGCGCTCGCGCGATGGGCGGCGCGTTGCCTCAGTCTCCCCCGACGGGCGGATCCGTGTCTATGACTTGTCCACCGGCGACGTGGTTCTTGACCAGCAGAGCAAGCCGGCCGCGGGAATCTGTTTGTCCCCGGAAGGCTCGCGCCTTGTGGCGTCCCAGGAGGGGATGCTCAAAGAGTACGACGTGGCGTCGGGGCGTGTGCTTTCGTCGGTTCCCTCCAAATTGTTGCCGCTGGCCTGCCCTGCACACGGAAGCCACTTGCTTGCGTTTCAGCCGGACACGACTGGACTTGGAGGCTCGGTCGTTTTGGCGGACACGGGGGATGCGCGGGTTGCCGCCGTGCTGAATCGGGCGGGAACCAGTTTTACGCCGGCCTATTTCAGCGATTCCGGGAATCAAATTGCCATTATTAGCAGGTTTGATACCAAGGTTGTTCGCTCGCTGCGGCCGGAAGAAATTCCAGCAGTGTTGAACACGCCCCTTCCTGAGACGACCGAGCTTCAACCTTTGGCTCCTGCGACTATTGCGACAACGGCCGTTTCGGCAACCGCGGTTGGATCAGAAGACGTTTTCGATGCGGGAAACATTTCGGGGCTGCAATCGCACATGGGGGACCTGGTGACGATTCAAGGGAGCGTTCGGGATGTCAACCTGGTCACTGCCGGGAATGCGGCCAATATTTACTTTGAAACGGCGGGGACAACGCCGGTCCAGGTGTGGGTGCCGTGGGATCCGTTTCCGAAATTGAAAACCCGCCTTGGCAAAGACCTTGAGGCGGCGTTGCATGGGCGCACGATTAAAGCCACGGGACGGCTGTCGCTTTACCGGGGAAACATTGAACTTACTTTGTCTGATGCGGGTAAATTCGTGATTGTCTCTCCAGGTGTAGCGATCGGGACATTCACCACGAAGGCCACGAAGGAAGACGAAAAGAAAAATTGAAATACCTGGAACTAGTCTAAATGGCGTTTGCGCCAGAGGACGTAGATCACGGGGTATAGGAGCAATTCCAAGATTCCGGATGTGATGACGCCGCCAATCATTGGGGCGGCAATGCGTTTCATTACGTCGGCGCCGCTTTGTGTCGTGGCCGACCACATGATGGGCAGCAATCCAAATAGGATGGCGCAAATGGTCATGAGCTTGGGGCGGACGCGGTTGACGGCTCCTTCAATTACGGCGGCGCGGAGATCGTCCATGGACTTCATGCGGCCCTGGGCGCGGAATTTTTCCCATGCCTGGTCGAGATAGAGCAGCATGACGACACCGGTTTCGGCGTCGAGGCCCGCCAGCGCGATGAGGCCCACCCAGACCGCCACGCTCATGTTGTAGCCGAGCAGGTACAAAAGCCAAAAGGCTCCGATGAGCGAAAATGGCACGGCCAGCAGGACGATGAGCGTTTTCACGGCGGACCTGGTGTTCATGTAGATGAGCGTGAAAATAATCATCAGTGTGAATGGCACCACTATTTTAAGGCGCTGCTCGGCGCTTTTGAGATATTCGAATTGGCCGGCCCATTGGATGTAGTAACCGGGCGGAAATTTCACAACGTCGTTGATGCGCTTGGACGCGGCATCGACGTAGCCTTGAATATCAGAGCTGGTAATATCCACGAAAACAAATCCGACAAGCTGGCCGTTTTCGTTGCGAATGGAAGGCGGGCCGGTCTTGTAACTGATGTCCGCCAGCATCGAAATTGGAATTTGAGCAGGCGAGGTGGCGCCAGCCATCGGGACCGGCACCAGGACCCGCTTGAGGCTGTTGAGGTCTCCACGAAAATCCCGGGCGTAACGGACGTTGATGGGATAGCGCTCGCGGCCTTCAACGGTGGTGGCGATGGTTTTGCCGCCGATGGCAGTCTCGACGATATCGTTGACATCGCCAACGGTCAGACCGTAGCGGGCGGCCGCTTTGCGATTCGGGGTGAAATCCAGGAAGTAACCGCCCGTGGTGCGCTCCGCAAAGGCGCTTCGAGTATTGGGAAAATCGCTGAGGGCGCGTTCGATTTGCACGCCGATGTCCTGAATCGTGCCGAGGTCGGGGCCAAAGACCTTGATGCCGAGAATGGACCGGAAGCCGGTGGTCAGCATTTCCGTGCGGGTTTGGATCGGCATCCAAAAAATGTTCGCCATGCCGGGCGTCTTGACGTTGGCGTTCATTTCCGCGAGCAGCTTTTCCCAGGTCATTCCGGACGGCCATTGATCGGGCGGCTTGAGTTTCACCACCGTTTCAATCATGGAGAGCGGCGCGGGATCGGTGGGCGTTTCCGATTGGCCCGCCTTGCCGAAGACGGTTTCCACTTCGGGAAATTTCCGCAACATCCGGTCCTGAATTTGCAGAATCTTCACCGCTTCATCGATGGAGATGCCCGGGACGGCGGTGGGCATGTAAAGGATGTCGCCTTCGTTGAGCGGCGGCATGAATTCCTTGCCGAGTCGCTTGTAAGGATAAATTGTCGCCGCCATCGCGAGCAGGGCGAGAATCAGCGTGAGCCACCGAAAGCGCAGCACGAAATTCACGAAAGGGCGGTACGCCCAAATGAGGAAACGATTGACGGGATTTTTTATTTCCGGCGTGATCCTGCCGCGAATGAACAGCAACATCAGAACGGGCACGAGCGTCACGCCGAGCACTGCCGCAAAAAACATCGAGAATGTTTTCGTAAAGGCCAGCGGTTTGAATAATCGCCCTTCCTGCGCGACCAGCGAGAACACCGGAATGAAACTCACGGTGATGACAAGCAACGCAAAAAACAACGGGCGGCCAACGCTTTTTGCCGCCGCAATAATCACTTCGACGCGTTCGGGATTCGTCGGCTCACGCTGGTGTTCGTCCCGAAAATGTTCCAGGTATTTGTGCGCGTTCTCGACCATGATAATGGCGGAATCGACCATCGCGCCGATGGCAATGGCGATGCCGCCGAGCGACATAATGTTCGAGGTCAGGTGCAACCCGAACATCGGCAGAAATGAAAGAAGGATGGCGATGGGAAGGGTGATGATGGCCACGAGCGCGGAGCGGATATGCCAGAGGAACACCAGGCAAACCAGCGCCACGACGATGCATTCCTCGATCAGCTTTTCGCGGAGCGTTGCGATGGACCGCTTGATGAGTTCGCTCCGGTCATACGTGGGGACGATGGTTACTCCATCCGGCAACGACGATTTGATTTCTTCGAGCTTCTTTTTGATTCCATCGATGACGTTGAGGGCGTTCTCCCCGTAACGCATTACGACGATCCCGCCGACCACTTCGCCTTCACCATTCAATTCGGCGGCGCCGCGACGCAAATCCGGTCCTAGATGGACTGTGCCTACGTTTTTGACATAAACCGGCGTGCCTTTATCCGTCTTGAGCGGAATGTCCTCAATATCCCCAATATTCTGAATGTAGCCGCGGCCTCGCACGTAATATTCGGTCGAAGCCACTTCGAAAACCTTGCCGCCGACGTCGCCGTTGGAGGCGCGAATTTTGGCAACTATTTCGCTGATGGGAATGCCGTAAGCGAGCAACTTATCCGGATCGAGATCGACCTGGTATTCTTTGACAAAGCCTCCGACCGGCGCTACTTCGGCCACGCCTTTGACCGATTCAAGGGCGTAGCGCAAATGCCAATCCTGAAGCGAGCGCAAGTCGGCGAGGTTATGTTTTCCGCTTTTATCCACCAGGGCGTATTCGTAAACCCAACCGACGCCCGTGGCGTCCGGGCCTATAACGGGATTCACGCCGTCCGGCAGGCTGCCGCGCACTGAATTCAAATACTCCAGCACGCGCGACCGCGCCCAATAGATGTCCGTTCCATCCTCGAAAATCACGTACACAAAAGATTTGCCGAACATGGATTCGCCCCGGACGAATTTTACTTTCGGCGCCGCGATGAATTCGGTCGAGATGGGATACGTAATCTGGTCTTCGACCAGGTCCGGCGAGCGGCCTTCCCAATCCGTGTAAACAATCACCTGGACATCGCTGAGATCGGGAATGGCGTCGAGGGGAGTCTTCATCAACGCCCAAATGCCTCCGGCGACGCCGAAAATGGACAGCAGAATGACGAAGAAAACATTGCGCGCGCTGGCCTCGATAATCCGTTCGAGAATGAAAGGCTTGCGCTCGTTCGCCAGGGTGGGGGAGGTGGTTTCCATGAGTGATTTCCTACCAGGATTTCAAAGCGCCCTGGACCTGGGCCTCTGCGTCAATCAAAAAATTCGCGCTGGTGACGACGCGGTCGTCTTCCTTCAACCCCGATTTTACCTCGTAGAAGCCGTCGTATTCGCGGCCAAGCTCAAGGAAGCGCGGTTCCAGTTTTCCGCCGCCCTTGTCAACAAAGGCGATATTGTGCAACCCCGTCGGGAGAACGGCGTCGGCGGGCACAGCCAGGCCTTCGCCCGAATCGATGGACAATTCGACATCCGCATACATATCGGGGCGGAGTTTGAAATTGGGATTTTGAACATCGATGCGCACTCGAACCGTGCGGGTCGCGTTGTCGATAAAAGGGTCGATGATGGAAATTTTTCCGCCGAATTTTTCGCCGGGATAGGCGGACGTTGTGATTGTGACGGGCAGCCCGTTGCTCAGCGTCGCCACGTCATCCTGATAGAATTGCGCCCATACCCAAACGACGGAAAGGTCAGCGATCTCCACAACGCGGTCGCCGGCCATGACCTTTCGCCCCTGGTCCACACCGATTTCCTCCACAACTCCTTTGAACGGCGAGAAGAGGGTTAAATACTCCTGGGGCTTTTGGGTCTTTTCCAAATTGGAAATTTGGCCGTCGGTAATGTTCCAGAGGCGCAATCGCTCCTTCGCGGAGGTCAGAAGTTCGTCGGCGCTGTTCAGCACTGACGCGCTGTTGTTGGACTGGGCGCTGGCGCGCATTTGGAGGACGTCCACAAATTCTTTCTGCGCGGTGAAAAGTTCCGGGCTGTAGATTGTCAGCACGGGCGCGTTGCTTTCAACAAGTTCGCCCGGCGAAAACACGAACAGCTTTTGAATGTAGCCTTCGACGCGGGGGACGTACTCCCAGCGTCTCTCCTTATCGGAGGTCACCAGGCCAACGGTCCGAATCGTTTCGTGAAGCGGCTGTTTTCGCACCGTCGTGTAAGTGACACCAATTTGCTGCTGGCGCTCGACGGGGACGACGAATTCGCCGGGCGTCTCCGTGTTGGTTTCGGCGGAAGGAATTGCCATTGCAGATTTCTTTTTGACTGGAACGAGATCCATTCCGCAAATCGGACATTTGCCGTGCGGGTCCTGGGACCTTACGGAGGGGTGCATGGTGCAGGTGTAATAATCCACATCCGCGGGCTTGGATTCTCCGCCGGCTTTCTTGCACCCAACAAGAAGCAGCGCGACTGCGACCGCATAGAGGGCCAGCTTGAAACAGGATGATTTATTCATGTGCGTGATGGGAAGAAACGGAATTTGCCGGCTGGGGCGGAAGATCAGTGCCAATCAACGATTCCAATTCAGCCAGCGCCGTTTTGTAGTGCATCAAGTGGTCCCAATACATGGACTCAACGTCTTGCGCGGTTTCCTGCGCCGTCAGAATTTCCAGGAAGCCGCCAGTGTCGGATTGGTAGTCAACGCGCTGGGCATTGACACTTTCGTGCGCGAGCGGCAACAGCTTGGCCAGGTAAAGCTCGGTATGATGATGGAACGTTTCGACCCGATAAAACTGATCGACCACCATGCCCAACGTTTCGCTTCGCACCGCTTCCAATTCCTGCTGGGCCGCTTCGAGCAGTTTTTTATTCTCCTGAATTTCCGCGCGGTACTTGGAACGATTGAACCACGGCAGGTCGATGGAGAACCCGGCGTCGAGTTCGCTGATCACTTGTCCGGCATCGTTGTAGCGCTCTCCCTCGACACGAAAACTCGGATCGGGAATCCGTTCATTGCGGGCAGCCTTCAGCCGCGCTTGCGCCGCTTCAATTTTCCTTTGCGCAATGACCAATTCGGGACGGTTGGCAAGCGCCAGACCTTCAAGGTCCGGCAACGATAAATCGACGGGCTGAAACGACAAGTCCGCGGGGCGGCCCAAAGGCGATTCGGGGGGCCGATTCATCAGCACGTTCAATTCGGTTTGCGCCTCGGAGATTTCGCGCTGAAAATCGAATTGCGCTTCGTCGAGCTTTGCCAATTCAGTATCGGCGCTCAGCACCTCTGCCTGCGATCTTGCGCCCGTCGCCATTTTCGCGCGGCTGATTTCCGCGAATTGTTTGAGCAAGTCGGAATTTTTGCGGTTCAATTCAAGTTGCTTGTAGGAATTGGCCAAACGGAAGTAGGCCGATCTCGCCCTTGCGACCGCATCCAGTTGTTTGCGCCGGAAATACTCGAACGCGCTGGCCGCTTCCGCCGTAGCCGCATCGCCGCGAAGACGATTTTTGCCGGAAATGGGCACTGTTTGTTCGGCCATTAGCTTTTCGTCCGAAAACGAGTTGGGCGCGACGCTGACAAAGCGCGCGATCCGTTGATCGAATCCCAGCCGTGGATCAGGCCAGGCGCGCGCCTGCGGGATGCGTTCCCTCATGGCTTCGAAGGCGGCATTTGCCGCTTTGAGCGTGGGATTGTTTGTAAGCACTTCGCTTACAACAGTATCGAGAGACAAAGACTCAGGCGCCGCGCCAATCTGGAATCCGGCCAGCGTCGCTGTCGCGACGAGGCAAAAGAATAATCTGTGTTTCATTTTCGTGCATAAACTTCACATCCAACGAACGCCCCCAATGGGCACACTACAGGCGTGAAACACGAATCAGATTATGTAGCAGCAATTCCGCTGATACAGCGGCGCCGCAAAAGAAGGACCGACGAGGAACGAAGAAGCAAAAGTGACCGCGCGGGTTTTCGCCAAGGGGGAAAGTTGAATCGAAACGGCGGATACAAACTGCAAATCATTTTGGGAAAAGCCATGGGACGGAACCGCCGGGACAGGCTGGCGGGAACCTGAATCATTGTTGCCCACGCAGCAGCATTTTCCCTTGCATGCCCCGCAATGGCCGCAACACTTTGGGACGCTGGCCTTTTGTCCCCCGAAATCTCCCGCACCGTTAATGCAAGCCGCCTGCGACAGGATCAGCACGACGCTGAACAGCATGGCAAGCAAACTTTTCATTCAGCCTAAAATAGCCTATTCGGAATTCCTGTCAATTAAGCTATTTCAACCGCCAGGTAATCCGCGCTTTCGACAAATCATAGGGCGACATTTCCATTTTTACACGATCGCCGACAGTCAGACGCACCCAGCGTTTGCGCATCTTGCCGCAAATTGTCGCTAATACCAGGTGCTTGTTGTCCAATTCAACCCGGAACATCGTGCCCGGCAGCACCGTCTGCACGCGTCCTTCGACTTCAATATGTTCTTCCTTCAATAGCCACTCCGCAATTCCACCGGTCTTGGGTGAAGGCACTCCTCCGGCAGACCAGCACAGGTCGGAAGCGGCCGTAAAAAAGAATCGAGATCCAGCAAAGCCGGACCTCGAATGCACTCAGGACAGAAGATTAATAACGGCTGCGTGAAGCGCCGCTATAAGAACGGCGTTGGCCGCCGTCTGAGGGACGCTCTTCGCGCGGGCGCGCAATGTTGACATTGAGGGCGCGTCCGTCAACGGACTTGCCGTTCATCGCCGTAACGGCGGCCTGGGCCTCCTGGTCCGAACTCATGGTGACGAAGGCGAACCCGCGGGGGCGGCCCGTTGCGCGGTCCGTCACGAGGTTGGTTTCCACGACGGTGCCGTGAGCGGCGAACGCGTCTTGCAGGTCATTCTCGGTGGTATTGAAGGAAAGATTTCCAACAAACAATTTATTATTCATGTGATGTTAACTGTCTCGAACATGTCTCGAACATTTCTATTAATTCCAGACTGTTCCCGGTCATCGGGTTTAAAATCATCACTGAACCAAAGTTCACCTGAGGATTCCCATATCGTGAAAGCGACAAGTTGTCGAACAGGAGGCAATCATAACCGACGTCCGGCGGATGTCAAAATTAATTCGCGCTTATTTTTAGAACGCCAATTGCAGCCGGATTGACCAGACACGCTCGCGCGGCAGTTCTTCGTACGGAGTGAGCGGGTTGAGGCGGTAGTTCCGTCCGTTAATATCCTGCAAGCCAGCCATAAAGGCGCCGTATCGCCGCGGGAGGCGGTAACCGATAAAGAGGTTGACCTGGTAGAATTCGTCGCCGGGCAAAGGCGTGCCGTAGCCGGAATTGCTTTGGGAATACCAGGGCGCCTCAAGGCGGACGAACACTCCCGACGGATGATTTACCAGGATGTAGGGCGTCACTTGTTGCAAAACCGCGTGGACATCCGGATCGGGTGCGGCGCCATAAAAGGAGAGGGGATCGGGAATTCCGGGGAAGGCGGTTTCCAATCTCGAACGCGTGACCTGGTAAACCGCGCCGAAGGATAATTCGTTGCCGACCAGTTGGTTGAAGGTCGCGATCAGCGATTGCTCCGTGTAGTTGAAACGTTGCGTGCTTGACGTGGCCGGGAAATTTGTGCCCGACGCCGTTTCAAAAAGGCCGAATGTTTCATCGGCCTCCGACTGGATTAATTCAGCCTGAACGCTGATATAAGTCCGGCTGCTCAGCTTGAGGTCCAGGGCCGCGCCGAATGTGTTGAAGGAAGGCGCTGAAACATCGGCGGCGGGAATGACGGGCATGACGTTGCGGAAGGCCTGGGTAAACCCGGCAAGTTGGACCGGTTCGAGGCGGTAGCTTTCGTCGATGCTCACACCGCCCATCGACCGGGCATAAACGCCGCGGAGTGTGACTTCCGGAATGGGGGTCCAGATAAGGGCGGCTTTGGGCTCAAGGTCATTTCGGCGGCCCTGGCCGGGCGAAACGGGTGCGTTCTGGAAGTTGAGCGGGTAAGTGATGGTGTCGTAGGCAACGCCGCCCGTCAGCATTAAATGATCCGGCAACTGCGCGGTGTAGTAACCGTAACCGGACGCTCGTTCAAATCCTTCCCGCACGGAATGGTTTGCGGGATCGAACAGGCCGATCATTTGCGTTTCCGAGTTCGTTGGTATCAGTTGATCTTGCGCGCCAAATGTCCCTGATTGAAAACGCCCGCCAAAAATGAGAGTGGAGTGCTCTCCCTGAAAAATCTGATTCAGCTCGGCCCCATACACTGTCAGTTCATTGCGGTAGGAAATATTGAACGGGAAAGTATCGAGATAGCTGGTGGCGCCAGGTTTGCCGCCCGAAACGAGAAGATAATAGTCCGCGTCCTTATCGGTAAACTGTTGATCCGCGGACAAGCGCGTGCCCAGGAAAAGGGTATGCACGCCGGGCACCCATTCGTGGTGGTAACCGAGGATTACCGTCGGCGTCTGCTCTTGTCGTGCATTGTAGTTTGTTTGGACGCTTACATCGGGATTGTAATATTGAAAATTATCGCCGGAATGGTAATCGACGACGGCAGTTTGCACCTCCACGGTGTCATCGGGCGTCAATTGTTGTTTGAGGGTAACGGCGCCGGCGAAGTAATCGAGCGCGTTGTTTGGTCGCACACCGCTGAAGTGCCGGTCCTCGCCATCAATGGAATAACTGGTGTTGCCAAAGGTGCCGAACTGCGAGGCCAACTGGTCGAATTGCCCATCGCTTCGGTAACTCGTGTCCGAAGTAAATCCGGGCAAGTTATTTTCAAACAGCTTCGAGTACTCCTGCTGGGTGATCGATTGCGAAAGAGCGCCGGCACCCACAGGGGCAAGGAGATTCGCCAGGAGCAATTCGTTGATCCAGGCGGTCTCGTATCGCAGATTAAAAAGCGTGGGATCGCGCAGGGCATCCAGGCTGTTCGCGAGAAATAGATGAGCCGAATAATTGCCATAGTCCGCACTGACAGCCTTGGCGGCTTCCCGTTCGGCCACCTGGTCCATTCCGTCACTGCCATAAATGGTCGCGAGGCTGGTGCTCCGCACGGCGCGATCCTCGTCCAATAATAACTGGGAGCGATACACGCGTCGATTATCGTTCAGGTCCAGCGACTGTTCGAGGCTGTCAACTCCTTCGTTAATCCGATTCTCCCGTTCATCGAGAAGGGCGGAATACAGCGGTGGCGTAGGGTCGTAGGGGTCCAGTCGCCGCGCCAGCGCCAGTTCCTTTTCAGCAAGATGCCCATTATAGACGTTGTCGAAGGCTTTGCCAAGATAGCTCCGCAACAAGGAACGGTTCGGTTCGACCGCGGCGGCGGTTTCAAGATCGCCCAATCCGCCCACGTCATCTCCTCCGCGAATGCGGCAGAGGCCGCGCCCGAGCCAGGCATTTCCCAACGCGCCATCCGCGTGAATGGCCTCCTCGAAAGCCTCCCGTGCCGCGGCGACATGATTTTCCGCGCTTAATAGAAATCCGCGCAATGCCAGCGCCTGCGCATTTTTCGGCGAAAGACGCAGCGACTCTTCCAAAGCTTTTTTCGCGGCTTCCGTGTGGCCAAATGAAAACTCCAGTTCGCCGACCCGCTCCCACGCGAACCCAAACGTCGGGGACTTCGCAACGGCGGCGCGCGCGGACTGCAATGCCGCCAGCAGGTTGGTGGGTTGTTGCACGTAAGACATCGCCAGCGATTCGGTGGCGAACGTGGTCGGCGGGTCGGGCGGCATCGGGCTTGAACTGACAACTGAAATGATCTGCCGCAATGCGATGGCTTGCGGCGAGTCTGGGCGCACGAGGGCCAGCAGCGCGTCCGCTTTGTCCACCTGTCCAACGGAGAGCAGCAGGCCCGCATAATAAAGTCGCTCCGCTTCAGTCTGCGGCGTTCGCCCCGCTGGATAAAACTGAAGCGCGGCCTTCAGATCGCCCGCCTTATAAGCTGTAATCGAGGCCGAAAAGACGGCGCGTTCGCCGGGCGTGAAGTTCAATTCATCGACGTCCAGAACGCCGGGATAATACGACCACCACTGGACGACTTTTATGGTCTCGATCACCGCCGTTTTCACCGGAGCTTGACCGGCCTGAATGGAACCCTGCTCGCCGGTGCCCAGCACAATCCCCCCGCGCGCGTTGGTGACTTCCATTTCCCCGTCAAACACGGTGATAATCGTCCGGCCGTCCGCCTTGACTTCCGCGGCAAATTCCGTTCCGCGCGAGGCCGCGAGGGCGTAGGGCGTTTGGAGAATAAACTCGCGCGGCCTCTCGCGCGTAAAAAAATAGATGGCGCCTGTTTTCAGGTCGAGGGTCGCTTTGCTGGTGGCGGCTTTCGGGGGAAGTATCTCAAGGGTAGTCAGTTCGTCGATCCGCATTCGCCCCAACTCCGCGAGCCGAACGCTGGCGCGACTGAGGGCCAGCGTGCGCAAGCGATCCTGCACTTTGAGTTTCAAGCCTGGATCAGCCGGCTTCCAGCCTGGCGCGGGGCCGCCGATCTCCACCGTGCCTTCCTTGGTCAGCAATTCCCCTTGCTCACTGGTGTCCGCCGCGTAAGCCGACCCCACAATGCAGGCCAGCGCCAGCACGCCGATTCTGAACGACGTTCCAAAGATCATGCGCCTTCAGAAGAAGTTGCCGGAAACATATCAAAGTGAAGGACAGGTAATCCACTTTGCGCGGTAGTATCGGTCGCCGGTCGTCAAGGGGTCTGTAATTGTAACAGAATTCGCCGGGGGTACGAGCGTTTGCTGTCCCAGGCTGATCCATGTGGGGTTCAGCAAGCTTGTAGTGTACTCCAGGTCAAAGGTGTAGTTGGTGTAATTGAGGTTGGGTTGCGAAAGCGATAGCACGACGTTTTTGGATGCAGTGGTGATGAGCAGATTCGGCGAGGGCGACGGCGCGAGATACGGAAGTAACACCAGGGCGGTTGCTCCCGATGTAATCGTGATTTGATGGGCTTGGTATGGCAAAGCGTAGCTTCCGTCTTGAATGCACTGAAACTCGACGTTGGCAGTGGCTCCGCCGCCCACCACCACTGTGTCTTTCAGATCCGTCTGCAAAGCCATGTTCTGGCCGGCGGTTAAATGCCAGCCTCCCTTTGCTTGCAGAGCCGCAATCGGTCCTGTCTGAATCTGCAAAAGCGCGATCGTTGGCGATGCGTTCATGACTATGGGGCTGTTGGTCGCGCCAACTATTATTCCTCCACCCAGCGTGTGCGGCCCACTCGGGTCCGGGACGGAGAGATACGAAGTCGCCGAAAGCTCCGCCACATTGAGCAACTCCGAGACATTCGCATCTATCGCGCGGACGGTGAGCATATTCGTGACCTGGCTCGGACCGAGATAGATTCCCGCCGGATAATAATTGCCATCGTCCGCCAAAACTTCCAACGCCCCCCCGTCCATTCCCGTATAACCGCTTATGGCGGTCGTACCAAAAAGATTGGAATTCGACTGGAGTTGTATAAGAGGGCTTGAGTTGCTGGGGGTCGCCATGAGCTGGCCCTGGCTGTTGCCCGAGACGGATCCTGACGGGTAACCCACCACCATTTTTGACCGGGAGGACGTCAACCAATGGGAGTTGTCATCGGACATAACATAACCGCCATAACCGCCGCGGCCCGCCGGTTGCAGAAAATAAACCGCCGCGGCGTCCATGCTTTGAGCCTGCAAGCTTTCGGTACCCGGGCTGTTGTCAGCCTGCACCTGCGCCGCGTATCCGGAAAGCAAATGGAAGCCGCGCGGAATTTGTGGCACCGGTTCGTAATTGCCGTTATAGCGTTGAAAATACCATGAGGCGTCGTTGACGTAGCTCAGACTCTGGCTGTTGAAGAGCAGGTGACTTGCTGTCAAGACAACGCCGCTGCTCACCACCGTTGCGCTGCCAGTTCCCAGGTCGGTTTGCAATTGCCCTGTGTAAGCGTAGGGCTGTTGTTGCGTGGCGACTCCAAAACTGACTGTCTGCGGGTATTCACCGTTACCCTCGGTGGAGGAATAATACGTGCTGTTGGCGGCAAGCGATTCAACCCCTTCGTAGGGTAGGATCGTCAAGATGTCGTTTTGCGGCGCCAGCCAGCCGGAGACGGGTTTGAATTCAATTGGGAAAATCAAGCCGGCGGCGAGGTTGGTAATTTCGTCACCGCTATCGAGCCAAGTTGCGTAGCCGACCGGACGCCATTGAGCCCGGTGGTTAACGTCCGCATTGCTTGCCAAAGTTCCGGGATAAAGTGTTTCGGTCAGGTAGCCGGTGCCGGGGCTGGTTTCAAATAGGTTGGGTTGGTAAAGGGCGGGCGCCACGCTGAATGCTCCGGAACTGACGGACACCAGCATGTGATCCGGCTGTAAATAGCCCGTGAGCGGCATGAACTCGACATAGTAATTGCCTGTGACAAGGTTGCTGATGGTCGCGCCGCCGCTTTGCCACGTGGTCTGCCCGGCCAGACGCCACTCCGCGCCGCTGAGTCCAGGCGGAAAAGTCACGGTGAAACTGCCCGTGGCCGGCGGCAATGGCGACGGCGCCACATTGGTCATGACGGAACCGACAGGCACGAGCGGGTCAGTGTTGGCGATCGTGACCGTCGTCACCGCCTCAATGGCGCCGTTGGTCGGATTGTAGAGATCGAGGTTGAATGTTTTGTCCCCGTCGAATTCCGTATTGTTATCGATATCGATGACAATGTTCATGTTGGTGTCCCCGGGGCCAAAATTGAGCGTCCCGCTTGCGGCGGTATAGTCAACACCGTTGGTGATGGGCGGCGAATCGCTGTATGTAAATTGCGTCACCAATCCTGCAGTGTCAGTGTCGCCGGTGGGGCTGTCGGCGGGGCCGAGGACTCTCGATACCGGGTCGCCCGTTGCGAAGGTCGAATCAAAGGGGAGCGTGTCTCCTCCGTCCGTGTTTACCACGTCCATCAACAGATTCCCATTTGTTGGCTGGTAAAAGAACGGCGTGGTCAACGGAATGACGATGTCGAATGCGGGCGGGTTTCCTATGTCGGCGCTGCTCAGACTTAACGGTCCATTGAATACGATTGTCTCGTCGGGGCCGACATTGCTGGCGAAATTCGTGCTCAAGCCGTCGGGTCCATTTGACGTTGTCGTCAGGGAAATCGTGACGGCGCCCAGCGTATTGGAGAACGGGCCGAAATTTACGAAGGGCCGAAATTGTATGCCGGTAATGTAACCGCCATTTGGCGGCATCGCCCCAAATTGCGAGGCCGCGTAAACCTGCTGGTAATGCATGTTGGTTGGGCCTATATCGAACGGATACCCATTGTTGGCCCCGCCCAATGAATTGGAGGCAAAATTAGGCACCACGACGGTGCTCTCAGGCAGGACGCCAACGGCGCTCCCGTTGGTGGTGAAGTAACCAATGCTGCCGGATGCCGCGCCATCCTTTTCGACGGATATGACGATCTCTCCCGCATCTTCGTCCACGGTCAGGGTCGAACCAAGGAAACTGAAAGCCGGCTGTTGCACCGCCCCGAGATTCAGCGTGGCCGAGGCGCTGCCGATGCCATTGGTCGTCTCATTCAATGCTGCATACGCCGTGACCGAGCCGTTGGTCCCCGTAAAAATCAATCCCGCCGATCCTTCCGCCAGGGTTATGAAATTTCCGGGCAAAACTGGCGTCACCCCGTCGCTTAGAAAAATGGACGTCGCATTGATCGCCGTGATCTGGAAAGCGGTCACTGCCGGTCCGTCGGCGGGGCTTGGTAAGATCTCGAATGTGTCGCTTGAAGTTTCTGTCATGATCGGCGCATCGACCACGGCCAGATACGCGAAGCCATTGCGCAACGACGGATACGTCCCGCCGATTTGTCGGAATGATCCTCCGAGATAGACATTTTGCCCGCTGGTCTGAATGGCTTGGACCGTTCCATTCGGAGCAGGTGTCCACGAGGTGCTCACCGTTCCCGGCTCGCTGATGCCCGCGCTCAGGAGATTCGCGGATATGCTGGAAGTAAAACTGCCTCCTACGTAGAGGTTCGACCCGGCAACGCCCAATGCATAAACTCTCGACAGCTTGGGAGGAAATAGCGCGCCTGCATTCCACAGCGGATCCACAGCACCGGGACTTGCCGTGGTTACTTTGGCCAGGCTCTGTCTGCTCAGCCCGCCGACCGTCTGGAACGCGCCGCCCATGAACAAATTCGTCCCGCTGACGGCCAAAGAGTAAACCGCGTGATCCGCCGCTACATTCCAGTTCGTATCAACAAAACCAGATCCATTGTCCACATATCTGACGATGTTCGAGCGCGCCTGACCGCCAATGGAGATAAATTGCCCGCCGGCAAAAAGATCGCCGCCGCTCAGCGCCAACGCATACACCGGCCCGTTCGCAACCTGAGTCCAGTTTGTTGCCGCCAACCCGCTGCCGCCGGTGCTGAACACCGCGATGGAAACATTGCTGATGCCGCTGATACCAAGATTCGCCCCGCCCACGTAAAGATTATTGTTCGAGTCCGCCGCGAGTGCTGAAATCGCCGCGGTGGAGGAAATCGGCGGGTTCCAAGTCGCATTCACCAGGTCGGTGCCGCTGGTATCCACTTCGGCAAGTCCATTCCGGCTCTGCCCGCTGATATTGGCAAATGGGCCTCCCACGAACAGGTTCGTTCCGCTCAACGCCAGCGCTGTCACGACGCCGTCCGTCGCCGGCGTCCATTGGGTGTCCAGGCTTCCATCCGTGTTGATCCGCGCCAGGTGAGGGCACTCCGTCTGTTCCGAGAGCCAAAAATCTCCGCCAACAATGATTTTGCCATCCAATTGCTCGGCCAGGGCATACACAATCCCCGGAATTTCGACTTCGCCCACAAACGAATCATCCATAACCGCCGTTTGCTGGTCGAGTTTCGTGATTCCGAGGGAAACGGTATCGTTGACAAGACTGAAATTCCCTCCCACAAACAGCCAACTCTCATTGGTCAACAATACATTGATGGTGGCCGAATTGAACGACGCGAACCAATTGCTCGACGCCTCCCCAGAACCGAGGGTGCTCAAGCTGGCAAGGTTCGTCACATACTGGCCGCCGATCTCCGTAAAGCCGCCTCCCACGAAAAGAGTCGTGCCGTTGAGGGCGAGCGCAAAATTCCCGCTCGCGGAAACAGGATTCGGGTTCCATGAGGAATCTGTCGCGCCGCTTCCCGTGGCGACAACTTTGGCCAGGTCAGTCCTCGCATATCCCCCTACATTCGTGAAAGTGCCGCCGGCATATAAATTGGAGGCGCCCAACGCCATTGACGTAACGAAGGAGGAACCAATCGGAGACCCTTCGTCCACTTCCGGGTCCCAACAGCAATCGACAGCGCCCGATCCTGCCGAACTGACCATCGCCAGCCGATTTCGCGTTATTCCGCCGACTTGGGTGAAATAACCTCCCAGATAGACATTGTTTCCGCTTGCGATGATGCAGTTGACAGTGGAATTGGGATTCGGAGTCCACGGAAGCGCGATCGCCGGGCTGCCGGTGGCGTTGAATTCCGCCGCGTTGCTCTGCACTTCGCCTCCCGCGAGGCTGAAATCCCCGCCGATGAAAAGGTTGGAGTCCGACAACTCCAACGCCATGACAATCGAACCGTCCTCGAATTGCGGTGTCCACGCCGGATCCGCCGCACCGTTTCCGGTTGTGCTGACGCGAGCGAGCGCCGTCTGATTAAGTCCTCCTATGCCTGAGAAGTATCCCCCGACAAACACATTTGAGCCGCTGACAGCCAGCGCCGAAACAATGTCGTCGGGATTCGGCGTCCAATCGGCATCCACCGCCCCTTGTGTGGTGATGCGGGCGAGGTTCGTCACCGGGACCCCGTTTACGGAGCTGAAGGAGCCTCCGATGATGATTTTTCCATCTCCCTCCACGGCCATCGCATAGACCGTTCCAGCCTTGGAAAGGTTCAAGTCCGGTAACGTTGCGACAGGTGACTGGGTAATCGGTTGGCCGGCAAAAGAATCGGATGCGGCCAATAACCACAAACCGATCAGCCCGGACCGGGGAACAAAACTGTACAAATAATTTTTCACAGCGAATATCCTTTCGATTCCGTGCGAACAACTCTTGAATTGCGAAAATGCCGCCGCTTGAAACTTGGCTTTAATCTGGCGGCGCTATGGCTAAGAGATGGTTTTGTATCAAATACAGCGCGCTTATTGCAAGCGCTAAACGGGGTCCCCCAAACCTTGTTCAGCTTTGACTGCGGCCGCCCGCGATAACGTGGTCCCGGACGATTTGCGCCCACGTTTCCATTTTATCGTAATGGGCGGAGAGTTCGGCGGCTGTTTTCCACGCGGCGGTGTATTTCTCAGGCTCCATGATGGTGTAACGGGGAGTCGCCGTGCGCAGGACGAATACGAAGCCCATGTGAACGCGCGAAACATCGTTGGAATCGTCATTGATGATGCCCGCCAACTCGCAAGACTGCTCACCTTCGACGGCGATTTCCTCCGTCAATTCGCGCCGCATTCCCGTCAGGATGATATTCTGGTCGCCCGAAGGAATATCCGTGTCGTTGATGTGCCCGCCGACGCCCAGGGAGTAAAGATTGTGAAGCCGGGTTTCGGTCTGTTTGCTCGTCCGCCAGATCAAAAGATAATGGTCTTCGTGCTGGACGACGACGTACGGAATGACCTGTTTGAAATTGTAATCCTTCTCCGCCAGATTTCGTTGCAGGAACCGGCAATTGGCCAGCACCGCCTTTTCCACCGGCGCGGCGTCTGGCGTGAAAACGTTTTTGCAAAACGGTTCAATGGCCGTTCGCGGCACAACCAAAACCGACTCCTGTATTTCGTCGCTCATCGTGGTGATCGTTTACTGTCCCCGCCCGATTTGTCAAAGCTTTCCCGCAACTAGGGCTTGCGCGCGGGCGAGATAAATAGTTTTCTTAAGTATTGTGATCCTCGTGCCGTCCAAAATGGGACAATGGAACAAGCGCGCCTTGCTGGCACGATTGCAATTACTCGGCAGCGCCTCGCGCGCGGAATTAGCCAAATCCCTCGGCCTGAGCCAGCCGACGGCGGGGAAAATTGTCGATGAAATGCTCGAGATCGGCCTGTTGCGGGAGTTCGACGAAGACCGCCGGCAAACGGCAACGCTCGGGCGGCCGGGCCGTATGTTGCGTTTCGATAACCGCCGTCCCCGGTTGGTCACGATCCAGTTGGGAGTCACGGAGACGAGTGTGAGCGCCGCTGCCGTCGGCGCCATTGGCGAGGACGACTGGCAGATTCAATTCGCCACGCCGTCCGCTCCCGCGAAATGGCGGAGTGCGCTCGGCAAGGCCGCCGGACGCATCGTGGGCAAAGGCCTTTGGGGTGTCGTCGCCAGCGTGCCCGGCGTCGTGGACGAAAATAATGGAACAGTGCTTTTCTCGCCTAATTTGCATTGGACCGAAGGCTCCGTATTGCCCGGATTGATCGGCCAAATTTGGAGCGCTCCAATCGCCTTGGTGCAGGAGGAACGCGCGCTGGCCCTCGGCCATCAGGCCGCCGCCCCGACGCAGGAGGATTTTCTTTTGGCGGATTTCGGCGAAGGGGTTGGCGGCGCGGCGATGATCGGCGGCAAACCCTTCGTTCCGCCGCTGCCCATCAGTGGCGAATTGGGCCACACTCCCGTCCTCGGAAACAAGCGGCCCTGCGGCTGCGGCGGAGTCGGCTGCCTGGAAACGCTCGTTTCGACTTCCGGTTTGCTGCGAAGTTTTGCCGCTTCTCGACCCAGGGCGGATGCCACCTGGCCCGGCTTTGTTCGATTCATAGCGGGGCAGGGGATTGTCCCCTGGCTGGCGGACACGTTGGAATCCGCGGCCGGCATTATCGCGGGCGCCCTCAATGTCTGGGGACTTCGCCGTGTTGTCGTCACTGGTTGCCTGGGGGAATTGCACCCTGGCGTATTGCGTTATCTGGCCGCGGCCATCGAGCGCGGCAGCCTCTGGGCGCGATTGGGAAGGGTCGAAGTCGAGAGCGCTCCCCGCCGCCGGACTGCCGGTTTGGTGGCCACGGGCATTGAACGATTGGTCCTGCCGATGATCGAAGGAGAATCCGGGACCGCGAATCTGATTAAAAAATATGAGCACAGGTAAGAAAATCGCCGCCATTTCGGCCGGCCTCGTTTGTTGCGCCGTTGGATTGTTCGCCGAGCCGGCAAAGGATTATCCGTTGCAGCCGGTGCCCTTTACGGCCGTGCATCTCACAGACGAATTCTGGGCGCCGCGAATCGAAACCAACCGCGTGACGACGATCCCGTATGCGTTTCAGAAATGCGAAGATACGGGGCGCATGGACAATTTTTTGCGCGCCGCAAAAGCCCTTCGCGGTGAAACGCTCACGAACACAAATCCCCCCGGCTACCCCTTCGACGACACCGATGTCTATAAAGTCCTCGAAGGCGCTTCGTATGCTTTGGCCGTCCAGCCGGACCCGAAAATGCGCGAATATTTGGACAGCATAATTGCCGAGATCGGCGCGGCCCAGGAGCCGGACGGCTATCTTTACACCGCGCGCACCATCAACCCCAAACATCCCCACCCATGGTCGGGTCCAGTCCGCTGGCTGCGCGATCCTGAGTTGAGCCACGAACTCTACGATGCCGGCCATTTGTTCGAGGCCGCCGCCGCCCATTACCAGGCGACGGGCGAAACTAATTTGCTCCACATCGCACTTAAAGAAGCCGATTTGCTCTGCCGCACTTTTGGCCCCGCCACCAACCAACTCCACCTCTGGCCGGGGCACGAAGTTGTCGAAATGGGGCTGGTCAAACTGTACCGGATTACCGGCGAGCCGCGCTACCTCGCTCTCGCCAAATATTTCATCGATGTCCGCGGCCCCGGTGGCGACGATTACCACCAATCCCGCATCAAACCCGTCGATCAAACCAACGCCATCGGCCACGCGGTGCGCGCGGGCTATCTTTACAGCGGTATGGCGGACGTCGCGGCGCTCACGGGCGACGCCAGCTACGTCAACGCCATCGACAGGATTTGGCAAAATGCCGTGGGCGATAAATTATATATTACAGGCGGCATCGGCGCGGTTCCCAACGGCGAGGCGTTCGGTCCGGACTATTTTCTGCCGAACAGTACCGCCTACTGCGAGACGTGCGCCGCCGTGGCGAATGATTTTTGGAACGAGCGATTGTTTCTCCTTCATGGCGAGGCAAAGTATGCCGACGTTATGGAGCGGACGCTCTACAACGGCCTGCTTTCGGGAGTATCGCTCGATGGAAAGCTTTTCTTTTATCCCAATCCGCTCGCGTCGGCGGGGCAGAATTCCCGGAGTCCCTGGTTTGGATGCGCCTGTTGCCCCGGCAACATCACGCGTTTCATGGCGTCCGTTCCCGGTTATTTCTATGCGCGCCAGGGCAAGTCCATTTACGTCAATCTTTTCGCGTCCGGCGTGGCGGAGATCAAATTGGACAACGGCCCTTTTGTGAAATTGACCCAGGAGACGCACTATCCTTGGGACGGCGCGGTGCGCATTCAGGTCAGCCCGGATAAATCCTCAAAGTTTGCATTGCGCGTCCGCGTGCCCGGATGGGCGCGGGACGAGGCGGTCCCGGGCGGTTTGTACACGTTTATTGACAAGGAAACCGAACAGCCTTCGTTGCAGGTGAACGGGCGGCCTGTCGCGCTCAAGACCGACGATGGCTACGCAGTGATCGAGCGCCGGTGGAAGAAAGGCGATACCGTCCTTTTGACCCTGCCGATGCCGGTGCGCCGCGTGGCCGCCCGTGAAGAGGTCGTCGCTGACCGCGGGCGCGTCGCCTTGCAACGTGGGCCTTTGGTTTATTGCCTGGAGTGGCCGGACAACCCCGGAGTCCATGTCCCGGACGTGGTCTTGCCCGACAACGAAGAACTGACGGCGCAATTCGAGCCGGACCTGCTCAACGGCGTCGAAACCATCAAAGGAAGGCGCGTTACGGCCATTCCTTATTATGCCTGGGCCAACCGCGGCAAAGGGGATATGGAGGTCTGGATTCGCGATTCCGGACAGTCGCAATCGAAGAATTGATATTTCCGCTTTACTTAACACTGTTTATATAATAGACAACACGGACTGCCTGCATGATTGATTTCAAACAATTCGAAATCTGGTTCGTCACGGGGAGCCAGCACCTTTACGGTCCGGCTGCGTTGGAGAAAGTCGCGGCCAACGCCCGCCAGGTCGCCGGCCACCTCAACGACTGCCGCCATGTCCCGGCGAAAGTCGTTTTCAAGCCCGTCGTCAAAAGCGCGGAGGACGCCACCGCCCTTTGCGAACAGGCCGGCAACGACCCAAAATGCGCGGGCCTGATTACCTGGTGCCACACCTTTTCCCCGTCGAAAATGTGGATTAACGGCCTGCGCCTCCTGCGCAAGCCGTTGCTCCATTTTCACACCCAGCACAATCGCGATATCCCATGGGCCACCATTGACATGGATTTCATGAACCTCAACCAGGCCGCCCACGGCGACCGCGAACACGGCTTCATTATGAGCCGCATGAGGATGGAGCGCGCGGTCGTGGTCGGTTTCTGGCAGGATGTGGACACCCAGATTCAAATCGGCGAATGGACGCGCGCCGCCGTCGCCTGGCAGGATTGGCAGGGCGCCAAATTCTGCCGCTTCGGGGACAACATGCGCGAAGTCGCCGTGACCGAAGGTGACAAGGTCGCCGCCCAAATCCAGTTTGGATATTCCGTCAACGGCTACGGCATGGGCGATCTGGTCAAACGCGTGAACCAGGTTTCTGACCGCGAGATCGATGGTTTGATTTCTGAATATGAAGCCAGCTACAAAGTCGCCCCCAAATTGCGGGCGGGCGGCGCCATGCGCGCTTCCCTGCGTGAGGCGGCGCGAATTGAGGCCGGCCTTCGCGCATTTCTGACAGACGGCAATTTCAAGGGCTTCACCGATACGTTCGAGGATTTGCACGGCTTGCAACAATTGCCCGGCATCGCGGCCCAGCGCCTCATGGCCGAGGGTTATGGGTTTGGCGCGGAAGGGGATTGGAAAACCGCCGCGTTGGTGCGGGCGATGAAAGTCATGGCGAGCGGTCTCAAAGGCGGTTGTTCGTTCATGGAGGACTACACGTATCACCTCGCGCCCAACAACATGAAAGTGCTCGGCGCGCACATGCTCGAAATTTGCCCCAGCATCGCGCACGGCAAACCGTCCATGGAAATCCATCCGCTCGGAATCGGCGGCAAGGCTGACCCCGTGCGATTGGTGTTTGACACTCCGCCCGGTGCGGGCCTCAACGCTTCTATTATTGACATGGGAAATCGCTTTCGTTTGCTCATCAACGAAGTCGATGTCGTCCGCCCCGGCAAACCGCTCCCCAGATTGCCGGTCGCACGCGCGGTGTGGCTCTGCCGCCCCGATCTTCCGACCGCCGCCGCCGCGTGGATTTATGCCGGAGGCGCGCACCACACGGGATTCAGCCAGGCCGTCACCACCGGGATGCTCGAACATTTCGGAAACATGGCTGGGATTGAAATTGTTATTATTGACGCAAATACCCGCCTGCGCGAGTTCAGGAAAGAATTGCGCTCCAACGAGGTTTATTACGCGCTCGCGCGCGGCTTTGGCCGATGAAAGCGATTCCCGCATACACCATCGGTTTGGATTACGGCACCAATTCCGTTCGCGCCTTGATTGTCGATAGCGCCGATGGCCGCGAAATCGCCAGCGCCGTTTGGGTTTACGAGCACGGCGACTCCGGCGTCATCCTTTCCCGCGATCCCAACCTCGCCCGCCAGCACCCCGCCGACTATCTCAAAGGCGCCGAACTCACCATCAAAAAGGCGCTTGCGGACGCGAAGAGAAAAACACGCGGATTCAAGCCGGACCAGGTTGTTGGAATTGGTGTTGACACAACCGGCAGCACGCCTTTGCCTGTGGATGCCCGGGGAAATGCCCTCGCGTTGGACCGGCGTTTTGCGAAAAACCCGGCGGCGATGGCTTGGTTATGGAAAGACCACACCGGAGTCGAGGAAGCGGCCGACATCACCGGCCTGGCGAAAAAAATCCGCCCGCAATACCTCGCCAAATGCGGTGGCGCTTATTCGAGCGAATGGTTTTTCAGTAAAATCCTCCGCTGCTTGCGCGGCAACCCCGAAGTCTATGACGCCGCCGCATCCTGGGTTGAACTGGCAGACTTTGTCCCGGCGGCTTTGACCGGAACCCAGGCGCGCGAAAATTTCACCGCCGGCATTTGCGCCGCGGGCCACAAGGCGATGTACAACGAGGATTGGGGCGGCTATCCCGATTCGGAATTTCTCGCGCGGCTTTCGCCCAGGCTTGGCCCTTTGCGCGATCGTCTCTGCAAAAAAGCGCGCAACGTCAGCTCCAGCGCGGGCGGCCTTTCGCGGGAATGGGCGCTGCGCACTGGCTTGCGCGAGGGGATTCCCGTGGCGATCGGCGCTTTCGACGCGCATTTGGGTGCCATCGGCGCCGGGATTGCCCCGGGCACGCTGGTCAAAATCATAGGCACCAGCACCTGTGACATTGCCGTTTGGCCGCTAAAGGAAATGCTCCCCGACATCCCCGGCCTTTGTGGCATTGTCAGCGGCAGTGTACTGCCGGATTGCTACGGCCTGGAAGCGGGCCAATCCGCCGTAGGCGACATCTTCAACTGGTTTGTCAATTATATTCAGCCCGGCGGAAAAAAAATAGGCTCGCACGAGGCCCTCACTCGCGGCGCTTCCAAATTGCGCCCCGGCGAATCCGGCTTGCTGGCCCTGGATTGGAACAACGGCAACCGGACCGTCCTGGTGGACCAGCGCCTCACCGGCCTGATGCTCGGACAGACTCTTTACACCTCGCCTCCGGAAATTTATCGCGCGCTGATTGAAGCCACCGCCTTCGGCGCGCTGACGATCATCAATCGCTTTGAGGAATACGGCGTCAAAATTGACCAGGTCGTCAATTGCGGTGGCATCGCGGAGAAGAACCCGCTTGTCATGCAGATTTACGCCGATGTCACCGGCCGTCCGATGAAGATTTCGCGTTCGGCGCAGACCTGCGCGTTGGGCGCCGCCATGGCCGCCGCGGTGGTCGCCAAAGCGCACCGGGATTTCGCCGCTGCCGGCAAAGCGATGACCGGTTTGAAGCCCCAAGTCGCAAAGCCTGATCCCGCCGCCCACGCCGTTTACCGCGATCTGTATTCTTTATATGCGGTATTGCATGACGCCTTCGGCACGGCACAATGGAACGGAAGCCTGCACCATGTGATGAAACGTTTGATTGACCTGCGCAATCGCGCCCGTGTTTGAACCTATGCTGGAGGCGCTTAAAAAAGCCGTCTGCAAGGCCAATCTCGATTTGGTCAAGGAGGGCCTTGTGGTTCACACATGGGGGAACGCCAGCGGAATCGATCGCGCCCGCGGCTTGGTGGTCATCAAACCTTCGGGTGTTCCCTACGCCGGCATGAAACCGTCGCAAATGGTCGTGGTCGCTCTCGATACCGGAAAGGTTGCGGAAGGCGCGTTCAAGCCAAGTTCAGACACCGCGACCCATCTCGAACTTTACCGCGCCTTCGCCGCCATTGGTGGAATTGTTCACACTCACAGTTTTTATGCGACCGCCTGGGCGCAATCCCGCCGCGGCATTCCCGCCTTGGGCACAACGCACGCGGATTATTTTCACGGCGACATCCCCTGCACCCGCGCAATGACCCCGCGGGAAGTGAAAACGGACTACGAATCGAACACTGGCCGCGTCATCATCGAGCGCTTCAAGCGATTGGACCCGCTGCATCATCCCGCCGTGTTGGTGGCCAGCCACGGGCCATTCGCGTGGGGCGTGGATGTCGCGGAAGCCGTCCATAACGCCGCCGTCGTGGAATTTATCGCCCGATTGGCCGCCCAGACTTTTTCTCTCCAGCCGGCCATTCAACCGGTGCCCGCCGTGCTGCTGGGCAAGCATTTTTTCCGCAAGCACGGAGCGGGCGCCTATTATGGACAAATCAAAAAACGATGAACAGTTGACCTATTCTATATGAGAAACAAAATGATCCCTTGGATGTTCGCCCTGAGTGCCGGTGCTTGTCTCCTGGCCGGCTGCTCGAGCATGAACTCTTCGCCCCGCGAAATTACAAAAGAGCGTTTCGGCACGATGCCCACCGGCGAGCCGGTCTATATTTATACCCTCCACAACAGCAAAGGCGCCGAAGCCCGCATCATGACTTACGGCGGCATTGTCGTTTCGCTGAAAATGCCCGACAAAAAAGGCCAGTTCAATGACGTCGTCCTCGGTTTCGACAACCTGGATTCCTACATAAAAAGCAGCCCCTACTTTGGCGCGTTGATCGGACGCTACGGCAACCGCATCGCCGGCGGAAAATTCACCTTGGACGGCGAAACTTACAACCTCCCTATCAACGACGGCCCCAACACCCTTCACGGCGGCACCAAAGGATTCGACAAACGGCTCTGGGAGGCCAAAGCCCACAAATCCGCCGATGGCCCCCAGCTTATTCTTCATTATTTGAGCAAGGATGGCGAAGAGGGTTTCCCCGGCAATTTAGACGTCACCGCCGTCTATACGCTGACCGATGACAACGCCCTCCGCCTCGAATACACCGCCACGACCGACAAAGACACCGTCGTGAATCTCACCCACCATGGCTATTTTAACCTCGCCGGCAGCGGCGACATTCTCAGTCACGTCGTGATGATTCCGGCCAGCCATTACACCCCCGTCGATGCCACCCTCATCCCTACCGGAGAATTGGCCCCGGTCGAAAACACCCCGTTTGATTTTCGCAAGCCAACGCCCATCGGCGCGCGCATCGGCGAGGACAATGAACAGCTCAAATTCGGCAAGGGCTACGACCACAATTGGGTCATCGACAAAAAATTTGGTGATCTCACTTTGATGGCCCGCGTCACCGAACCGACCTCCGGCAGGGTCATGGAAGTTTGGTCCACCGAGCCGGGCCTGCAATTCTATTCCGGCAATTTTCTCGACGGAACACTCATCGGCAAATACGGCTGGGTTTACGAGCATCGCGATGCCTTCTGCATGGAGCCGCAGCACTATCCGGATTCCCCAAACAAGCCCCAATTCCCCACGACCGAACTCAAGCCCGGCGAGGTTTATCACAACCTGATCATGTACAAGTTCTCGACCCAATAATTCCAAAATAAACCTCCATGAACCCCATATTTGCCGCCGTCGGCGCAACAACTCTCACCGGCATCGATTGGTTGGCCATCGCCTGCTACTTCGCGATTCTCGGAGGCGTCGCATGGTGGGTGGTCACGAAGGCCAAGGACAACGCCACCGATTACTTCCTGGCCGGGCGCAATCTCGGCTGGTGGGTCATTGGCGCTTCCATCTTCGCTTCCAACATCGGCAGCGAGCACATCGTCGGACTGGCGGGGTCCGGCGCCAAGGACGGCGTGGCTCTGGCCCATTACGAATTGCACGCCTGGTGCCTCCTCGTGCTCGCCTGGGTTTTCGTTCCGTTTTATGCCCGCTCCCTCGTTTTCACGATGCCGGAATTTTTGGAGCGCCGATTTTCCCCCGGCTCGCGCTATGTCCTTTCAATCGCTTCGTTAGTCACGTTCATCGTCTCCAAGATTGCCGTCGGGATCTTCGCGGGCGGCGTCGTGTTTGGCACTCTGTTGCCGGAAATGCACATCAATATTGCGGGCCACGACTTTGACAGCTTCTGGGTCGGCACCGTTCTGGTGGTCATCCTGACCGGAATTTATACCATCGTCGGGGGAATGCGCGCTGTCGCCTATAACGATGCCGTGCAGGTCATCGTCCTGATTGGCGGCTCCGCGCTGCTCACGTTCTATGGACTGGCAAAACTCGGCGGCTGGCACGAACTGAGGCGGCTTTGCGGCTCGGACATGTTCAATCTCTGGAAACCCCTGATTCCCCACGGCGTTCAGGCAACCTGGGCCCCCGTCCTTGAGAAAAACGCCAAGGGCGACCTCGTCCGCGAAGCCTGGTACTTCAACGGCAATTACCCCTGGCTTGGAATGGCGATTTGCGCCCCTGTCATCGGCTTGTGGTATTGGTGTACCGATCAATATATTGTACAGCGCGCCCTCGGCGCCCCCAACGAACAAACCGCCCGCCGCGGCAGTATTTTCGCGGCGTTCCTCAAATTATTCCCCGTCTATCTCTTCATCATTCCGGGCCTGATTTGTTTCGCGCTCGCCAAAAGCGGCAAGGTCCCCGGATTGGACCAAGTCTATGATCCGCAAACCCACCAGGCCACTTCCGCCGCCCAGGGTGCGTTCCCTCTGATGGTGGAATATCTCCTGCCGCCCGGCCTTCGCGGCATCGTGGTCGCCGGCCTTCTCTCCGCGCTGATGGGCTCCCTGGCCGGCGTATTTAACGCCTGTTCCACTCTCTTTACGGTGGACCTCTATGAAAAATGGCGGCCCAAAGCCTCCCAGCACGAGCTGGTTCGCATGGGCCGGATCGCCACCGCTGTCAGCGTTATTATCGCCATGTTATGGATCCCCATCGTCAAAGGCGCCGACGATCTCTACAATTATTTGCAAGCCGTTCAGGGCTATCTCGCCCCGCCCATTTTCGTTGTGTTTTTCTTCGGCGTCTTCTGGAAACGCCTCAACGCCAAAGGCTGCTTTTGGGCCATGGTCATCGGTTTTCTCGTCGGCATCTTTCGAATGGCTGTGGACACCCCAGTCACGATGAAAACGATTTCCCAGTACCGCGAAGGCTCGTTCCTCTGGATCGTCAATAATATCAATTTCCAATATTTCAGCATCCTCATCACGATCATTTCCGCCATCGTGATGGTGCTCGTCAGTTACGCGACGGCCCCTCCGGACTATTCGAAGATCAAGAGCCTCACCTTCGCGACCGCCACCGCTGAAGACCGCGCCAAAACCAACGCCAGTTGGGGCGCCATGGAAGTCTTCGGCTCGATTTTCGTTCTCATTTGCATCATTGGCGCTTACCTTTATTTCACAGGTTAGCGTGGAGTCGAATCTCGAAGTCCTTTTTAGCCCCGCCGAATTTTCCGCGTTGAATGCGCCGGAATTATCGGAAGTTGTCTGCGTCGTTTTCGACGTTCTTCGCGCGACCACTTCGATGCTCACCGCCCTGGCAAACGGCGCCTCCCGTATCTTTCCCGTCCGCGAAATCTCCGATGCGATGGAATTGCGCCGCGCGCATCCGGACGCATTGCTCGCCGGCGAACGTCACGGCGTCCGCATTTTAAGCGCCCAAACCGGCGGCGTGGATTTCGATCTCGGCAATTCCCCCCGCGAATTCACCCGCGACCGCGTCACCGGTCGCGAGATTATCATGACAACCACCAACGGCACCCGCGCCCTCCAGTCCTGTGTCGGCGCCCGTCGGATTCTCGCCGGCGGCTTCGTGAATTTGCGCGCATTGGCCGGCTCCATCAGAAAAGACAATCCCGCCAAATTGCTCGTCATTTGTGCCGGCACATTCGAGGAAACCGCCTACGAAGACACGCTCGCTGCCGGTGCGTTATGTGATTTGGTTTGGAGCCAATTCGAACGCGGCCCCGTCGCCGATTCCGCGCAAATCGCCCGCCAGATTTATCTCTCCGCCCAAACCAGCATGGAGAAATCCATCCAGCTTTCTCGCAACGCCCGCCGTCTCCTTGCCAATCCCGATTTGCGCGACGACGTCAGTTTCTGCCTCCGCCGCGACAGCTTTGAAATCGTCGCCGAACTTCGCGCCGGTTCAGTCCTTCTGCAATAGAAACACCTTCCCGCTTTTCTGTCCCAGCGTGGATTCCACTTTCAGCAGGCTCGCATAATCCGGCGGCGGAATGATCGCGGGCGCCGTTTTGAATTCGTGTGTGATCGCATATTTCCCCTCGCTGTCCGTGGACGTGATTTCCGCCTCGCCGCTGCGGTCCGGCCCGTCGAGCGTTTCGCTGCCGGGCGCCATCACCACGTGCCGGAATCCCGCCGGCAATTCAATTTCCGTCCGCACCGTGTAGTCGCTCGGATATGAAATAAAATACGGCAACGCCCTCCGGTCCGCCCCCGCCGGAAACAGCGACGGACTGAACGGTAGGTCGAAGTAACAATAATTCCCGTCCAGCACGCTGTAATTATCCACGTCCGCCGTGAATTGCTCCACGCCCGGATACGTGTCGAAGTGCGTCGTCAGGTCTCCGACGGCCCGCGCGCCCTGGGCAAGTCCCGAGACAGCTTCCTGGAAGTAGCGCCGCCTTTCCTCCGGCGGCAATTCCGAGAAGTAGCGGTTTTTTTCATCGTAATCTTCGCCGTAATACCGGCGCGTCACGCTCACTCGCGTCCGCCCCGTGTTATCCGGCGCCAGCGCGTAATCCGTCTCCGTTTTATTTTCGCAATCGGGCGCCGCGCGCAGAATTTCCGGCGTCTGGCTCGCCAGCGTCACGCCCATCCGCCCATCGAATCCCGTCGCCCCCAATTTCGCGTATTGGTCGGTGTCATTGAGGTAATAGGTCGTTCCATCGACATTCACCCGCACCAGCGGATAGTCAAACGTCCCCGGCATCGGAAACGTTCGCGCCACGTTGCTGATCCCGTCAATCGGCGGCAAATCGGATCCAAGCACAAATTCCGGGCTAAATCCCGCCGCCGAAAGCATCGCGTGCAAAAGGATCGCGCGATCGGCCGAATGTCCGTAACCATCCGCCAGCGTCGTGTCCGCCGCGGAAAGCTCATTCAATGGCAACTCCGTAAATGACGGCCCCGCCAGCCGGATCGATTTGACGACGAAATCCCGCACCGCCGTCAACGTCCCCAGTTTCCCGTGCGCTTGACTCGCCAATTCCTCCGCCTTCGCCGCCGCCTTCGTCGATTGTTTGGCGCGATCTGCCATCGTCTCATCAAGCGCCGCGAGGTACGACGGCATATCGCCGATAAAGTAGCTGACGCCCGAGTCATAGACCCATTCCGGCGGCAATTGCGGTTCCTCCGGCAGGGCAGGGACATGCGCCGCCGTCCAGACGTACTTCTGTTTGCCGCCTTCCGTCGAATGCTCCTCCGCAATCCGCCCCGCCGCGCCGCTGACCCGCGTATGAATTTCAAGCCCCGCGGGCGCCGTCAGTGTAAAAGTTTTGGTGTCCAGGTCATCCGGCAATTGGAACGATTCGAATCCGGAAATAAACGGTTTGTTTGTTGACGTAATCTCGATCCCCACGTCGATGACAGACCCAATTTCCACCCCCGGCAAACTCGCCACCATGATCTTTTCCCCCGTATAACGTTTCGCCGAAGCGTTCCATCCGGCGTCCATCACATTTAATTCCACCGGCGAAATCTCCTGCGTCTGCCCCGTCTTCGATGTCACCACGCCACGCGTCAACTTCACCATTTCGCACGCCGGATCGTAGGCCACCTTGATCTCCGAATCGCGAATCTTCCCCGCATAAGTCAGGATGCGCTTCATAAAGTGGATCTTCATGGTGGACGTATGCGCGTCCGTCACGTCGAGTTCCTTCTGGCTTTCCAAAATTTCCGCATTCGCCTCAACCGGCGGCAGCGCGCCGTTGTCCGGCTTGGGGTCCGCCGCCATCGCCGTATCCGAGACCGCCAGGATCGGCGCTTTGCGCTGATCGTACTCCAGCGACTTCAGCGCTTTCTTGAGCGTCGCATATTGCGCGGGCGCAAACTCCACCACCTTCAGCGTCAACGCCCGCGAGGCCGTCAATTCCCCGTTGCGCGCCGTCACCTGTTCCTGGAAGCTCATGCTCGGATCGTCAATCGGCGAGTAGGAAGGCAGCGAAATCGCGTCGCCGAATCCATCGGCCAGCTTCAACGAAATCCCTTCCGCAAGCCCGCACGCAACGTAGGTTTGCATCGGATATTTCCGCCGGTCCAATCCAGCCCCATTCAAAATGAAATTCACGATCCCAAAATTCTTCCCAATCCACGGCAGGCTCACAATCGCCTTGCCGTGTCCCGTTGCCGTCATGCCGTCCACCGAATATTCCATTTCCGCGTGAAGCGCCGACGACATATCCAGCATGTCCGCCGGCATGATCTTGAGCGACCGCAGCCGCGCGCCCGGCATCGAGCGTTTGAGATTGCGCTCAAAAAAACGCCGCTGATCGTCCGGCTTCATATGCGCGAACGCATTTCGATACTCGTCATCATTCACCCCGTCGAAATACAACTCCGACTTCGCTTCCAGCGTCCCCGCCGCGGTCATCACGCCCGTCGTTTTAATGCGCATCAAATGCTCATCCGCTGGCTGCACCGAGCTGATTTTCAGCGCCTCGCCCTCCGGCCGGCAGACCAAAAAGCTTTGGTCACAATCCCCGGTCGGCAGCAGCGCGCGCGTATTCTCATCCGTCGGGTCCATCAAAATATAGTCGCCCGTCTTAAGTTGAACGCTCACGATGGCGTGGTTGAAATCCGGGTCCGGCACCTCCGCGTCGCGCTTGACCCCCACGCTGATCAGCACCGGGTACGATTTCAATCCCGCCTCCCGCAACATCGAAACCAGCAACGCCGCCTTGTCGCGGCAAACGCCGTATTTTTTCCCGAACGTAAGTTCCACATCGTGCGGTTCAAATCCAGGCCGGTCCTTCTCCGGCGTCACGCCCATGTAGCGCACTTTTTTTGAGACGAAATAAAAAACCGATTTGATCCTCTCCATCTCGCTGCTCTGGCCCGCCGTAAGCGAGTCCACCGTCTCCTTCATTTCCGGCGTGGTCGCGTCGAGATGCGGCTTGCTCAAATTCCAATACCATTTCGAAACCGTCTGCCAATCCGGCATCGTGCTCACAAAAAGCCGTTGCAAAACCATTTCATAAGGCGGCATCGCCGGCTCGTCATACATGCGCGGCACTTTGTTAATCTCCCAATGATGCACCACGCCGCCATCCGCCCCGGTCGATTTCGTATATGTGACCGTCCCCGGCACTTCGTCCCTCAAAGCGATCCGCAACAGCGGACGGTCCGCCGGCGCGTGAACTTCATAAGACTCATGCAAAATAAAACTCGGCTCCTCCAGCACCGTTTCCTCCGAGTATTGACCCGGGACGAAAGAGCGTTCGATCGTCTGCCGCGTTACCGAATGGATCAAATCCCCGACCTCCAGCCCCGGGATATTGAGTTGGAATATTTTCTCATTCGGATCGTAAATATTCGCCGACATCTGGCTGTCATCGATCGTCTCCTTGGAATTCGCCGCCACGTCCACCGTCACGACGCGCCCGTCCGCCTTGATCAATTCCAGCGACGGCGCCGACACGGTGGAGTAGGGGAGCATGAAGCTCAGCGTCAGCGTGCGATTATTCCGCCGCCCCTTTTCCGTGAGCACCTTCGTATAAGTTTCGTCCTGGCATTCTGCGGTGCCATCGGAGCGATAGACCCGCATCATCTTTTTCTCCACCGTCACATCGTCGCAATTCGGATAACTGGCCGCCGTGATCTCCGCCGCCGCCGCCCGCGCCTTGCTCGCGTCAACAAGAGAAAAAACCGCCCCGGAATAATCATTAGTCTGCGCGAATGCCGAACAGCCGAGAACCAGCGCTGCAGCCCATGTCAGACTGACCAATCGAAGTTTGGAGATAGAGAGACTCATATAGTAAGAATCAAAACCCAGTTTACGCCATTTGCCGGTGGTCGCCAGCCAAATCCTTTATTCACGTCCCCAACGCCAAATCGCAAAACCAGAATCCCTTGGTTCGTCGCCCGGACGGCAGCGGACACGGAACCGCCGCCGCACCCGGGTGCGTTTCTTCAATCGGCCGATAGACCTTTTCCCCAATTTCGATTCGCAACGGCCTTTGGAAAATCGGCCCCGCAAAAGCAAACGAATGATACTCCCCATTTTCCCCGCACGGATCCACGTCCGCCGGCAACCAACCGAGAAAATCCGAATCAATGTTCCGTCCCAACGCCGATTCATCCAGGTAAGCATCATTGACGCAACAAATCACCGACCCAAAACCGAGCGTGACAAATTCCCGGATCAATTCCCGCGAATCCGCCTTCCAAATTGGAAAAACTCCGAGCAAACCCAATTGCGCAAGATTCTCCTCGCGCCAACGCTTGAGGTCCTCCAAAAAAATATCCCCAAAAGCGCAACGCGTAACGCCCTGCGCCTTATAAGCCAGCAAATGCCCCCTCATCTTTTCCGAATACTCCTCATTTGAACTGCGCTGGCTGACGAACATCGTTTGCAGCGGAATCCCAATGGCCCGCGCTTGTTGCTCCAGCAGCTCGACCCGCACCCCATGCATGGAAACCCGCTGATAATGTTCATTGCAGGTCGTCAGCAGCGAAACCACCTCATACCGCCCCTCCACGAGCAGCCGATGCAACGCCAGCGCGGAATCCTTCCCGCCACTCCAACAAAAAACAATTTTCTCCTTCATGAAATCATTCGGACGCCGCCATCATCCTTGAATGATGCTCGACGCGTCAACCGCGTTGACGTAAACAACGTGATGCCTTTCAGCTACGTTGAGCTTGAGCGGTTTTATGAGAAGCTAGTCGCCCGTGCCCAAGCCCGAGGAATCGCTTGCGCCATTACCAGCGGGATGGCGTGTGTGGCATTTGGCATTTCCGCGGCGACGAAAGACTGCGACTTACTTTGCGCGCCAGACTCAACCAGTGCCCTCTTGCATCTGCTAGGCGAAGCGACTTTGGGCGGCCATTTGCCCAGTTACCGGGGCAATCTTACTGCGCCACTGGATGCGCGCTGGTTGCGCGGGGGATGGACGAGTCATTTCGTGTGGCCGCCTGCCGATTCCGGCGCATATCTTGATATCTTTGGTGTTGCCCCCAGGAGCAGTTCCCCGTGGGAGACGGAATTTCATGGCTTCTACGCAAGTCCGCATACCGTTGCGGAAATGAAGCGCACAAACCGCGATAAGGACTGGCCATTTGTAACCGCGCTTGGCGCGCGAATGATCGAGATGGGGGATGAGCGTGGTTGGCTGCATATTTATGATGAGAAGCTGTTACGCGAGTTCCCGGGTGCAAAACCGTCCAGTCATTTGCTCGAAAGGCGTCCTGTTCTGGCTCTAACAGTCGATTCTGATCCCAACCTTCGTCCTGCCCTGCGCGCAGAGATTGAATACTGGCACGAACTGGATAGGGTTCGTGTGAGCATTTTCGAAAAAGCCGTCCGGCGATACATGGTCGAATTACGCAAATCCCGCCTTCCGCCAGGCTCCGGATTATTGGCCCAACACGAACTCCGCGTCCGATGCGCCGAAAAACATCTTCCGATGAATCCATTGCGCGATTACGGTTTGACTCGCATGATTTCCGAAGCGCGAGAGTCGCTCACGCAAATCATTAATCCCGCTGCTATGGCGTGGTTGCCAAACGTCCGCGAATACTTTAAATTTTTGGACGCGTGAACAAAACTGGACAATCCCGAAAGAAATCCAGCCTGGCCGCGCGGCGCAGGTTTCGGAAGGCTGCTTATGATTTTCACGTCCGCGCCTTTGGAGAAGAGATGGCTCGCGTGAATCACCTCCCGCTCGCCGCCCGCCGTCGCTACGTCGCACAAATGGTTGACCACGCCACTCGAAAAGGCGTGAAGTTCAATAAGCTAGCTCTCGGAGTCGCCCCGTAGGTGCTTGAATCACCCAGACGACCCCACCGTTCCTTTGAAAATGGTTCTCATATAAAATGGGAACCGTGCGTTTGGAATAATGGTTTCGTTGGCCATCAAAAATCAAAGCCCCAACCCAGGCTGCCCCAGGCTGGAGCCGGAGCTTGTTCATCCTACATACGCATCCGATAAACGTGGCCTTGGGCGACGCGATTTAAATTTCCTAAATAAGCACAAGCGCACTTCTTGGAATTCGACAACGAGATTGAAGCAGCCAACGGCTGCCGGTCGCATTTAACAAAAATGCATATAATGCTATTTATTATGCTGATAATACGAAATATAAATATCTAAATGAGCGAAATACTGACAAAAGAAGCGTTGAATAGGGTCTTCAGGCTGCTCTCGGGAAGGCTCGAATTGGGGCATTTTATTTTATCGGCCGTTTGGATCAAATCTACTTCAAGCTCTACGCCGTGGCTGATAAACGCGACGACACGCACATTGCTGACCTGCGCGCGTTAAAACCAACTGAGGCCGAGTTGGCGGATGCCGCGCGGTGGGCGATGACTCACGATGTTTCGCAAGCCTTTAGGATGGCGCTTATCGAACTGTTAAACCAAATGGGATATGAATCAGCCGCTAAAAACATTTAAGCAGGAATTCCAAAATCTCCTGCTGAATTTTCTTTGGCGGCAGTGGTCCGCCTTGGGGGCGGCAGGACAGGCTGGCGGCGAGGATGCGTGGATCATTGACCCTGAAGCGTTGCTGCTGTTCACCTGCACTCTCGGCCGCCATGAACCCCGCTTGTTCGATGAAGCGCTGGACTGGCTGCGGGAAAATGGCCGCTTCATGAACGTCGCGAGGCTCAAACGTATTCTGCAAATGGAGAAATTTGCCGGCGAACAAGTTCTAACCGCTGTGGCCGGCGTATTAGCCAAAGGCACGGAAGCCACGAAATGGAAACTGCTCGCCAACTCGGTTGATCCGTCGGCAGCCAGCGAGATGTTCTTTTTTGCGTCCGACGGCAAACCCCAGCCGGCGCTGGGCGAACCCGAGCCGCATTTTGCGCGGTGCGGGTTCCGTCGGGGACCATTGCGACAGCGTGGGTATTCCCAGAAGTTCCGCCCCTCTCAACCGGCCAATCTTACCCTCCAACTCCGCGCCCTTTTCGGTATCAACGTGCGATGCGAGAGTGTGCTCTACCTGCTCACGCACGAGGCGGCGCATCCATCCCGGATCGCCCGCGAGTCCTATTGCTTCGAGCGCGCCGTGCAGGGAACGCTGGTGGACATGAGCCAGTCCGGCGTCGTGGGCCTGCGTTCCCAAGGGCGCCAGAAGCATTATTGGCTCAAGCCCGAACCCTGGGCCGCGCTGCTGAATCGTCCGCAAGTGTTCCCTCATTGGGTGACCTGGCCGCCGCTATTCAGCGCGCTGGAGCGCATTTGGCTGAAAATAAATGATCCACGCCTCGAGGCGCTCGATCCCTTGCTGCAATCTTCCGAGTTGCGCCAGTTAATGGCGGAAGTCCGTCCAGGCATTGAAAGGGCTGGGTTTGACAGGCGCCTTTCCGACAACCGGGAATATCTCGGCGAAAAATACCTGCCGGTGTTCCTTGCGGACGTCATCAAACTGCTCGCCTAAAACGGTCCATAAGCCTCAACGCTTCCGGCGCGTTTCACGATGGACAAACGCAGCCAGAGTGGTGTCAAAAATACGGTCCAGATGTTTGCCGGCATCCTCCGCCAGTCTAGCGTCCCATAAATAGCTAGCCATTCGTTGCGTCCAATTTGCCCTGTGGCGAGGCAGCCCGCGAAGCCGGGCACATCCACAAAAGCAACGGAGAACAAAAGACAGAAAAAAATGGGCCAAAGATTTCTGCGCGAACCTTTCCGGGTAGCCCACCGTCTTGGCGCGTTTAGCCCATGCGTATCGGTAGCTGGAGGCGAGGGTCGGAATCGGCCATTTTTCCCCGCCGTTGCACCCCAAATATGCCTGATTTTATTGGCTATTCAAGCAAAATCGGTCTTATCAGTTCCTATCGTTTTTAATCCGTTTGGTGTCCGTTTTGGGGTCCGTTTGCAACTTCTGATTTATGAGGTTGGGTTCGGTTGGTCGCGCCTTGCAACCACTTCTTCCCTTCATCCGTGGTCTGATAACGCTGCAAGCGGCTTTGTGGTTTGTCGGGAATCGTTCGCTCAAGCCAGCCCTTGCCGATAAGCGCGTTGAGATAATTTTCGCGGAATGTCTGGCGGTGTTTGACGCCAACGAGCGACTGAATTTCGCCGGCCTTACGCGGTTGCTCACAGAACCGGAGAATCTGCATTGCGACTTGGCCGGTGACTTGGCCGGTGACTTGGCCGGTGACTTGGCCGGTCGCTAGACGTTTCCGTTCCCTAGCCTCTTTGATGAATTCAGGATGGAATGGCAAGCGCACCAGAAAATAAGTCCGGTCATCATCGGACTCAAACACGGGCTGCGGAGAACCATTTACCAGGAGTGCCTTCAACATTTTTGGAATGCCAGTGCCTCGACCTTCGGTGAGACTGAGTTCTTTCAGAAATTCGCCAATGCGCCGGTTACGATACCGCCGCGTTGCAAAGCGCCCGGTTTGCAGTTCTTTGATACTGACTGAGCGGTCCAGCCCCGGATAGCTGGCCACGGTGATTTCATCCGGCAGAACACGGACTTCAATCGGCTCCCGGATTTCGTAGCTGCGGTGATAAACCGCATTTACCACTGCTTCCTCCAGCGCGGCATAGGGCACATTGAAAAAGCGGTCGGCTTCCGGTCGGTCGCCGTGTTTCACCACCCGTTCCTCAATCACGGCGTTTTTCAAAAATGTCAGCGCGTCTTTGAGGATCACGTCCAATGGGCCAGCGAATGTCTTTTCCGTGAAAGTGTCGCCACCGGGGCCATCGGGAAATTGCACCACATCAATCTGTGTTTGAGGAAAAAACTTTTGTGGTGCCGGGTTGAAAAACATCAGGCCGACATTTAACGGGTGCATCGTTTCGGCGGGACCATCGGCAATTCGCATCTGGCGGCACAACTGGGCAAAATCCATCGTGCTGGAATCGGCCAACAGGTCACTGCCCACCTCGCGCAGAAAATTTTGAATCAACGAAAGCTTGAGGTCGTTCAAAGAGGCACGGTGATGAACGCGGTCGTCGAAAGGAACCGTGGCCGCCAAGCTGACCAACTCGACTTCCTCTTCATGTTTGGCTCTGACGGTGGCCGAACCTTTGCGAATGTAGTAGGCGAATTCGCGATTGCCTTTTGCCAGTGATACGGGTGCTTTGTAGGGCCGGGTCTGCCCGCCGGGACACCACAGCACAAGAATGGGCTTTTGCTGGACGACGTAAGGCGCAATCACCGGATGGTAGTGAGGCTGCATCCGATGCCCGATTTCAAGAATCTCCTTTTGAATGGCGTCCAGTTTGCTGGCGAGCAATCCCGCCGGTGGCAAAATTGGCTGTCCCTGATTCTCCGCCACGCCAATCAGAATGTAGCCGCCGCCCAGATTGTGGAAATCATTGGCGAAAGCACACATCGTATGGAGAACGGCCTCCGGGTTCCAGCCCTGCTTAAATTCCAAACGCTCCCACTCCACGGTTTGTCCGTGCAGAACGTCCTCAATGTTAATCGGCAAGTGCATCGCGCAACCAGAATAGATTGAAATCGTCTTTGAGAAAACCAGATTGTTTGCTGTTATCCGGCAGCGACAGGTGTGCGCGATGAAAACCTAGAGGCAAGGGCTTTGGCGGCGGTGGAAAACTCAAGAAGGAACGGAAGCCACGACCCGTAGTATTCTTGAATTTTCCGCCGCCGCCATATAATTACCTATAGTGCTCCCCGAAAACTGGACAGGTGGTTTAGATGGTGAGTCAGAAGAAACAAGAACACCATCGGGAGAAATATATGAAACGACCACGTAAAAAGCACAGCGGAGCCTTCAAAGCGAAAGTGGCTTTGGAAGCCC
>DATAXU010000189.1:0-18183 GCA_036272955.1 Verrucomicrobiia bacterium
GGGAACTAACGGCTCTTACCTCATCAACCTGGGAGGCGGCGCAGTCTATGCGACTAACGTCACGTTCAACACATCCGGCTATAGCCTGACCAACGGGTCGCTGACTCTTGAAGCTTCCAGCGGAAGTTCGATCACGGTCGCCGCGGGTGTTTCTGCCACTATCCTTGCGCCTGTCACTAATACGGCCGCGTCTTCTTTCTCGGTTGGCGGCGAAGGTGTCTTGAGTCTGGCGCGCGGCGGCTCGCTGCCGGGCAACACCGTTGCCACCGGAGGCGGGACGGTCGATTTCCATGGCGGAACATTTGCGGGAGTGAATTTCGTGCTATGGCTTCAATCGCCAACCACCCAGGAAGCGGCCACGATCACCACCGCGCGGCTGCTGGTCGGTTACGCGGGTAATTCGACTTACACTATTAACGATCCCGCCGCGGATTTTATTTGCACCGGTGGCGGCGGAAATAATGCGGTAGGCAGAGGCGGCAGCACCGGAACATTGGACCTGAAGCAAGGCACTGTCACTATGACGGCGTCGGGCAACCAATTGCGACTAGGCTACGACAACAGCGGCGGCAGCAAAGGAACGCTCACGGTGGAAGGCGGAACCTTCAATCTCGGCGCGAACACCGTTTACATCAATTATGCGGGCACCGGGGCGAACAACGCGGGCGCTCTCAACCTTTCGGGAGGCACGTTGACTACTTCCGCAATTCAATTCGGCAGTGGTGGCACTTACTCCGCGGGTTCGACAGCGTCGCTCAACGTGAGCGGCGGAACACTTTACCTTGGCGCCGGTGGGATTTCCGAGGACGCCCTGGGAAACCTGTCCGTCGCCACTATTCTTTCTGGAGGCGTCCTTGAAGCCGGCTCCGCGTGGTCTTCCTCCAACGCAATGACGCTGTCCTCTTCAAACGGCGGCGTTACCTTCGATGCGGCGGATGTTTCCGGAAATCCACAAAGTATTCTTCTCTCGGGCGTTCTTTCCGGAACCGGCGGGTTATCAAAAAGCGGCGTGGGCACGCTGACATTAAGCGGGACGAACACTTACACTGGCTTCACTAGCAACAACGCTGGGGCTTTTGTAGTCTCAACCACCAGCCTGGGCGCCGGAAGTTACTTCGTAGCGGGCGGGGCTAGTTTGGACGTGCTCCTGGCGGCCGCGGGATCATCGCTGAATATGTCATCGCTGACGCTCAATGCCGGCTCTATTCTCAATCTGGACCTGGGGCCGTTTGGTGCGCCGTCAGCGCCTATCATCAATGCCAGCGGCGCGGTTACGCCTGAGTCGGCTGTTACGATCAATCTTCAGGGAACCATCACCAATGCTGGCGAATGGCCGCTTATCAAATATGGATCGCTCGCCGGCGGCGGGTTTGGGGCGTTTGCGTTGGGCAATTATTCGCTGCCGGTGGGAAGCGTCGGCACCGTGTCACTGGTCAATGATACCACCAACCAAAGTGTTGACCTGAATGTGACGATTCTCACGACGTCACAGCTAGTGTGGGACGGAACAATCAATGGCGACTGGGACATTGATACCACAGCGAACTGGAAGACCAACGCCTATTACACGGAAAGCAATGGCATGGGGCCGGCGGTTATCTTTGACGACACCGCCGCCGGTTCGAATACGGCGATTGTCCTCAATACGACCGTGAGGCCCGCTTCGGTCATGTTTAGCAATTCCGCTCTTACCTATAGCATCAGCGGTTCGGGGGGAATTGCGGGGCCGGCGGGATTGATCAAAAGCGGCGCCGGCGTACTGGCTTTGGGTTGCTCTAATACGTTCACCGGCGGAACGGAGATTAACTCCGGAACGCTGACGTTATACTCTACCAGTAATCTGCCGATGCAATATGTCATCAACGGCGGCATGCTGAAGTGCTCTATCGCCTATCCGGGAAGTTCCCTTGCGATGACCAGCGCGGCCTTTGGCGCCGGCAGCCCGCAAGTGACCATTGATTATGGGACACTGCCGGGATCCGTCGCGCCCGCCATCGACGACACCGGGGTTCTCTCGATGAACGGCAATGTCACAGTGAACGTGACGAACCTGAATCTGTCGTCCACGGGAGTGGCAGTGCTGTTGCGTTACGCCGGGGCGCGGAGTGGGCCGGGTAGCTTTTTGGCGGGCTTCGTTCCGTCCGGGCTGACGCTTCTGGACGATGCCCCGCATCACCAGGTCATCGTCTATCAACCCGGGCCGAGAGTCGTCCTTCCTGGTCTAAACACCAACGAAATCATCGTGGCGGCGGCGACCCCGCAGGAGTACGGCGCCTACGGCGACGGCGTCACCGATGATAGCGCGGCGTTTCAAAATGCGATCAACGCAGTCTATAATTCCGGCGCGCCGGGCGGCGGAGTCATCTACGTCCCGGCTGCCAATTACGCCTTTTACAATAACATCATAATTCCAACGGGAGTAACCTTGCACGGGAATTGGACGGATTGGACAACGGGAAGCAATGGACTGGCCGGGACAACTTTCAGCGTCTATGTCGGAGCCGGCCAATCAAACGGGACACCCTTTATTACCATGGGCGGCTCAACGGCGCTTCGAGATGTGAATATATGGTACCCGAACCAGAATCCTGCCAACATCGCGAGTTACCCTTTCACCATTTTGGTCGGCGGTGATGACGTGGTGCAAAATGTCGTGTTAGTCAATTCCTATCAGGGCATCCAGGTCGGAAGCGCGGAGTTTATATTATCCACCATAATTGGCACGCCGCTCTACATGGGATTCTCGACTACCGGCACGATTGCCGACATCAGCCAGACTGAAGATATTCGTTTCTCGCCCGCTGTCTGGCCCGCGTCGCTGCTGCCCAATGCCCCGGAAGCGGGCGGCCCCTATGCGACGTGGATGAGGAAATATGGCACCGGGATGCAACTGTTCCGCCTGGATGGATTGATCAATAACAACACGGAGATCAGCGGTTACAATGTCGGGCTTGATTTTGAGGAGAATAGCGGCGGGAATTCAGGGTGCGCGTTTTATAATGGCTGGGTCACCAATTGCACCGTCGCGGTCCTGGCGCAGGAAATGCAATCGGCCGCCGGGTTGGAGTTTTCATGCCTTACTTTGGACGGCGATATGGCCGTCAGCCGCACCCACCTGACCAACAGCGCGGCGGCCCAGTTCGAGAATTGCCAGATCATCGGACGCAATGGCACGGCCGTTTCCTGCACGGGGTCGAGTTGGCAATCGGCGATGGCATTTCAAAATTGTACCATATCCAATGCCCTCGATCTGGCCGGACCCGGTGTCTTTAACCTTGTCGATTGCCGGCTGAGCGGCGCAACACAATGCGTCATCAGCGCCTCCGCGACCAGAGTCGCGTTTACAGGTTGCGCGTTCAGTTCGCCGACGAACATTGTCAACAAGGGCAATGGAAGCACGAATCTTATTATTTACGGCGGGGCGTCCATCTCGAACGCGATTCCGAGGGTAAATTGGACGAATATATTGAACGACTACGCCATGTGTCTCCCCGCCAGGACCAACCTCTTTCTGGCCACAAGCTATGGCGCCACCGGGAATGGCTCGACCGATGATACCGCCGCGATTCAAAGGGCGCTTTCGGCGGCGGGCGCCAACGGGGGCGGCCTGGTCTATTTGCCGCCGGGAATGTATCATTTGACGAATACTTTGGACGTGCCCGTGGGCGTCGAATTGCGCGGCCCTTATGAAACGCGCCATAGCCCACAGCCCGGGAACGACGGAATCGCCAAGGGCGCCATATTACAACCTTACGAAGGCCAGGGAACCACCAATGGGCCGCCTGCCGTCGCTTTGGAAAAAGACGCCGGGCTGAAGGGCGTAACAATCAGCTACGAGTCGCAATCGTCCAATTGTTTTGCGTTCCCCCCAGCCATCCAGGGACGCGGGGCCAATGTTTATGTGATCGGCGTCCAGTGTCCAAATCCCTATTACTACGTCGATCTGGACACCTACACCTGCACCAATCATTTTATTGACATGGTGGATGGATGGGCGCTCCAGACCGGGGTTCATGTAGGCAATGGTTCCTCCGGTTCAATTATTGACTGCCACGCCAACTGGACGTTCTGGATCAATAACTCGGATTCCTCAAGCCATCTGCAAGGCGCCGCCGAGACTCCGGTTGAGAGCTTTGCGATGAGCAACCTGCAATATTATGTGTTGGGCAATTGCTCTGAGCTGTTCGTGAAGGATTTCTCGATCATAGAAAACATGTACATGCATTGCAGCGCTGAAAACAACCTGGGCCCGAACGTGACGGCCATCAGCGCGATGTGCGACGCCACCTACCAATGCTTTGTATTTGACTCAACGGCTCCTTGCACGTTCAGTGATATTAACCCGGAATGGCTGGTTTCTCTCAACGGTGGCTACCCCGGGCTGACCAATCAAGCGGCGCTGATCAGCACGACAGACTTCCAGGGCACGGTTCGATTCTTTAACTCGCCCATGTGGGGTTCCCATAACCACGAATATATCGTCAACGGCGGCGACATAGGCTTTGAACTGGTCCACCTTTGGCAATATGCGTTTGAAGGAAGCGAAATCAACGGCGGCTCGTTCCATTTGATCAATTGCGGCGCCTTCAACGTCGTGGATGGCGGAAGCGGCAGTCCCCCCTACAACTTGACCTTTGGACCGGCCTCGGGGTTGCCAAATAGGACAAACGAAGTGATCGGCTGCTTCTCCTATTCCGGTTGGAATATCAAAAACGACAACATAACCAATCCCGCCAATATTTGGACGGACTACGCGTTGTCGAACCATCTCGTGTTGAATGTGGGGCCGTTGGTCGTGGGTGACATCTATCCCGACGGCCTCTATCAATTCGAGCCATCCCCGGCCCTGACCTTTATGGCTTACTCTCCCAATGGAATCAATTCGAACGCAATCACGCTTCAGTTGGCGGCCACGAATTTGTTGGGCCAGGGTTATGTCACTAATTTGAATGTGGCCAACGGTTTGGCCGTGAATGGTTCTTCGACAACTAAAAGCGTGGCTGCTCCGCTTGCGACGAATGCCCTCTATTCGGTGGTCATTCAGGTAGCCGATCAAAGCGGCAATCGCACCACCAATACCCTGTCGTTTGACACCATCACCCCCGCCTCTACCTTTGAAGCGGAGGATTTTGATTACAACGGCGGCGACTACATCAGCAATCCGCAACCGGATGCCTATGACGGTCTTACCGGAATGGCAGGGATCGATTATAGCAACGGAATTCCAGGCCAGGGCAGCGCGAGCTACCGTCCACAGGGATTGGAGACCGAGGGGGCCGGCGACATACCGCGACTGGCCTACAGCGGCCTTCAGGATTACGACATCGGTTTTGCCAATAAGGGGAACTGGGGGAATTATACGCGCGCCCTTCCCTCGGGTACGTTCTACCTCTTTATGCGCGCCGCCACGCCAAACGGAGCGATAAACGACATCGCCAGCATGTACTCAGTCACATCCGGGCAGGGCGGCACCCGCCAGACCACCCTAAAGTTAGGCACTTACTCAATACCTAATACCGGCGGATGGCAAAGCTACACGTGGATTCCGCTAAAAGTCAACACCAGCACCTTCACCATTCTAACAGGCGGCTCGGTGGAAACTTTGAGGGCGACTACGGACAACACCGGCTACAACGTCAATTTTTATATGCTGGTCACCACCAACATTCAGCCGCCCTGGCTTGTTTCGCCGCTCGCACAGTCCAACGCCCCGGTTCCTTTAAGCGCGAGCTTGCCATCCGGCGGACAATTCGTGATTTCCTGGCCGACCAACGGCGGTGCCGGGTTGGCGGCGTACTACAGTCCAAGCCTGCTTCCGGGGGCCGCGTGGTTCCCCCTGACGAACACGCCGACCGTTTCGAATGGCCAATGGATACTGGTCCTCCCGGTAGGAACAAATACCAGCGGCTTCTATCGGCTCCAATGAGGGGTAGGGTGATTGCCAAAAATAATTTCCTTGCCCAGTTGATCGTATGAGGCTGAGTGGCCAAGCCTGGTTTCCGACGCCGGGTTATGAAATCATGGCGGAATGTATTCTTCAAAAAGCAGATCAGGGCGTCGGCGTTGGACCGCTAAACTGGACAGCCCGACACCGTGGCGTCCGGGTAAATCCCGTTGGGTCAATTGACTTTCGTGGAAACGCGCCAACAACCGTTGCCGCTGAGCTTGACTCCACCTTAAGAGCCTGTTCTCCGGAGCATGACCATAACGAAGATGCTCGAACCGCGTGACGTCTGGTGGTTTAACTTGTCCAATACCCAGACCGGATGGCGAGCCAGCTATAATGGAGGCAAGGCCATCCTGCTCCGATGAGTAACAAAATGTCACAAATGACAGCGATATGCCGAGGTCTTTTAGAACATCGGCGACTTCCCCTTGCGTTGGCTGTGGCGGCGATTTTTGTTATGCTACCCGCTTTGTCGATGGGTCTTCTGGGAGATGACCTTATCCAACGACTGAACCAGTTCACGCCTGCTGAATTGCCGCCGCGCATTCTGGATACGGGGTTTGTCGCTAAGGATTCGGGACAACTGGGTACTGTGCTTGGCAATTTGTTCGGATATGTTCGAGGCAAGGAAGCGGGGGTCCGGGCCATGGATTACGGGATTGCGCCGTGGTGGGCTTCGGATGGCTGGACTGCCGCTTTGTGGCGGCCAGTGACGGCGTTCACTCACTGGGTGGATTATCGTCTGTATCCGAATTCGCCGGCGTTGATGCACGCGCAAAATATCGCGTGGTTCGCTCTGGCTGTTTTTTTGGTGGCCACGCTTTATAGAAGGATCGAGGCGTCGGCGGGCGGGTTTTCACGTGTCGTCGGAGAACCACCGGCCTGGAAAACTCCGGGGATTTGGGCGGCCGGGTTGGCGGCGTGTTTGTGGATGCTGGACTGGACTACGTATGGCCCCGTCGCCTATGTGGCCAATCGCGGCTTCTTCATCGCGCTTGTTTTTGGGCTGCTTTGTTTGCACGCCCAACTTCAGTGGCGAACGGGCAAATCCATCTCTTGGATGTGGCTTTCCGCTTTGTTCCTCCTGCTGTCGATTCTCTCCGACGAGGGTGGGGTATCGACGCTGGCCTTTCTGCTGGCCTACGCCATCGTGCTGGAACCGGGCGGGTGGCGGCCGCGACTGATGAGTCTTTTGCCGGCTGCGCTGGTGATAATTGGTTGGAGGGCGGTTTATGTCGGCTTCGGTTTCGGGGTGAGGAATTTTCCAGGTTATATTGATCCGGGATACGCGCCGCTGTCTTTCCTGAAGAATATTGTCCCGAGGATGAACGGACTGCTCGGCGGCCAATTGACAGGGCTCCCGCCGGAACTGGCGATGGCACTCAACGCAAAATGGCAAATGATTTTGGCGCTTTTTTTTGCTGGAATCAGTCTGATTTGCGCGATGGTGTTTTGGCCAGTCGTCCGCCGGGACGTGGTGGCGCGTTTCTGGGCGGTCGTGACGCTCCTGTCGCTGGTGCCTGCGGCCACGGTTGCTCCTCTCAGCAAGAATCTTGGGTTTATCGCGGTTGGGGCGTTTGGGGTGATAGCGTCATTTCTGGTGGGTTTCGCTGGGCGCCAGGGGCGCGTAGCCATGCCGGGGCTGCTGCGAACGATGTCCTGGTGCGTGGCAGTTTGCCTGCTGACCGCACACGTGGCCGGGACAATCGGGGGCAGAATTGTGCTGGGAAGGGCAACCCAATTTATTCCGAAAATGACGCGGATGGCCTTTGATTACGAGGCTTCGCTGGACATCGGCGAGCGGGATATTGTGGTGATAAATGATCCGACAATGCTGACGGCCTTTATTCCATTTTATCGCGCGTATCGCGGGGAATCGTTGCCCAGAAGCACGCGAATTCTGGTGCCCGGGAGTGTTCCCTTCGATGTGAGCCGGCCGGATGCTGCCACGCTGATTCTCAAGGCCAAAGAATCTGATCTGTTTGAGTGCCCTGACTTGGGGCCGTTTCATGCGTGCTACGCCTGCAAAGCGGCCAACGACTTCCTCTTTGGCGGGTTGACCTGGAAAGTGGGCGACCAAGTGATACGAAAAGCCTTCGTGGCCGAGATTTTGGAAGTCAGCCCAAGAGGCGCGCCGCGCTCTGTGGCGTTTCACTTCGGTAAACCGCTTGAGTCGGACAGGAAGGTGTGGCTGTTTTTCGACTGGCGCCGGGGTGCGCATCGGACTTTCGCGCTGCCCCGGATTGGAGAAACTGTTGCGGTGGCGGGGGCCTAGCCCGTTTTATGTTAAAGCTGTCCTGTCAGCCAGATACAGTTGATCCCTCTTCGTGCTGATCTTGCCCCCGTTTTTGAAGGTGTTTTTGGCATCACCCTATACCGCATCGACCCTGTGATGGGAGATGGCTTCCGAACGGTTGCGCACATGCAGCTTGAGGCAAATGTTTTTTACATACGTGCGGACCGTCTCCACGCTGATTCCCAACTTATCGCTGATCTCCTTGTAGATGAATCCGGACGCCAAATGGGAAAGCACTTCCTGTTCCCGTGGAGAGAGCTTTTCCTTGTCCTGACTTCCGGGAGTCAGCAGATGAAAATGTTTGACAACTCTTCTCGCGATGTGGCTGGACATCGGCGCGCCGCCCGCCGAGGCGTCCCGCACAGCCGCGAGCAATTGTTCGGGAGGACTGGATTTGACAAGGTAGCCGCTCGCGCCGGCCTTCAGTGCTTTAAAGATTCGTTCGCTGTCCTCATAGACTGTCACCATGATGATTTCCAGCGCGGGGTTGGTTTTTTTCAGTTCGGCCGCGCATTGAATGCCCGACATTCGGGGAAGTCGGATGTCCATGAGCACGACATTGGTTTCCCGGACCGGGAGTTTTTTTAACGCCTGCTCACCGGAACCATAGGCGCCGACGCACTCGAGGTCCGGCGCGGCGCGCAAGACTTCCATGAGCTGTTCCCGCAGGCCCGGATCGTCCTCCACGATTGCGACTTTTATTTTCATAGTAACTTCACTGTTCCGTTGACTCGAATTCCGCGGGTGAATCGGAGGTTGAAACGACGCCATTGGCGTGCCCCGTCATGTCCAATGGTTGAACCCGCAGACTCATGCGCATGGTCGTGCCCTTGGACGGAGAACTTTCCACCACGCAAGTTCCGCCAATATCGGCGAGTCGGCGCTTCATGTTCGGCCATCCGTTCCCCTCGCGGACGCGGGCGGTGTCGAAACCGTGCCCGTCATCCGTAACGGACACCGTCAATACCATTTCAACAAACCGGATTTGAACGGTGATTTGTGTGGCGGCGGCGTGTTTGATCACGTTATGCACCGCCTCTTTCACCGCCAGGCTGATGTTGTGACGGGCGTGGCTGGAAATCGCGACGTCCGCCGGCAGTTCATCGACGTCGAGACAGCAGCGTAGATGTGCCTGGGCGCAGAATTCGTTTGTCCGCTGGCAAAGATAGTTGCCCAGTTCCTCCAGGGCGTCATTTTCAGGGTTCACGGCCCACACCGTTTCGTATAAGGCTGAAACCAATTCTCTGGACATCCGGGAGATTCGGTCAAAATTGGCGCGCGCGTTGTCGGAAAGCGTGGGATCGTTTTGGGCCAGGCCGCTCAGGAGCGAAATCTGCGTCACGCGCGCCCCCACGTCGTCGTGGATGTCCTGGGCAATGCGCAATCGCTCCTGCTCCAGCGCCCGTTGCTGTTCAAGGCGGAACATGGTGCGTTTCAAACGCTGCCGCCCGACGTACCGGACGCTCGCGGTGGAAGCGATCACAGCGATGCACGTCACCAAGGCCCATGTCCAGGGAGATTCCCAAAGCGGACGCGGCACGCGGACCTCCAGCATCGTCTCCACTCCCGTGGGCCGCCCAAAAATGTCGGATTCTTCGACGCGAAATCGATAGTCGCCAGGAGGCAGGCGGTCGTACTGCGCTCCCTGGGGCACCGATCCCAGGCCCATGCTGTAAAGCTCGTTCCATTCGACCACGAGGTTTTCACCTGGGGCAGCTTGGGCGTCCACTTCCCGGCGGCTGCGCCATTCCGCGTGGCCGGCCGAATCGTCGTCGAGGATCGCAAGGGCCAGCGTTTTGGGAGTTGTTCCCAAGCTGAGAAAGCTCGCCATGTCAGGATGTATTCCGTCACGTATCCAGCCCGGAAAGGGTTCGTTGGTTTGGCTGTCCTTCGTGTTCGGAGCGAATGAAGACCGAAACAGCACCTTCGTGGATTTGTCATCCAATACTTTCGACACGGTCAAATCCTCCACCGCGTAGAAACCGACCGTCGCGGGCGGGCCTGCCGACGAGATAATCACTTCCACTTGAGCTGCCCGTGGCGGCACGATGACGGATTCCCTTCGGTGTGTCAGCGCCGATGTCTCCAGCGTGCCGTTCCAACCCGTGCTTTCCCCTTGGACCGGAAATAGGGTGGGAGGTTCCAACCGGCCGCCGGCGGCGTCGAGGTAGCGAATTCCGACGAACATTTCGCCCACGCAGTCCCGCCATTCACTGTCAAATTTCTCCAGCTTGAACCGCAGCCGGACGAGCCTTCGTGAGGCATTAGGCCCCGGCCCGAAACGAAATTGAATATCGTGGTCAAACGGGCCGAGCGTCAGAGGGGTTCCCGGATGCCAGTTCAAAGGCTTGCCTTCCACCAATACCGACTGGATTTCCACCAGGTTGGAATCGGAACGACCGCCCAGCGGTTCGGCCGCGTGAGCCGAACAAATCCAGAAGACGAGCAAAAAAAAGCTCCCGATTGTCGCATACTTGCTCACAGCCTGATGTTTAGGACATTCCCCAGGAGTTTACAATCACGTTCGGATGAGACCTGGGCTTAGGCTATAAAGGTTGAAGTGGACGGCCCCCGTTGAATACTCCCCACTTTCGGGGATGCGCATCATTCGGGTTTTTCCGCGCTGAACTCCAGTTTGTCCAGAAACGTCTGGTCGTTGCACGAAAACTGCCCGGCAAACTTCCATTCCCCCGTCAGTTGCACAACCTTGATTACCAACTGGTTCCAGCCGAGTTTAAGCAAAAGCGGATTTTGCGAAAACATCTTGGGATCGATCGGCCCTTCGCGCTGCTGGGTGGCCAGCCGCTCGCCGTTCAAAAAAAGCTCGCACCCGTCATCCGCCCCGTAAGTGAAGGCCAGCCGCGGCAAATTGGGTTCGGACAACAGATCATTGAGGGGTTTGGGCGATTTGATCCAAACCGCCAGATACGCCACCGCATTCTCCTGCGGTCCCGTGATCATTCCGTTGCGGAAATCGAACTCCCCTGCGGAATTCGCCTGTCCCAACGTCCAGCGGCGTCGATCCACGTGCGCCCCCGGCTTGATTTCGCCGCTCGGCATCCTGCCGGAGTAGGCTTCCTTGACGTCGTCAAACCCGAAACTTCCGCAAACCAGCGCCCGCACCAGTCGTCCGGAGGGATCGACGAAATCGTTCTGCGCGGCAACGGCGCCAGGCTCCACGCCCGCGTTTCGGAACAGACATTCGATCAGGTCGCGCTTCCTGTTGGACGTGATGTCAGGACGTAGCGTGAACAACACCACCCGCCCGTTACGGACGGCTCGCGCCACCACGACAGCCCGGGCATTGGTCCGCTCCAACTCCGATCTCAGAATAGCCGCCGTTTTGACCGGCTCGGGCTTATAATTCCATTGGCGCCAGTCCGCGGGGCACGATTTTAACAGTATTTCTCCGATTTTCTCTGATTTTCCCACTAAGCCGAAAGAAGATTGCCGCCAATCATCCTCTTCACAAAAATAAAGCGCATCATTGCCCACCCCTGCCATCAAAGGGTCCGGCTCGCCCACGACAAATGAAGACGACACGCGCCGCTCGACGCCAACGTCCCACCCGAACATCTCCTTTAACCCCCGTGCTGTCGCGGGCGTGATATTCCAAATCCAAACCGAGCCGCCCCCGTCCAGAACATCATCCACCGCCGCCCGATCGGTCAACCCAGAAGCATCAACCAAAAGAATCGTCGCGTTCGTCTCCCGTGAGTAGGCTTGCGCGTGAATCCCCGCATGAGTCATTTCCCACGCCAAACGTTCCGCATCGTGGACCGCATAAGCGACGATCCCATTAGTGCCCGCAGTGGAGACGGGAACCACGGACATTGGAACCGGCGCCTTCCGCCACGGCGAATTGGTATTTCCCAGGTTCGCATCGCGAATCGCCTCGAACATCGGCCAAGGCCGATACAGAGGAAGAGCCGGATCGTAACCGGGGTTGAGCGTCGTGCAATAAGGTCCGATGCGCTCCGGCTGAACTCCCGGCACCCCCTCGCGATAGGCGTCAAAGAAGATCCCTTCGTTCAGGCTGATCGGTTGAGCAGTGTCGCGCTTTCCGATCGGAAGCGGCTGAACGCCGTACCACACAATATTAAAAACGCTTTGATACGACGCCCCGTTGGTTTGCTGGCTCCGCAGAAGACCATAGCACTCGTAGGCAAGTCCCTCCATTCGACCCAGCATCGATTCGTAGGCGCGATTTCCGTTAAACTTTGAAACCTGCTTCGGCGTCCCATAATACGCCATGCTGGTTTCGCCGACGCCCCACGGCTTGCCCGAGGCAGCCGCCCGCTTCATCTCCCGTTCGCCCCCGTAATGGATGTTCACGACCGGCAGCCGTCCGCTCGCGTCAAATTCGCCGTCGCCGGATATCCACCCGTGCGTCGGGTCATTGGTTCGGCAAATCTCCGCCCATGCCGCCATTTCGTCTAGGCAATGGTCGATCATCGATTGCGGCGTATGCCACACGTTGCGCAAGACCGGGAGCGCTTCATTGCAAATGCTCCATCCAAAAACGGAGGGATGATTGCGGTCGCGCCGGACCAATTCCGCCACATGCTTTCTGCAATTCGCCCAAAATAAATCACTGTCCGCCTTGGGCCCGCCGTCACTCAACCAGATTGCGCTCTCGTCCAGAATCATGATTCCCATCTCGTCCGCCATATCGTGGTAAAACGCCGGATAGACCGAGGCGTGCAGGCGCACGGCGTTGGCGCCCGCGTCTTTCAGCAGCCGGAACCACGCATAGGCATATCGCCGGGTCATCTGCGGAATCCCCAGAAAATGCCACGAATCGCCACGCAGCACGATTGGCTCGCCATTGAGCAGAAGACGGCTTCCATCCAACTTAAATTGCCGCCAGCCGAATCGCTGGTATTTGACATCCAACTGTCTCCCCTCGGCGGAGACGTTTACCAACATCCCGTAGAGATTGGGTTCATCCGCCGACCATAATTTCAAACGGCCATTCACCTTCGCGGTAAGAACAATCGTCCTTGTCTCACCGGCCGCGAGGGTGAACCCTTTGCCAGGCAAATTGAGGACGGCTTGGTCGCCGAGCTTCCATTTAACCTCCGGCGCTTCTTCCACTGAATTTCCCGTCAGATTGATCCAAGGCAATACGGTCGCGGAAATGTCCACAGTCATGGGCTTGGCGGACTCGTTGCCCACCGACACTTCTGCGTCGATTTCATCCCGGTCCACCCACGATTGCACGAAGACGTCCTTCACCGCCACCTGCGGTTCCGCCAAAAGAAAAACATCCTGCCAAATCCCCGCAATGTGCGTGCCCCAGAATGACCCGGAAAGATATTCACGGCGTCCGTAACGGCCCTTCTTATCAAACACCTTCGGGCTGATCACCTTGACCGTGATCCGGTTTTCCTGGCCGGGACGAATCAGGTCCGTGACATCAAATTCCTGCGCAAAGAAAATATCGAAACCTTCCCCGGCGCGTTTGCCATTGACGTACGCCGCAAACTTTCCCGCGACCGCCCCAAAATTCAGCAGAATCCGTTTGCCCTTCCAATCTTCGGGAACGTCGATCGTTCTCTCCATCCACGCCGCGGAAAGATTGTCCCACTCTTTCGGATAGGAAGGAAAAGCCCGAAAATCGCCGCCCTTGACCTCGGACGTCATGGAGAAGCTATTGACGTTCCAAGGCGACGGAATCCTGATCGCCGTTTTGTCCCACGCGCCCGTAAGTCCCGCGAATTCCTCCGGCAGCCCCGTATTCGTGTCTCCCGCAAACTTCCAGGAACCATTGAGGCACATTTCCCGGCGCACGGGTTCCTCGTACCGGCTCACCAACCCGTCCTGCGGCGCAAATGCCCTGTGGAAAACGGTTTGCTCCCCCTGCGCGGCGAAAACCCCCATCACGGCGGCACACCCGGCGAGAACAATCGAAGGCCGATTTATCCATTTCCGGGGCAGCAACATGGCCCGTAACATATGGAAACCATCCCTCTCGCGCCATCCCCACTTTAGAGGATTATGCGCGCACGCGGAACCTGCTATATTCGCGGGCAAATGTTTGTTAAAATGAGATCAATCGTCCACACCTTTAGCAGCGCCTTTTTTTGCGTCGCACTGACTTTTTCCGCCCCCGACAGAGTTTCCGCCGCGGAATCGCCACTCGAACCCAGCGACCCGTGGCTGGTCCCCTACACAGGTCCAACCCGCTCCGACGTCGATGCCACGACACTGGACGGAAAAGTCCTCTGCGGCTATCAAGGCTGGTTTAACACGCCGTGCGATTCCGAGGGCTTCGGTTTCGGCCATTGGGGCCAGGGTCTGGGGAAGCCGGACGGACGATTTGTCGTGGACATGTGGCCGAACGTTTCGGAATACGACCCGGCGGACCTATGCGATGTCCCCGGCGTTACCATGCCTGACGGCTCGGCCGCCCGTCTCTACGGCGGCGACCGCAGGGGCCCGGTTCTGCTTCATTGCAAATGGATGCGCCAATACGGCATCGACGGCGTTTTCGTCAGCCGGTTTGTCGGAGAATCCACCAATCCGTCCCGGTTTCGTCATATCAACACCGTGCTCGCCAACATCCGTGAAGGCTGCCATCGCGAAGGGCGCGTTTGGGCGATGATGCTCGATCTTTCCACCGGCCACAACACGCCAACCTCTGTTGTGATCAACGATTGGAAATATCTTTGCGACAAAATCAAAGTGCGCGAAGACTCCAGATACTTGCACGAACACGGGAAACCGGTCGTAATGCTCTGGGGCCTTGGCTTCAGGGACCGTCCCTGGACGCCCGCGCAAGGCGAAGAATTAATTCGCTTCTTCAAGGACGATCCCAAATACGGCGGCGTTTACCTCATTGGCGGAGTCGATCCGCATTGGCGCACTCTGACCGGCGGTTCCCGCAACGATCCGGATTGGAACAAAGTCTATCGAATGTTCGACTCCATCAGCCCGTGGGATGCCGGGCGCTACCACGATGACGCGAGCATGGACAGCATCCGCACCAACTGCTGGGAACGCGACCTTGCGGAACTCAAGGGCTTGGGAATCGGCTACATGCCGACGGCCTTTCCGGGATTTTCCTGGGACAACCTCGAAAGAAAGGCGCCGGGAACCACCACCATCCCCCGCAACAAGGGCGAGTTTTACTGGAGGCAATTCACCATCTTCAAGGAATTGGGCATTCGCAGCGTCTTCGTCGGGATGTTTGATGAAGTGAACGAAGGCACCGCCATTTACAAAGTATCGAACCAGACGCCCGTTGGGAAAAATTTTGTCACGCTCGAAGGCATGCCGTCCGATTGGTATCTGCGTTTGACAGGCGCGGCCACAAAGATGATCCGCAATGACGGCGCCCTCTCGCAGCGGACCCCAAGCGTGCTTCCGCCTCCAGCGGAGTAACTGGCCAATCACCCTGGAAACTTCCGCGGCGCGATGTCTTTTAATTTGAGACAACGCGCCCCTTTTTCCTTGCTTGCATCACATCTTTCCGTAGCATCCCGCCTAGACGCATTTATCCCTGGTCTTACCGTCAAATCACAAACGCCATGTCCAAGAAAACAATCTCCGCCGCTGACATCCGGGCCTGGTTAACATCGCCCATAGCCAAATGTTCCGCCCTCGGCCTTTGCGCCCTTTTCACGATGGCCGAAGGCTGTCCCAAAACAATCACCGGTGTAACCACCTCCACCTCCGGCCCCGTGCGATTTCACGCGCTTCACTCCTTTGGCCCCACCCAAACCCAGGCCCCCGTGATCCAGTCCACCAACGGCTATTTTTACGGAACAACCTATTCCGGCGGCGCCTACGGTTGGGGCACACTTTTCCGAGTCTCCGCCTCCGGCTCCAACCTCCAGACCTACAGCTTCACCGGCAATACCGACGGTGCCGTTCCCATGTGCGGTTTGCTCATCGGGACGAACGGCCTGTTCTACGGCGCCACTTCCGCTGGCGGAAGCGCCGGCTACGGCACCATTTTTTCCCTCGATGCCAATCTTAATTTGACCACCCTCTATTCCTTTACCAATGGCATTGACGGCGCCAACCCTTACGGCCCTCTCATGCAGGCGAACGACGGGAATTTCTACGGCACGGCCTACGTCGGCGGCTCCGACAGCTTCGGCACTGTTTATCGCATCACCCCACCCGGCCAATTCACCCCCCTCTATTCCTTTTCCAACGGAGTGGATGGAGGCCGCCCCTATTGTGGCCTGGTCCAGGCATCCGATGGCAACCTCTACGGTTCGACGTCCGACAGTTCAAGCGACTTCGGCGGCCTTTTTCGCATCTCCACTTCCGGGATGTTTTCCAATCTTTTGACCTTCGCTAATGGCACCGACGGCGCCGTTCCATACGGCACCCTCGTCGCGGGTCCCGGTGGCGCCCTTTACGGTACCACCCTCGGCTTCGTCCCTCCCGGCGGCACCCCCCATTACGGTGACATTTTCCGCCTCACCACCGCTGGCGTGTTGACGACCGTTTACTCTTTCACCAATGGCCTGGACGGCAGCGCCCCCTGGAGTGGACTTACTGCCGATGCCAACGGAAATTTATACGGCACCGCCAGCTCCGGCGGCGACGCCAACGCCGGCACTGTTTTTGAATTGACTGCGCGCGGTCAATTCCAGGTAGTTTATTCCTTTAATTCCGGCGCTCCATACATGCCGGCGTCAAGCCTCCTCCTCCTCGGCGGGAGCAACCTCTACGGCACCGTTTTAAGTAACGGAGCCGTTGCCTCCAGCGTCCTCTACTCCGTTGGCACCAACGGAAGTTTCAATACCGTGCTTACCTTTCCCGGACCTCTGGACGGCGCCTCCCTCCGGAGTGCCCTCGTCCGCTCTCCCAGCGGACTTCTCTACGGAACAGCCAGCCAGGGCGGCCTCAGCCAGGCCGGCACAATTTTCCAGATGCAGACCAACGGAATTCTCTCACCCGCCTACGCTTTCACCGGCGAAGACGACGGCGCCAATCCCAACACCCTCTACGCCGACGCCGACGGCAGCTTCTACGGCACCGCGTCCACTGGCGGCGCCAACCAACTCGGCACTCTATTCCACTTCACGACCAATGGCGCGGTGGACCCGTTATATTCCTTCACCGGCGGCGCCGACGGTGCCAACCCCCAGGGGGCCGTCATCCTGGCCAGCGACGGCTGGTTCTACGGCACAGCCTCAGCGGGCGGCAGCCCCTCCACCAACGGCACCCTCTTCCGCTTCCGAACCCTGGACGGCGCGCTCCTCAACATGCAGCCCATCTATTCCTTCAGCGGCGGTAACGACGGATCGCAGCCCGATTGCGCCCTGCTCCAGGCCTCCGACGGCAATCTCTACGGCACAACCTACGCCGGAGGCTCCAACAACCTCGGCACCGTCTTTCGTCTCACCACCAACGGCATTCTCACCTCCCTCTACTCCTTCCTTGGCGGTACCAACGGCTCCAACCCCTACGGAGGACTAATCCAGGCCGAAGACGGTTACTTATACGGCACCACGGAAGGCGGCACCAATTTCGGCTCAGTCTATCGCATCGGAACCAACGGCTCATTTACGAATATTTACGCCTTCCAGGATGATGGTGATGGACTCAATCCGTACGGCCCCCTGATTCAGGCCACCGACGGCTTTCTTTACGGAACCACCTCCGCTGGGAACGCTTCCGGGAATGTATTTCTCGTGAGCACCAACGGTGTGTTTACAAATCTGTACACTTTCACCGGCGGCATTGATGGAGGCACCCCCCTTGCCGGCCTGATTCAGGTTGGCGACAGTCTTTACGGCACATGCAGCATTGGGGGCGTCCAAAGTCTCGGCACCGCCTACTCCATCACCCTTTTCAATCCCCCCGCCACCACCCTGGCCATCCAGGTCCAAGGCCAAACCATCGTGCTAACGTGGGTTGACCCATACTCCGCGTTTATTCTTGAAAGTGCGCCGACCCTCCAAGGCCCCTACACCCC
>DATAXU010000190.1:0-15951 GCA_036272955.1 Verrucomicrobiia bacterium
CTTGCTGGACAGCAATCTTCATTGTTTGAGCGTTCTCAATTTGGAGAGCTTTTATACCCGCCTTCTATCGGGAAGGACGGGCGGCGGCAAGCACTTTATACTGCATTATTTATGACGCTGTGTATAACAACCAAATCGGCCCGACACAGTAAGTTTCAATGGCTGGCTGGACACCTGGTCAGAGACCACAGTCCCGCTCGATTGGATGCAAAGATCAGGAGTGCCACTGCAATTGCGGTATTGCGGCAAGGCGGCTATTTGGCCATATAGGTTCACCACGAGCCTTTTCACGGTCAAACGGGATGGCAAGCGGATTGCGAACTTGTTCCGTCTTGATTCGTTAACGGCTGCTTAGAAACTTGCGCCAGCCGCCGTGATTCGAAATGTCGCGTGCGCCTTCGACGGCGTAAGCTTCGCATAGGAAGCCTTTCACAGGTGCGCCATCAGACAATTCGATCGTCCCGATGGTTAGAGGCGCACCGACCAGCGCGACAAAACTTCCGAATTGCTCGACGGGCATTTCCCAGACTTCTACCTCGATGGCCACGCCGGTTCCGTCCGAGCAACGAACCAATCCGGGCTTTTGCGGGGTTGCGTTGGAAAGCTCGTAGAAGCGATACACGGCCTGGGTCACGCAGCATTGCACACGTTTGGCGTTTCTTTCCGTCAATTGATAATTCAAGGCCATGCCAGTCATGTGCGCGCCAACCACGGCCACACGCACCCGCTTTTGGACCGCCGGGCCGGAGGGCGCTTGAGGCACGCTCTCAAACAGAACGGCCGTGGCCCCAAGGGGACCCCCAACCAATCGTTGATACCGCGAGGCTACAGCGCACACCAGACCATCCCATGCCGCCCGAGCGATCAAGGTGACGCCAAACGGAAGACCACTGGACCGAAAGCCCGACGGCACCGCGATCGCACAACAGTCAAGAAGATTGGCAAAGTTGGTGTAGTAGGCAAGTTTGCTGTTCAGTTCCACCGGGTCGGCCTCGATTTCGGTGATCTTGTAAATTGTTCCGGTTGTCGGGACGAGCAACATGTCGATTTTCGCCCACTGGTCGCGCGCCCGGGCGCGCAATTTCTCCAAATGATAGGAGGCGGCAAAGAAATCGACCGCGGAGTAACGCTTGGCGCCTTCGATGATTGCGCGTGTGACGGGATGAATACCGGATGAAGTCCGCGCCAGGAAATCACCGAACTCCGCCAGCCTCTCGGCAACCCACGGGCCGTCGTAAAGCAATTTCCCCGTCTCGCGAAATGGCGCGTAATCGATCTCGACCATTTCGCCCCCCAAGCAGCGGAGTCGCTCGACGGCTTGGGCGAACAGCAGGGCGGTTTCCGCATCGCCAAAAGTCTCCAGATCGGACTTTGACGGAACGCCAAACCGGAAGGAGCGCGGCGGGGTTTCGAGGAGTAATTGTCGCGGGTCTGAATGCCCGCGGGAGCATTGCGCCACCGCAAACGCGTCCTCGCATGTCAGCGCAAAGACCGATGCGCAGTCCAGAGACCGGCACGCGGGGACGATTCCCTTGACCGATAGCAAACCGCGAGTCGGTTTGTAACCGACGACGTTGTTAAACCCCGCTGGGACACGGCCTGAACCAGCAGTGTCAGTGCCGATGGAAAAACTGACCAATCCCGCCGCCACGGCCACGGCTGAACCGGAACTCGACCCTCCCGGAATATAGCGCGCATCAAAGGGATTGCGGGGTGTTCCGTACGGTGAACGCACCCCCACCAGACCCGTCGCGAATTGATCGAGATTGTTCTTGCCGATGAGAATCGCGCCCGCGTCGATGAGATGTTTGACAACGTCCGCGCTCTGAGGCGGTTTGAACGCGTAGGAGGGACAGGCCGCGGTTGTGGGAAGCCCGGCCACATCGATGCTATCTTTGACGCTGAACGGGATTCCGTAGAGCGGCAAGGCGGTCTTGTCCTTCGCCCTCGCCTTCAGTTCGTGCGCGCGTTCGAGGGCCCGGTCGCGATCCACCAGCGTGATCCACGTTGCTGGATCATTGTAATCGCCAATCCGTTTGAAGACCGACTCAACGACGTCCGAGGGCGTCGATTCGCCCCTCTCGTAGGCTCCCCGCAGTGTCGCAAGGTCAAGGCTGCCGGAAGCGGGAGACCAGGTCATACATTAGGCGCGGCCTGTGCAACGATGGACGCCGAAACCGCCGACATGTGCTCGATGTGTTCCGCCGGTCGTGACGTGACGACAGCAAACTTGGCACAACCCATCAGCAGCGCTCCCACCGCAGCGTAGCTGACCGCGACAACAGGGCTTTGGGCAATTCCAATTCGTTCACCATGCATGAACCCGAAAAATGTGAGAATCGCCCCGGCCAGGGCAAAGCCGGCGGCTTTCTTAAAGTTGCGGTCGATCACGCAGACGGCAATCGCGCCGAGAATCAAGCCGCCGAGAATCGAGCCGCCCCCGAGGATTTTGAGGCCCTGATAGAGCACGCCCTGGTCTTTCATCTTCCCGACCAGGTCGCCCATTTGCGTCGCGCTGAGAGCGGCAACGGTGACTCCCGCAGCGGCCAGGGCGCCATTGATCAGCGTCAAGCCCCAGTTGGCCAAGTGCGGCGTGACAGAAAGGACAATGGCCGGGGCATGGCTGCGCGGCGTCTCTTGAAAAGCCTGAGATCCAATCAACATTCCGATGTAAAGTAGAATTGGCAGAATCGCCACGCTCGGTATCAGCGCCAGCATTACCGAGATTACCCCGAACCAACACATCAGAATGACCGCGATTCCGGTCGCCGCCGAGTATCCGATTCGTCCACCCATCGCTTTCCAGCCGGGATGCCCGATATAAACGGCGTTGATGAACGGATTGCCCATGAGACAACCGATTAAACTCACGACCCCGTCCGCCGTCAACACGCGAGTTGAGGGAAAACTGTCTCCCGCCACAGCGGCGCTTTCAACGTTGTCGATCGCCTCCACCAGATCATAGATTCCAAACGGAATCGCCGTGACCAGAATGGCGCCGAGATATTGAAAGCCGGAAAACAGATGGCCAAACACCGGAAGCGGGGCATGAAAACCGAAATTCGCCACAGAACTGGAAAGTCCCGCCAAACTTAGCCCGCCATAATTCAATCCAAGCGCCGTGGACGCCCATGCGATTACAGTGCCGACTGCGATTGCCACCAAGCCCGCTGGCACGCCACGAAAGTAGCGGACACCGCCAAACCAATTCAGCAGAATAATGGCAAAACAAACCAGTCCGATGACCGGCGTTGTGAACATCTGCAAGCCCGGGCTCATTGATATGAAGGTCAGTGAGACGCCAGCGAGCGTTCCGAGCAATGCTGCCCGGGGCGTGATTCTCCGCACGATCGGCGCGATGAAACCTCCCGCCATCAGCACAAAACTTTGGATGAATACCCACGTCAAGCCGGCTTCCCAGCCTTTGACGGGGTCGCCGGTCTTGAGCGCAATGGGGAGCATGATGACAAACGTCACCACAAACATGTGCGGCACACTGATTCCCGACGGGAGGGCGCACACATCCGTCCGCCCGGTTTTCTTCGCCAGTGACCGGGCGAGCCATGCGTAGTAGATGGTTGAAAGGCACATCATCAGACCTGTCGCGGGCAGAATGCGCCCAAAGACCAGGTCGTCGGGCATCTTGAGCACAAAGCGTAGAAGCCCTGTGAGTGTCAGCAGATTGACCAGGATATTGGTGCCGAAGCCAAAAAATGCGTTCCAGTCACCTGGAACCCAGAGTTTAGGATTGTCATTTTTTTTCATTGGATTTGGGTTTTGTTTTGGACGCGCGGCCTGCCTTTTTTAGGGCGGCCAGGATTTTTTCGGAATGGGAGACCCAGCCAAAGATGCCTCCCTGGGCCTTGATCATCTTTAAGCCCGCCTCCTGGAACTCGGGAAAATAAGAGCCTACGCAATCTGCCGGCACCAGGCATTCGTATCCTCGGTCATTGGCTTCGCGAACAGTTGTGTTGACACACACTTCCGTCGTCACTCCGGTCACGATGAGTTGACGAATGCAGGCGTTTTGAAGGACGCCGTGCAAATCAGTCGCCCAGAAAGCGCCCTTGCCCGGTTTGTCGATCACCGGTTCGCCTGCCATGGGGTAAAGCTCAGGTATTATGTCATGGCCGCTTTCGCCGCGGACGAGGACTCGCCCCATCGGGCCGGGATCGCCAATGCGTTTCTTGTTCCGCCCGCGATTTTTTTTTGATTCCGGCAGATCGGACAGGTCGGGGCGATGGCCTTCGCGGGTGTGGATAACCATCAATCCGTGACCGCGCCAGAATTTGAGCAACCGGCGGTTTGGGAAAATGGTTTGGCGCAGTTGCGAGACGTCGTTGCCCAGCATTTCGCCGAAGCCGCCCTGTTCGAGGAAATCTCGCTGCATGTCGATTATCAACAGAGCGCAGTGTTCCGGCGCCAGTTCAAACGGATATGGGTCCGCGTCGATGGTATATATTTGAGTGCTCACAAATGAGTGGCAAATCAGTGGCCGGCCATTTTTTGGCCGATGACGTTGAGGTCGGCCGCAGCCGCCGTTGTTTCATAAACAAATTCTCCGCCCGCCATGACGACGATGCGGTCAGCCATCGCAAGAAGCTCATCGAGGTCTTCGCTGACCAACAAGACCCCGACGCCGTTGTTGCGGGCTTCCATGATCTTTCCATGGATGAATACCACCGCGTTGAAATCCAGTCCGAAACAGGGATTGGCGGCGATAATGAGCCGTGGTGTGCCGGAAGAGAGTTCGCGCGCCAGCACGGTTCGCTGTACGTTGCCACCGGAAAGGTTTCGCACCGGCGTGCTCGCGGAGGGCGTGCGAATGTTGAATCGCTGAATCAATTCGGCCGCGCCCCGGCGGATGGCGCGTCCGCTCAGAACCCATTTGGCGCGGGCCTGCGGTGGGCGGTCGAAAAGTCGCAACGCCAGATTGGCTTCGACGCTCATGTTTGGCACGCAGGCATTTCGCAGCGGTTCCTCCGGCAGGGCGAATATTTGCCGATCAACCATTTCCCGGCGGGTGGCGTGATACGGTTCGCCCAGAGCCCTGACCGTGCCGGCGGTGGCAGGACGTTGACCGCCGAGGACTTCGACCAATTCCCGCTGGCCGTTGCCCGACACACCGGCAATGCCTACGATCTCTCCGGACCTGACTGTCAATGAGGCGTTCGTTATGGCGGGCAGTCCGTTGTCCTTGTCCGCGCTAACGTTGGAAATCTCAAGGGCCGGAGGTCCAGGCGCACGCTCTACACGATTGACCGCTGCGACGATCCGCTGCTCGCCGAGCATCATGCGCGACATGTCTGCCACGGTGAGGTCCTTGACTTTGCCGGCCCCGGCAAATTTGCCCCGGCGCATGACGGTGATTTCGTCGCAGAAATCTGTGACCTGCTTGAACTTGTGGGTGATGAGAATGATGCTCAACTTTTTCGCCAGGACCATTTGGCGCAACAAGCCCAGGACTTCATCCGCCTCCTGCGGAGTCAAGACTGACGTTGGCTCGTCCAAGATCAAAATACGGCTTTGGAGATAAAGCTGCTTGAGAATTTCCGCCTTCTGCTTTTCCCCGGCCGCCAGTTGCGAGGCCGGCATTCGCAAATCCACCTTGAATGGCGCATTGGCCAAAAACTCCTCCAGCCGTCCCAATTCCCTTTTCCAATCGATCACGGCCGGGATGTCGTTGCGGGGGAGCAGAAGGTTTTCCGCCACGGTCATTGACGGCACCAGCGTGAAATGTTGATAGACCATCCCGATTCCAAACTTCTGGGCGTCATGCGGACTGCGAATGTCGCGGGAATGATTCTGTACCAGGATATCCCCCTCGTCGGCGGGATGATACCCCATCACACATTTGACCAACGTGCTTTTGCCCGCGCCATTTTCGCCCAGCAAGGCGTGAAACGTTCCCGGCTCCAATTTGAGGGAGATTTGATCGACAGCGGTCATCGGCCCGAAGCGTTTGACAATATTGATTAACTCCAGCCGGAACGGTTCAGTGGGGTGGAGTTGGGCGCTCATACGATTGCGTTAAGGAATGAATTGGCGTCCGCCACGGCCCCAAAGACGCCGCCTTGCATCTGGATCATTTGCAACGCGGCCAGGTGATTGGACAGTTGCGTTGCGCCGGTGCAATCGGACAAGACCAGGCATTCGAAGCCGCGGTCATTGGCCTCGCGCATCGTGGTGTGGACGCAAACGTCGGTGGTAATCCCCGTCAGAACAATATTCTCGACGCCCTTACGCCGAAGAACGAGATCAAGATCGGTAGCATAAAACGATCCCTTGCCCGGTTTGTCAATAATCGCTTCTCCAGGCAGCGGCACCAGCTCAGGAATAATTTCCCAGCCCGGTTCCCCGCGCACCAGAATTCGGCCGCGTGGACCCACATCACCAATCCCTGCTCCGATGCGTTGGCTGCGCCACCGTTTGTTTTCGGGCAAGTCGGCCAGGTCCGGCCGATGCCCTTCGCGGGTGTGCATCACATGAAAGCCGGCGGCGCGAACGGATGACAGCACCCGTTGAATCGGTCCGATTGGAGCACGCGTCAAAACCAGATCGTATCCCATTTTTTCCACGTAACCGCCCGGGCCGCAAAAATCCGTCTGCATGTCGATTACCAGAAGCGCGGTGTTTTCGGGGCGCAAATCTCCGTTGAAAGGCCACGGATAGGGATCGGATTGGACGTGTCGAGTCATCGGTTCACTCCCCCGTCCCTAGTGCCCCAGGAGCGCCGGCCAAGGCGCGTTTGGGGGTGCAGGTGATGACCATAATGCCAAGCGTCAGAATGTATGGGGCGGCGTTGAACAGGTAATAGTAAGATTGGATGCCGGCGGCCTGGAGGGCCGGCCCGACTGCCTGAGCTCCACCGAAAAGAAGCGACGCCCATAGGCAATTCCTTGGATTCCATCGCGCAAAAATCACGAGCGCCACCGCCATAAGCCCCTGGCCGCTCGATACGAGGCGCGACCACGAGCCGGGATAAACCAAAGACAAATAGGCCCCGCCGACACCGGCAAAAAAACTCCCTGTCACAATCGAAAGCGTGCGAACTCCCGCGACCGATATGCCTTGCGCCCGCGCCGCCGATGGATTGTCGCCCACCGCGCGAATGAACAGCCCCCATCGCGTGTTGAGAAAAAACCAATGCATCGCAAACGCCAGGATAATGCCCAGCACCAAAAGCGGGCTGATTTTCAGGGCGGCCTGCAATTGCGGCACCGTGCTCCACGAGCCAAAATTCAAAACGGGCAGCGGCGGCGCCATCGGTTCAATGAAAGGATCCCCAATAAAAAACGCCAGGCCGCTGCCGAGGATGAACAGGGCGATGCCGACCGCGATGTCATTGACGCGCGGTAATTGCGACAGCCAAGCATGCATCAGACCCATGCATGCGCCTGCCAATCCGCCCACAAGCACACCGACCCACGGCGACCCGGTTTTGTAGGAGATCGCGTAGGCGCTCATCGCGCCCATCAAGAGAGTCCCTTCCAGGCCGAGGTTTATCTTTCCGCTCTTTTCCGTCAAACATTCCCCGAGGCTGACAAATAGAAACGGGGAACTTCCCCGCACCGCCCCCGCGGCGATTGCCAGCGGCACGCCCAGCCAGCCGATGGACGCCGCAGCGCTCATGCCTGCGCCCTTTCCTGGAAAATTTTGAATCGTCCGTAAAGCGAATCACTGTACAAAATCGCGACAAAAACAATTCCTTGAAAAACCAAGACGCTGGCGTCGGACAAGTGATGCTCGCGCTGCAAAATCCCGCCGCTCGCTAGAATGCCGCCTAGGAGAATCGAGACCAGGAGAACGCCGAGCGCGTTGGCGCGCCCGACAAACGCCACCAGGATTCCGGCGTAACCGTAACCGGCGGCGAGCGACTCATTCGCCCGTCCCTGGACAGCGGCCACCTCAACCATTCCTGCCAGCCCCGCGCACGCTCCCGCCAGCAGGGTGGCGGAAAGAGTAATCAATCCCACAGGCAAGCCGACAATTCGCGCCGCCCGAATGTTGCCCCCGATGATGCGAACCTGAAAACCGTAGGTGGTTCGCTCCATCAGAAACCACACCACGAGGCACGCCACCACACCATAAACCAAGCCCCAATGCACAAATGTCCCCGGAATGTTGCCCAAGGCATTGTTGTCTGGGATTGGATAGCTTGAGGGCTTGTTCAAGCTGCTCGGGTCCCGCATCGGGCCGTTGACGAGATGATTTAGAACGGCGATCGCGATGTAGTTCATCAACAGGCTGGAGATGACTTCGTTGACGCCGCGGTAAAGTTTCATCGCGCCGCACGCCATGATCCAAACGCCGCCAAAAAGCATTCCGCCCAGGGCCATCGCGATCAACGCCATCGTCGGCGGCAGCCCGGTCCAATGGGTGCCGACGATGGCCGCGCCCAGGCCGCCCATCACCAACGCCCCCTCATTTCCGATGATAACCATGCCCAAGCGCAACGGAATCGCGGTGCAGAGCGCGCACAGCATTACCGGCGCGGCGTGGACAAGGGTGTTTTGGAACGAAAACCAACTGCCAAATGCGGCCTTCCGAATGGAAGAATAGACGCCGAAAGGATTGGCGCCTGCAATCGCGCAAAAAATGCCGAACGCCGCCATCGCTACCAACAGAGCGCCAGCCGGAATCACCACGGTCTCGGCCAAGCTCCGCCAGGGGCGTCGCAGCCACTGCCTCGCAACCGGACCGGTCACTGGCGGCACAACGACAACCGAAGCGGCTTCATCGGTGGCGGCGTTCAAAGGATTCATAGTTCGCGCGGCTGCCGGGCGCGTTTCCGTTCAGCCTCCGGTCTTGCCGATGACTCCATCGACCAGCCAGCTCATGCTTTCAAGTGAAATGTCCTGCTGTTTCAATTCCGTGCCTGCCGGAACGACCACGTTGCCGGCGTTGTCCTTGATCTCACCCTTGTAGATAACCATGGACCCGTCCATGAATTTCGCTTTGGCCGCCTCGGCGTCCGCCTTGGCCTTGTCGCTGACCATCGGGCCGTAGGCGGACACGGCGCAAAAGCCTTCCTTCAACCCGCCGCGAATGAGATGCGGAATGGTGCCTGCGGAAAGCGATTTACCCTCAGAAATCCATTCCGCGTATTGCGAATAGACCTTGGTCCAGTTCCACTCCGCCCCGGTCAAGTAACCCTTCGGGGCCAGGACGGCTTGATTGGCGTGGTAGCCGGTACACATGACACCGCGCTTTTCCGAAGTGGTAATGATGACCTTCGGGCTATCCACGTGGCACGTCAGGACGTCAACACCTTGATCAATCAAGCTGTTGGCAGCCTCCGCTTCCTTCACGGGCAAGGACCAATCGCCGGTGAAAATGACCTGCACCGTGACATCCGGCACAACGCTGCGGGCGCCGAGTGTATAACTGTTGATATTGCGCAATACCTGCGGAATCGGCTTGGCGGCGATGAAGCCGAGTTTCTTTGATTTGGAACTTTCCGCCGCAACGATGCCGCACACATATTCCGCCTCGTCAATGTACCCGAAATAACTGCCCACGTTCTTTGGGTGTTTGGCCTCATTGTAGAGTCCGCCACAATGAAAGAATTGGACGTTGGGAAACTGTTTGGCCAATTTTAAAATGTGCGGGTCGAAATAACCGAACGAGGTGGGAAAGAGAACCGTCACGCCATCCTGCATGATCATGTTGCGCATGGTTTCCTGCACCGCAGTCGTCTCCGGCACACTGGCCTCCTCCTCGGCCTTGACCCATGGGAGTTTCTGCACCCCGGCGCATCCTTCGGAATGGGCCTGATTGTAACCGTAATCGTCCTTGGGCCCGACGTAGATGAAGCCCATCTTGACCTGATCGGCGGCGCGGGCCTCGCCAGATGGCAAAGCAGCCACCGCCAGACCCACAAACAGAGTAGATAATATTCTTTTCATATATAGTAGGGTAGAATTATTGTGTTGGCGTAGTCTTAAAAGAACGCCGATACACCGGCGAAGCCCTGGACCGTGTCACGGGTCGGTTTTCCTGGAGCATTAAAGATGTTGAGGTTGACGAGGTTGTCGTCCACGAAATACAAGAAGTTGACGCCCGCATTGAAACTCCAATGCCCGTAACCCGCGGGCATGAAATTCATGGGAACCGTTCCTTTCAGGCCGACTTGCCAAATCCCCACCGTCGAACTGGAAGCATAGTAATCCCCGTAAAATCGGCTGTCCGGCAACATCACTCGGCACGGCACCTCCAGCTTGATCCTGTCCTTGAACGTATAACCGGGATCGACACCAACGTCGAAATAGTAGCTGGAGTTCGGCGAGGGATCCGACGCGCCTTTGCGGGGGGCAACCGGATAGACTCCCTCTTTATATAGCGTATAAGGAAGGTCGGCGTCAGTTGCTTTTCCTTGCAATTCCTGCCAATAGCCCAAGTAGGGATGAAGCGCGAAGGCCTTTAGGTACGGGCTATCGTCAAAACTCAGTTTGGTCACCAAGTGTTGGGAAATGCCAATGTCGAGAATTTGCTCGGCGAAGGCGGTATAACCGACTTCCAGCTTGAAGTTCTTGGCAAAGCTCAGGGACAGGCCGCCTATCGGGTCAATCTCGGTCCAGTCCGTTTTCGGTTTGCTCCCGTACGGCCCGTGGACGGAAACACCGGCGCTGCTGAAATCATTCCAACATCCCATGTCGAAGGTGAGGTCGTTTACGAACGAATTGCCTTGGTAAAGATTGATCAGCGTGAGAAACAACGGTTGGAAGGTCAGGCCCTGGTCATGGACCATCATGCCGCGAGGGGTGACATACTCGCTGGCAAACTCGAAATCAATTAATTCATGGACTCGTGAAGGCGGGGCGGCGTCCTCTGCGTTCACGTTGGCTGGAGCAAAACTGAGCGTAATGGCAACCACCATCGCGCCCAACCCGGCGCACCGGGCGATCTTGTGCATGGTTTTTAATTTCATGGGTGTCTGTAATGTTTGGTAGGTATTCAAGTTAGAGTTGAGTTGTAGCAACTCGAGTCCCATAGCTTGCGTTGTGCCAACGTGAAACAATCATGAAAGAAGGGGATTTACGGGGCTTTTGAAGCGAACTCACAACAAGGTATCAAGACGAATGTGTTCCAAGTGTCGCGGGTGAAACACTTGGAGCAGTGTCGCGCTCTGGCGACGAACTTGTTTCCTCGAGCGCCAGTTTGCGATAAATGCGAGTGCGATGCACACCGAGTAATCGCGCGGCGCTCGCGATGTTGCCGCCGGTTTCCTGCAAAGCGCGTTGAATGAGAATTTCTTCGGCTTCCGCCAGATTTAAAGGCAGCGACGCTGCTAGGTCAGCTTTGTTTCCGCGCGGAGCGTGAGGTAACGGCGGCACGGAACGCTGCGTGAAGCGAAGGTGCTTCGGCAAAATGATGTTCTCCCCGCTCTCGATCAACGCTCGCTCGATGATGTTCTTGAGTTCGCGGACATTGCCTGGATAATCGTACGCCGTCAGCGCATCCAGCGCTTCCTGGCCGAGGAGCGGAGCTTTGATGCCCATCTCCGCCGCGAACAATCGCAAAAAGTGAAACGCCAGCAGCGGAATGTCTTCGAGGCGGTCACGCAATGGCGGAGCGGTGACCATGAATCGGGCGAGTCGAAAGTAAAGATCCTCGCGGAAAGTGCCCCCGGCGATTCGTTCCTGCAGGCAGGCGTTGCTGGCCGCGATCACGCGCACGTCCACTTTGAACGGTGCGGACGAACCGACAGCCGTGACCATCGCGTCCTCCAGCACACGCAAGAGTTTCGCTTGCAGCACAGGCGGCATGTCGCCGATTTCATCGAGAAATATCGTGCCGGTGCTGGCCATTTGGAAATAACCCCGGTGGTTCGCGGTGGCGCCGGTGAATGCGCCTTTGGCGTGGCCAAAAAGCATTGATTCCGCCAACTCCGCGGGAATGGCGGCGCAATTGACCGGAACGAAAGGCGCTCGGGCCCGCACGCTGCCGAAATGGATGGCCCGGGCGATCAGTTCCTTCCCCGTGCCGCTTTCGCCAGTTATCAAGACGCTGGTGTTGGAGAATTGATGGAGGCGATCGATGTCCTCCACGATTTTTTGAACGTGCCTGCTTCCGCCAACCAAACCGGCCAGATTCCAGCGCGACGTTTCCAAATCAGAGATCACCGCCAGTTTTTCATCGGCCCTTTCCAAAGCCGATTCCACCTGCTGGCGCTTTTGTATCTCGGCGGTCAGTTCCGCTGTGCGCGCTTCCAGCGCCAGGTTTCTTTCGGTCAATTCGTGCGCCAGGCGGCTGATCCGCAGATGCGTCGTTACCCGGCTGACGACTTCGCCCTCTTGAAACGGTTTGACAACGTAGTCCACGCCGCCCGCCTGAAAACCGGCCACAATGCTTTGGGTTTCATTGCGAGCGGTAATGAAGAGCACCGGAATGTTCCTCGTCGCCGGGTCCTGCTTGAGCCGTCGGCAAGTTTCCAGTCCATCCAATTCCGGCATCACAATATCAAGCAGAATAAGGTCCGGTTTGGCGCGTGCGGCGACTTTGAGGGCGATTGCGCCGCTGGACGCCGCCAGAATTTCAAAGCCTTCCGGTTCCAACGCCGCAGTGAGGACGCCCAGATTTTCCGGCACGTCATCGACCAGCAATATCTTTTCGCCCAGTTTATGTGGAGACGAGTCCATGGGGAGAAGCGGAAGAAGGCTCCGAAAACACGGGACTGGAAGCTGCGGACATCAAGCGCAGAATGGAATCCATGTCGTAACTGCGCATGAGATGGCGGATATGTTCGGCGAGGTGGACAGCTTCGGGGCCAAGCTGCCGCAGTTCCTGAAGGCACAGCTTGAGGGCTGTCGAACTATGCAATTCCGCGGCCGTGGTCAGTCGGCTGCACAAATCGTGCGGCAAGTGGATCGGCGGCGAATCCCAGCCGCTCCAATCCTCGGATGGCTCCGCCTGTTGCGGGGCATAGTCGAATTCAACGCCCAAGTATTTGCGCAAACATTCATAGACTTCCTCGGCGCGGATAGGTTTCGCGAGAAAATCGACACATCCAGCCTGTCGCGCCGCCTCCCGAAAGCCAGCGAGAGCTGCGGCACTATGGGCCACAATTTTGAGCTGGCTCGTTTGCGGATCGCTAAGCAGTGCGCGGGCCGCCGCCGCTCCGTCCATTTCCGGCATCAGCAAATCGATGAACGCCATGTCAGGCTGGAATTGGCGCGCGATCAAAGACGCCTCCGCGCCAGCACCGGCCAACGCCACTTCGCAACCGATTTGGGAAAGCATTTGGCCCAGGATGCGGGCGTTTTCAAGACGGTCGTCAACGACCAGCGCGCGAACCTTGGAGCCGGTCTTGAGTCTCAGGACGCGTGGAACAACGGCCACGCCGGCGGGCTGCGCCCCCGGTATCGTTATCTCAAAGTAAAACCTCGAGCCGACGCCTCGGCAGGATTCAAGTTCCAACCGGCCTCCGAGCAATTCGACTTGCCGTTGTGCGATGGCCAGGCCAAGCCCGGTGCCGCCTTGATGTTGCGCTGTCCGGCACTGGTAAAACGGCTTGAAGATTTCTGACTGCTCGTCGTCCGGAATGCCCAAGCCGGTATCCACCACCTCGAAACGCCATCGGTCCCCGCTCAATACTGTAAAACCAAGGCAAATCTCGCCCGATCCTGTGAACTTGACCGCGTTGCCGAGCAAATTGATAAGTGTCTGGCGCAACTTTCCTTCGTCCCCCCGGACGTGGCGGGCCGCGGCGACATCCAGATTGAGCCGAAATCCTATTCGCTTTTGCGCGCACAACGGGCGGAAGGTCGCGGCCAGCGTTTTACCCATCTCCGTCAAATCAAAATCGACCAGCTGCAATTCCATCCGCCCGGCCTCGATTTTTGCGAGGTCAAGGATTTCGTTGATCAGCCCCAAAAGATGGTGGCCGCTGGCGTTGATGCCGCGGACAATATCGTGTTGCTCCGGGGAAAAGTCCAGGTCGCGCTGCATCAATTGGGTGTATCCCAGGATGGCATTGAGCGGAGTGCGAATTTCGTGGCTCATGCTGGCAAGGAATTCCGACTTGGCTTGGTTGGCTTGATCGGCGGCGGCTTCGGCGTTTTTGCGCACGGTCATCTCCTGTTCCAATATGGCGTTGGTGGCTGCAATCTCGCCGGCCCACCGCCACGCGCCATATAAATATGCGCTCGTCAAGCCGCTCAACGCCAATCCCGCAAAAAGCACGATCCATGAGCTGTGCCGCTTTTGGAGCACCATGAAATCCGCGCCAGGCCGATACCGCACCGCCCATTGCCTCCCCGGGATTTCCGCCACGATTTCTGGAGGCGAACCGCTGGCTCTCAATGGCGCTGGTTGATCGTTATTGGCGAAGATCAACCTGCGCGAACCGGATTCATCCAATAACCACGCGTCAATTCCCTTCTCCTTCAATTTGGCGAAGGACCCGCCCACCAAATCAGACACACTAAAGACAGCGATGGCGAATCCATCAAGTTGCTCACGGCGCTCGCCAAGCGACTGCGGCACCGCATAATGATAAACCGGCAGCACCACTAGGAATCCGGCCCCGTTGTTGGTGCGCTGTTTCAGTTGGATCGCGGCCGAGGCCACGGGTTGCCCGGTGTCTCTCGCCCGCTCCAGGGTCATCCGGCGCTCGGGATCGGAACTCAGATCGTAACCCAATGCGCCGAGATTTCTCTCCAACGGTTCGATAAAATAGACCGGCACGTAGGCGGGGCGGTCGAGCGCGGCAGTGAGTCTTCCCTCACCGTCAGCCTCGCGAAAATGGAAATCGCGCAATCCGTCAGCGGCGGCGGCGGACTCATATTCGCGGCGAAGTGTGGCCGGGACGACCGGGTCCCACGACAATGCCAGCAACTCGGGCTGGCGATCCAAAGCCGGCTGCACGAATCGGCGGAATTCCCGGCGGTCAAATCGCCCCGTCGCGCCGTGCAAGGAAGCCACCGAATGCAAAGCCTCCATTGAGCGGAGCACCAGAACCTGGAGCCTGTCAACTTGTTCGCGCGCAATTTCCTCGGCGCTTTGCTTCAGGGCGGCTCGCTCCCACGCGCGAAGAACCGAGAAAGATATTACTGACAAGACGACACCAAGGCTTAATACCACCGGGACGATTGCCGGATGGCGCAAAACACGCCGCGAAAAACTGAGCGGGCGGCCTTTTACTATAATGGCTTCGGCAATAAAAAGGCCTTTCAAAAACAATGGATCGCGAAACAGCACTCAACATGCCAATACTTTCTTCCTCGGTGAGGATGCGAATCAGATTTGGTTTCGCTGCGTCAAATTATTCACACCGCGCAAATTGTAACTTTTGTTGTCACTTTGAGTTTTGCTTAAGGAGCCGGGAATCTTCTCACAGCCGTCGCGCAGAGAATTCACAAGCTGCTTTCGACTGAGTCAATGGGGCGATGGCTCCAGCGCAGAAGACGCCAGCCTCGGCGCAAAGGCCGGCGTCCAGAACGGAAAGCGCTCCAAGCTCCGACCGCAACTCCTCTTCCACAATCCAGGTTGGACGGATGCCGATGCCCATTCCAGCTTTGAGCAATTCCTTAACGTTATCGAAATGTTCGACTTCGGCCACGCAATTGAGCTCGATCTTTTCCCTGGCAAAATCGCGGTCAATCAAGGTTCGGGAGCGGGGAGAACAGAGGCTCAAGGCCGTCATATAGTCTGCGACGGGGAAAGACACAAACTTGGTTGGTCCAAATGATTTGGATCAAAATGGACAAAATACGCCAGTAGATGAGACGAGCATTTCTCACATTATTATCGCAAGCATAAGGACGATAACAACTTAAGAAAAAAGCAATTGTGGCACACTCGGTGCTGAGTGTTTTCAATGCGCTGGCTGGTGAGAACGATTCTGTTCATAGTTTTGGGGCAATTTGCTTGCCACATTCAGGCATCGCCATTGCCGGAGATTCCCTTTCAATTCCATGACGGGTTCATTTGGTTGCGTGTTTCTACGAT
>DATAXU010000191.1:0-57107 GCA_036272955.1 Verrucomicrobiia bacterium
TGAACAACAAAATCCGAGTAGTGACCAGACGATCCTACGGCTTCCGCACCTACGACGCGATGGAAATTGCCTTGTATCACACGTTAGGACGGCTCCCGGAACCGGAAGAATTTACCCATAGATTCTGCTAACGAGGCCCAATAATGATGTAGTAGGCATCTTCGCCCAATCGCTTGAGTGGCTGGAACGCAGCCTGATAAATTCTCTGGTGTGCGAGTTGTTTTGCAAGGAACTCAGATCTCAGGATTACATCAGAATCCTCGGCTTCGTCCTGAACTTTTTTGATGATCACCATCGCGTCTTCCAGATTGCCATCCTTCAAAGCACGGCCGGCCTGGTCTAGAAGTCGAACTTGTCCTTTTTTCCGTGTCACAAGAAACTTTTGCCGCAGGCTCTCAATTCTAGCTAATGAATTGCTATCACCTGCGAATTGCTCGACCGCCAGCAATAAGCCATTCTGCGCTCCAGTCAGGTCACCGAACGTGAGTTCCATCTCTATTCTGTACAACGATCCAGAAATCGCAGAAATAGTGTTGGTTTTGGAAGCGTCGGCAAGCTCAGAAACAGCCCCTGTTGCAGAAGATCGAAGATCTCCTGCGTTGGACAGGCGCGCCAACAGAAAAAAGCTTACGCCGAGGGTTATCAGGCTGTTACGCACAAAAATAGTTTAGATGAGTTCAAAAAGTTCTTCCACTAAATTCTCTGCGACTCGACGCAGCCTGCGCTCCTCAATTCCATCCCTCCCACGAAGAATCTCGAGGGCGCGTACTGTTGCGGCCAGCCGCCTTCGAACCCGTAGTGCCGATTTGTGTCCTCGCTTTGACAACAACCCCCCCACGCTCAATGCGGAAAGGGGAATTGGCATCCCTCGCAATTCGTTGATGGTGATTTTCTGAAAATCCACCTTGGAAAAGGACGCCGTGTGCCGACGAACATACGCTGCAGCAGGGCCTGAATTCAGGATCGCCACAAGCACGTGTGGATTAATTCCATGCGGAATTATGGTGATCACGCCATGCAAGGGTATGCTTCCAGCGTTCAAAACGGCGGCTGTCATCCAGCCTTCACGCGAGCACAACTCACGCACTACGACGCGCAATTCATGGCGCAGCTCTTGGTGTCGGCCCACGTATGCCAACCACGGGCCAAGCCTTGCAAACGCGCTTAAATCCCTAACGTAAAATCTTCGGACATCACGCCCTCGAAGAATGAGGACGGTGTCCTTTGCCGGCGTGTTTGTATTGTAAAGACGACATTTTATCATGTCTTTTGTCTGTGGTGGAATTCCGTGCCCAAGTCGATACAACTCTGCTCCCTGGACAACGGCACCCACGCGCTCCAGCGACACGGCTTCCTTTAGCCGAGTCTTCTCCTCACTTCGAAAAACACTCCACCATGACTTGGATCCCATATTATCGATAGCGGAGGCGTCCACTGTGACTTGTCGGGGCATCGCCTTCTGATTTAGATCGTACACCATGCTATATGATGTTATCATACAGCGTCTGCGAGTGCGGCCTTTCTTGATCCGTCCAACAACTACTAAGCCCCGGACCGTCGCAGTAGCAAACGCCGCTCTTGGCAAGAGCACCATTTCTTGGACGTCGGTACGCTCGATCAAAAACGATCGAAGAAGGCGCGCGTTATGCGTCGCGAGAGCTTGGCTAGGAAGAATAAACGCGTAGATCCCCTCGTCGTTCAAAGCTCTCATACCAAGCTCCGCGAATGCGATATACGTATCGAGTTGGCTGGTCGAAGTAGTGCATCTGCTTTTAATGAGAACATTGTCGGCTGTCGAAAGCATCTCTCCCCAAGGAGGATTGTTAACAATTGCGTCGATTCCTTGGAATTCTCCAGACCCAACTAGTTCCAGAGAGTTTCCGATCCTTATTTTAGGAATTACATCTTCTGGAAGCCCACGCTCGATGCAAAATAGCTGGAACACCGTCTGTGTCGCCTGCTTTGCTAAAGGAGATCGATCTATACCGAAAAGTTGGTTGCGAATAATGTTTGGGAGAAGACAATTAACGGCGTGCCTCTTGACGTCTATATTGCCGAGAGTCGCCTTATCAATCCAACGATACAAGGCCAAGCTTACTTCCAATAAGAGCTGTGCCGATTCCATCGATGGATCAAGGATTGTAAAATGCGGAAGTTCATAAACGTTTGACAGTAAGTTGCGAGAAGCCTGATGCGAGCGTCTCTGGGACAGCAACTTTTGGACAACCATTTGGGCTACATAGCGAGAAAGGTTGGGTGGGTTGGGATAGCTAGAGAGACGCGTATTGCGCCTTCGATGATTCAAATAAAGGGACGGTGAATTCGCATTGACCTCGTGATGCATTATCATTGATAGTAAACTGGCCACGGCTTGTAACCAATCGCTTCGGTAATATTGCTTTAGAGATGTCAACAATTCTTGGAACAAAGGCAGTGAAATGCTATGTTCGGTCAACTTAGTACCTTTTAGGGCGGCTGCAACCAATCGATCACAGATAAATTTAAAAGCGAGTTCAGAGCCACCAAAGCCAACACCTGCGCACGAATGCCTCGGTATTTCTATCGATCTCGAGCGCAAAGTGACCAGAGTTTGCAGGAATCCCAACAATTGCGAATCGGGCCACTGTTGCCATAACGACTGCCGAATTCCCGCACACGATTGTATCGCATCGGACCTACCATGGCAGTGAGCTTTCATATTTCATTAGTTGGTAATCCAAAAGTAGTCCTCTATGCGAGATTAAAATGTGAAACGGAGCTGCTGAGTGGTGAAGTGGAAAACTCCCAATTTAGACTTGGATGCCCACCCATTCCTTCGTGTAAACGATGGCTTTCTGACAGCATTGGGCGAGCGTCCGAGGAGTCGCGCCACCTCGGCACCGGGCGTTAAGCCAAGCTGACCAACCTGCTCATCTGTCGAGTCTGTCCGGCCACGTAACTATACAAAGGGGCTTTTAGCAGGTCCCGGACCAAGTCATTCGACTGAGCTTGGGTGTCGCTCTCGTTTGCGCCTTCATTGGGTAGAGAAACTCCGATGGAAGAGTTAATTGCGACTGGTCCGACTGCCGCAGCAGCTTCACTTCTTTTCAACCGGCGTGATTTTGATTGAGGCGACGAAGGTCTTGAAACGGTCAACATTTGCGTAGCGTTTGGGCAAAATGCGGACCACAGCGAGTTCGTTTTCGCAGAGATTGTTGGCCAGCGTTTCGAGTCTCCAGCCCAAAATCACCACGTCGGCGGTGGAGAAGGCGAGCGTGAATTTCTGGGGCGGCGCATTCCTGTCGTCGTCGGCGTCCGGGTTTGGTTCGATGGTGTAGTCAATCAACTGGCTGGTGTGGAAGCCGTGATAATGTTCCTTGTCGAGTTGGAACTCAATGCAGGCGCAATGCTTGTTCATTGTTTCATAACTACATTCCATCGTGATTTCTTCCGAGTTGTGCTCAGAACCTCTAAATTTGAGTGACATAGGCGTTTATATGTGAATGCCGCCAGAGCGGCGTTGTTGTTGCTGTTGTTTGCGGTGACGTTCAATGTTTTGGCGCGCCTGCTCTCGGAAGGACCGACGCGGCTTTTGTTCGGGAGTCTCCTTAACATGGGGTGAAATCTTTTCCGCTTGCTCGATCTTTTCGATGACCGATTCCTTTTGTTCGATGCCGAGCCGTTCGTTTATCCAAGGGCGTGTGTCTGCGACGATTTGTGCCAGCCGTTGCGTAGGAGTTATGCGGGTGGGCCGCGCCGCGCGGCCCGTCTCGCGCATCGTGCGAATTGTTCTCAAATCCTGATGCACGGTCGCTGACGCCAATTCTCCACCTGGCCCTTCCCGCCGAACGAATCCAAGTTTGGCCAAGTCATCCCGGAGGGCTTGCAGTTCAACGGCGGCCTTGCGTTCATGAGAATCTGTCACCCGCCGGGCCAGCAATTCCGCGTCATCCGTAAAAACGTGGACACGCTCGCGGCCACGGGAAATGGAGACGTAGAACTGCTCGCGGTTGACGGCGGCGAACGATTTTGAGGAGGCGACCAGCAGCACTTCATCCACCGTTTTGCTTTGTGACGAATGCGACGTGACGGCGTACCCGTGGGTGAAGGCGTTGAACTCGCCCGGTAGAACCCGCCCATCGGTAAGGGCAATACGGCCGATCTGGATGTCCCGCACCTGGACACGCTCGCCGTTGACGAATTCTTTGCCGTGATTGGCTTGGAGCAGCAGCCAGTCGCCGGCGGCCACCCTTAACTCGCGGGCTTCGCCCACGTCGAAGGAGGAAGCGGTGCTGGCAGGGATGAAGTTCACTTCCGTTCCATCAGGGCGGCGCACCCGCAGGCCGTTTTCGACCGTCGCCATGACCTCCACCATCTCGCCCCGGTCAAAATGTTTGGTCTTGCGAAAAAAACGCAGTCGCTGCCCCGGTTCGTACTGGCTGACATTCCTCCTTTGCGCTTCCGTCCATGAGAGCGAATCAAAGACGGCAACGGGTTCTTCTTGCTGGCTGATGATGCCGTCGGCTTTCAACGTCTGACGTACTTTTTCCGTAACGGCCTCGATCTCCGACCATGTGGGCGAAACAAGCAGGGCAGTCTTACCCTGATGGACAGCGGACAGATACGTTTGAGCGGCCTTGTCGTAGAGAGTGGCCTGCGGGCCGTCGGCCAACGCTTCAGTGACTGCGCCAAGGTCAAGCAGCTTGGCAAACGCCTTGTCCGTCTGTTTGGCGGCAGCCAGTTCGACTATCTGGCGGAAAGCCTGCGGCTTCTGGCGGCGAATCGTCGTCAATTCGCTGAAACGGTAAGATGAATACTGTTCGAGAATGCGGAGCGCGTCGCCACGAGCAACGGAGGCGTGCTGGCCGGTGTCGCCGGAGAACACCACCCGGCAGCGATTCAATTGGACCAGATCAAAAAGTTTGGCCATGTCGTCCAAACCCACAGCCCCGGCTTCATCCAGAACAATGACAGAATGCCGCGACAACTGCCTTTGAGTAATCGGATCGGACAGCAGCTTGGCCAGCGTGACCGCTTCCAGGTCCTTGCGGACGGTCACCAATTCCTTGCGAAGCGTATTGGCAGCGGAAGCTGTCGGGGCACAGAAAACTGGAATGAAACCCGCGTCCTGGAGTGCGCGGGACAACTCAACCAGCGTGGCACTTTTGCCTGAACCGGCCAGGCCACGAAACCCCGTGAAAACGTCAGGACTCGTTATGACATGCGCCAGAGCCTTGCGCTGATCCGTGCCGAGGTGTTCTGACGCCTCGTAATGATTCGCGACCGGATCAACAGCCTCAATACCGGCATTGAGCGTCCGAATCAGGTAAAGCTCCTTTTCGAGAATCTCTCGTGTTGAGAACTCAGAACCGACACGCACCAGATTTGACCGTTCCGCCAGTTCCCGCTTCAGATCTGCCAGATCAAGCTGGCCGTAGCCCTTTGCCAGCGCGGCTTCCAAAATTCTGTGCTGCGGCGCGACCGAGTTACGCTCAAAGACATGGGCAATGCCGTGGTCAACGGCGGCATCCGTCCGGACTCGTTCCCAATAGAACTTTGGCTTGCCGTCTGCGTCGGCGACCACTCTGCGAAGGGCGCGTTTCTCAAAAAAGCCGATCTCGCCAAGTTGCTGCTCCCGCACCTGATCGTCCGATGCTCCCTTCAATTTTTTGGGTCGAGACTGGTGGACAACGTGGGCGACCTCCTGTTTTGTCAGCTTGCGGCCCAGCCGTTCCTCCTGACGCTTGACGGCCAAGTCCCGTTGCTGTGACCGCTTCGAGAACCGTCCAATCAGCTTAGGATTGACGCCTTCAATCTCAAATCCGTTGACGGCTTTCCGGGTCTGATAACCGATGTCATGCAGGCGTTTGACCAGTTCGTTGCGATAGACTTCCGTGGCGTAGTTGACCGCGCCGAACATGTCGCCGGTTTGCATCGCCTTCCAACGTCCCTCCCTGGCATCCCAAGTGCAGTTGAACAGAACAAAATGGGTGTGCAACTGCGGGTCGAGGGCGCGCGAAGTGGTATGCACAAAGGCCGCGCCGACGACATTGCTCGTGGTCCTATCCCGATCCTCAATGCCGTCCTTGCGAATTCGCGCTGCTGAAAATTGTTCCAGTTCCTGAATAGCGATGGTGGAGGCTTCCTTGTGCGCCTCAACGATCCGCTGGTCATCCATTGTGACGGCGAGAATCGAAACGCTCTTCGGCGGTGAACAGGTGAAATCGAAGAAAATCCGCCGCCCCTTGAAATTCTGCGGGGTCAGTTGCTCATTCGTTTCAGGGTTCCGATTGTCGCACAACTTCAGGAACGTCTCGCGGGTGACGACTTCACCCGGTTTCAATCCCAGCTTTTCCGCGCCCATACCAATCCAATGTCCGCATTCCTTTTGGCCCTGGCTGTAATAATCGTTGTGCGAAAGGTGTTCGTCAAAATACGTTTCCGCCGCCTGCCGATTCTTCTGTGGAATGCCGCTAAACATCGGGTCTCAATTTCACCGCAAAACCATCCGCGATATTGTAATGAAATCATTACAACCTGACCCTGAATTCTCCGGTAGTTTTCGCTTCATCGTGGCTCAAATTATGACCCAATTTTCACAACCGAATGTTCAGAAGCCTGAACAACCTGATGCCTTGATCTCTGGCACAGTGACGGCAATGAGAACCATTGGTTATCCTTTGAAGCCTGTCAGAAACCGAACTGCATTTGGAGTGCGTGACACACAAAATGATTCGGCGGTTATGCTAGAAGTTAATCATGATAATGCTATGACACTTACCCCGCCTTACAGCCGGACAAAACTGCTCGCCGCCGCGCTCATGCGCTGCTCGACCACGAGTTCAAAGGGCGGCCTAAACCCTGTCCGCCCCGGCGGCGCACAGGCCACCGCCAAAACGAACCGCAGAAAGACAAATCAAAAATCCTATGACCACAAGAATTGACTATGGCCAACTGGCCGCGAAACTGGATTACACCGCGCTTGACAAAAAGCTGGAACAGTTGGGCCAGCGCGAACCGCCGAGGAAGCGAAAGACCGCCGTGGACGCGCTCGAACCATTGCGCGACCGGTTGCTGGCCTTGCACAACAAAGGTTGGAGCAGCAGCCAACTGGTCGAAGAATTGAAAGCCGCCGGAGTCCCGGTGAGTCCGGCGCGAATGCGCGATTGCCTCAATCGGTGGAACGGCCACGCCAACGGAGTGGCCAAAACCCGCGCCCGCCGCCGTCCGCAATCCACCAACGCGAATGACAAACTGCCCACTGCGCCGCCGCCAGTGGGCCGGGCCAAAGGCGCTCCGGGCGACGGCCAGCCCGGTTTCAAATTCACCGGGCACTGAGCGTAATCGCGTTGGAATATGAAACCACCATTGTTGTTGAATGCTCGCAGGCCCCTGCCGTCAGGCCGCCGTGTCCTATTGGCCGTCGTCCTGCCAGCACGCGCCTGCTTCGTGCCGGAGCGAACATCCAAACGGTTCGCGGTCCGTGGTTCCGCGCCGCCGGGACGAGAGGTCCGGCGCTGCTCGCCACCGACCGCGACGATCAACCGAAACACGAATGTTTCCACGGTCACGGTCTGGCCGTTCATTCGCGGAAGCAGGCTCTATAGTTCGGAGCATGAAAACCACAGCCAAACATTTGGTATGGCAATGTTGCCAGTTCGATCCGGCGATCATCTGGATGCAATGACGACGGCTCACGCCGACGCTTCAATGGTAGGCACCGTACGAAGGTTAATGTTTCCGGGTACGAACCGACGGAACGACGGTACGCAAGTCTGGCCGAAGCCGCCGCCTGATGCTGTCAATGTATTGCTCGCTGCGCTGCGCTCCACATTGACAGCGGCGGCGTTTCGGCCTCGGTTGCTCTTGGGTTCCGACTTTGGAAAATTCAAAGCCAGGGCTTTGTCTTTCCAGAGGGAACATGTGAGGTTGACGACGCAACGAGCGGCAATCGACGTGAAGGTGATGGCGCGATTGCTTGAACCGTGTCTGTGCATTGTCCGTGAGTTCAGCCGTGTATTGACACGACCAGTGACCATCGGCAAACCGTCCCCCTTTCCCTTGGCATTTAGGGTGGCGTTGCTGGCTTCGTCGGACGCGCGTCCGAACCTTTCTGGCCGCGTGTTGCTTTCGGTCGTCCTGGGCTTGCCTTTAGGCGCTCTGGCCGCCGCGCCGGGCTGCATGAAAATGCTCCGCATTTTCTCCTCTCGCCTGTCTGGTCTAGTGGTCGTCGGCTGCTCATCGTCGTTTCTTAGCCGCGTCATCCAGTGCGCCAAAAACGCTCGGCCAATGGGCGGGAAAACACTTGAAGGATGCCGAGAACGACAGCCGGGCGATTCCCGGTCGGCTGCCTCAACTAATATCGAAATGAACTGATTATGGAAACAATTTCAAGAGCGACGGAAACGTCAGCAACAGATGAACGACTCGCCTACTCCGTGCAGGAAGCCGCCGATCTGCTTGGCGTGCATTATTTCAGCGTTTACCGCCTCATCCAAAGCGGCAAACTCAAAGTGTGCCGGCCACTGCGCGGCAAGCTGCTCGTGCCCCGCACCGAACTGCTCCGGTTGCTGAAGTCAGAATAGAGGAGAACTTATGATCAAAAGAAATACACAATCCACCGGGACCGCCATTCCGATGACGGTCGAGAAAAAGGGGTTCAAACGCGCCGAAGCTGCAATCTATTTGGGCATCTCGTCGATCACGATTGACCGATTGACCAAGCGCGGCCTCCTTCACCCGTCGCGGGCATTGCGACATCCGATTTATTCCAAGGATGATCTCGACCGCTTTTTGAAGGACACCACGGCAGATGCAATTCAGGTGGCTTGACTCCCGCCAGGGAATATAAATGGTTGACAGGTCAAATCGGACGCGCCGGGATCGCGCGCCAATTGGCCCGCGAAATTTGGGTCAGGTGCAACTGGGGTGCAACTCGGGTGCAAAAAGTCACCCTCGGAGAGTGAGAGCACTTGGCGTTTAAACCAAATCAGCAAAAAAGTTAGAAAAGTCAAAAACTTGCACCTTTCTTGTAACCCGATTTCAAAATTTTGGATTTTTTGAGATGAGATGGGTTGCGTTGAAAACGCATTTTGACACTTCACAACCAGTTGAAATTCAATGCACTAGCAACGAAAGCAAGACGCGGATAAAGATGGCAAAAAATGGCAAAAATCGACCAAATCTGCTCCCAAACCAAGTGCTCTACCAGGCTGAGCTACGCTCCGATTCGCCCATACTACGCCCCCCTTCAATCGAGACGCAAGCTACATCAATCGTCAGGATGCATTAAAATCTCCAACCGCCGGAACCGTCCCCGCGCCTTCTCCGACCCGCCCGCGCTCAGGCCGATTCTCATGCCCCGGTCCCACGGCGGAAGCTCGCTGCCATCCACCTGCCCGCCGAATGTTTGCCAGTCGCCGCCAGCTTCCTTCACCGCAAATCCCACCGCGGACGCCCCGTGCGCCGTCAACCGAAGTTCCACCTCCGTTCCAGCCCGCAGCTTCTGTTGCTGCAAGCGCGTGAACTCCCCCCGCCGCATTCGCCACGCCACTATCTCACCGTCGCCCACGGACACCCCAATGGCATTCTCGGAATCCCCAAGCAAGACCAACCCCGCCATTCCCTTCAATTCTTCGGCGCCCGTCTTTATCACCGTGGTCGCCCTAAAATCCGGCGATGTAACCAACCGCGCCAATACCGCCCCCGGCAAATTCGTCTGCGACGATTCCGAAGTGGCCAGTTCAAGACACCCGTCGTGGATGCGATAATTCGGCTCATTCGCCTGGTCCCACTGCCACCCTGCCGCCAACTTGCCGTGCGAAAAATCCTCCCTGAAATCCGCCTGCCGTCGCTGCTCCGCGCCAAAGGGAGAAAGCCCCTCAATGGTCGGCCCTTTGCCGTTGTTAATTGTCGGCCAGCCATCGCTCCCAAATTTCACTTCGTCCAAAAGCGCCTGGCGCCCCGTAAAAACAAATCCATTCGTCGAATACCCATGATATAAAAACCAATATCGACCCCGCTGATCCGTCACGATGCTTCCGTGCCCCGGACATTTCCAAACGTCATTCGCCGCAAGGATCGGATTTGCCGGATTCTTCATCCACGGCCCCAGCAATGCATGCGACCGCGCGACTCCCACCGCATAATTACAATTGCGCCCGCAGCAGCCCGCCCCGGAATAGAAAAGGTAAAACCAATTTCCCCGCCGCAAAATAAACGGCCCTTCGACGACTTTCCCTTCCCAATCCGTATCGCTAAAAATCAGCGCCGTCGGCCGCCCGACCACTCCCGCGCCGCTGGAGTCCAGTTGTTGCGCCCAAATGGTGGATGGAAGATTCCTGCTATTGCCGTCCTCCTTCCAGATCAAGTAGCGCCGGCCATTTTCGTCAGTCGCCGGCGCCGGGTCTATCGACCCATCTTCTTGCGCGATAAACGGCCCGTGATCGTGATACGGCCCCTCAGGGTGGTCCGCGATCGCGACCGCCACAGCCAAAGGCCCGCCCTTGATCCGCCCCGCGTAATAAACATAGAAACGGTTCTCGAACTCAGAAATTTCCGGCGCCCAAAAATTCCCGCTCGCCCAACTCGGCGTATGTGGCAGCACCGCTCCCTTGACTTCCCAGTTCACCAAATCAGTCGAGTGCAGCAGTTGAAATTCCGGCCCCCACTCGGATGCCGTCGAAGTCGCCCAAAAATCATTCCCAACGCGGATAATCGAAGGGTCCGGATGATCCCCCGCCATGACAGGATTTCGATAGTAAACTTTTTGCGTTTTCTCCTGTGCCGATGCGCACAGTGAAACTGCCAGTAGGAAAATCAAATATCGCACGCCCCAAATCAACCGAATCCATCCCCGTTCGTCAAACAGCGATATTCAAACTCGAAAGCGCATCGCGCAGTGAATCCCCCGAAATCGGCTTGAGCAGATACGAGCGGGCGCCCAGCGAGTAAGCCTGCTTCACGTGCAGCAAATCGTCGAAGGTGCTCAGAATAATCACGGGGATGCCCGTGAATTGCGGCTGGTTGGCCATCCATTTCAGGATCGTGAATCCGTCCATTTCTGGCATTTTCAAATCCAGCAAAATCACCGAAGGAATGGCCACCGCCGCATCGGCGCTTGCGGACGCCGTGATGCCCTCAAGATGTTTGACAAGATCAACTCCCGAACCCACCACATGAATTGGGATTTGCGGGTTCAGCCGCTCAAAGGCGCGTTGCGCCAGCTTCGCGTCATCTGGATTATCATCAACAATCAGGATGGGACCGCGAGCTGAGGCGGCCCTTTTCCGACTATGCACCCTGCGTCTGAACCCCGTAACTGGCCTTGAATCAGGCATTTTCGTATTTCGGCAAACCGAATTAGCCGAAGGAATAAGCCTAGAAGACTCGAATGCAAATTGCAACGCGGGGAACCTCCGTGACCTAATGTAAGGTTTTTCCCGATAAAGTTGAAGTCCGTCCGGGTTCATGCCGATATACCACCAGCGACAATGAAACTAGAAGATATGGGTCTGGTATTTCGTGAAGAATACCTGCGGGCAGCGTTGATGGTTTCCTTGCTGAGCGTGTGGGTTTTGGTCGGCCTTTTCTTTTACCTCAACCGATATACGCGGCGCGAGTACTTTACCATCTGGACTGCGGCATGGTTGTTTTATGCGTTATGGTTGACGTTGTGCCTCCGCGTGGGAGACCCCGGCGCGGGCAGCCTCATCTTCACAATCAAACAATGTTGCGTCTCCGTTTCGGCCGTCTTTCTTTTGTGGGGCAGCCTTCGTTTTCTCGGCCTTCCGGTTCCTCAGCGGCTCTTCGGTGTTTTCATGCTGTTTCTATTGGTCTGGACCGCCGTCAGCCCCGAAGTCATCACTGGCGTCCTCCAGGTGGAATTGCCCGTCTTCATTTTGTTGGGATTGAGCAGCGTATTTGCCGGCGTCTGCTTTTTCCGCCTGCGAAAACAAAAAGCCTTTGTCGGCGCCGGCATGTTGTCCCTGGGCTTTTTATTATGGGGCGTTTATCTCGGTAGTTACCCATTCTCCCAGGAATACGGCAACCTCTACAGCGCCGGATTCTTTGTCGCCGCGGTGCTCCAACTTTTCATTGCCGTTAGCATGATCGTCCTCGTTTTGGAGGAAGTCCGCTACAATGCCGAACAAGTCCACAAGGAAATCGCCGCCGTCCGCCTGGAAAAAGAGGCCCTTCAAATCAAAGTCATCACCGCCGAAGAAGAGTGCCAGACCCTCTATAACCGCGTCCGCCTCACCGAAGGCACACAAAAAGCCTACGACGAACTTCGCCAAACCCAGCAAGCCGTCGTCCAGCAGGAACGCCTGCGCGCCCTGGGCCAGATGGCCAGCGGTGTTGCGCATGACATCAATAACGCTCTCTCACCCATCACCGCCTATTCCGAACTTCTGCTCACCACCTTGCCGGATTTAGGCACCGTCCCCCGCCAACGCCTCCACCAGATCAGCCAGGCCGCCGAGGACGTCGCACAGATTGTCGCTCGAATGCGTGAATTCTACCGTCGCGACCTCGATACCGACCAACTGGAAAAAGTCAACGTCAACGAGGCCATCCACAACGTCATGGAACTCACCCGGCCCCGCTGGCGCGACCTTCCCCAGCGCCAGGGCGTCTCCATTCACGTCAAATACGATCTCGAATCGACTGCCCCCGTCCTGGTTTGCAGCGCCAGCGAACTTCGCGAAGCCCTGACCAACATTATTTTCAACGCCGTGGATGCCCTCCCGACAGGCGGCGACATCACCGTCGTCACCCGTTCCGTCAGCCGCGCCGAACCGGAGCTTCAAATCGAAGTCCGCGACAACGGAATCGGAATGGAAGAAAACGTCCGCCGCCATTGTTTGGAGCCGTTCTTCTCCACCAAGATTCACAGTGGCGGCACCGGCCTGGGATTGGCGATGGTTTACGGAATGGTCAGGCGGCACGATGGCTCCATCGAAATCGAAAGCGCGCCCAACCGCGGCACATGCATCCGTCTGATCTTCCCGATTCGCGACCGCGTGATGTCCTCAAGCCGCCCGCTCGTCGAGCAATCCGAACCCTGCCGGTCCCTGCGCATCCTTTGCATCGACGACGAACCCGAATTGCGCCAACTCATGCACGACGTCCTTGAAGTTCACAACCACAAAGTCAGCGTCGCCCCCGGGGGCAGGGAAGGGCTGGCCATGTTCAAGTCCAACCTTCGAACCAACGAGCCGTACGAAGTGGTCATTACAGATTTGGGAATGCCCGAGATGGACGGCCACCATCTGGCCCGCGCCATCAAGCTGGAATCCCCCAACACTCCGATCATCATGTTGACAGGCTGGGGAACGATCATGAAAGCCGAAGGCGAAACCGCTCCCGAAGTGGACGCCGTCCTCAGCAAGCCCCCGCGCATCCACGAACTCAACAACATCCTCAGCAAAGTCACCAGCCAGTAGTTGATCGCTTTTTTAACGTGCCTTACGCGGCATTGGAGGAGGCCGTGCGGGATCGGAGGGGATCGGAGGGGATCGGAGGGATCGGAGGGGATCGGAGGGGTCGGAGGGGTCGGAGGGGATCGGAGGGGTCGGAGGGGTCGGACCGGGTTATTGCATCATTTGGTTGATTCATGAGCGTTTTCCCATTGTTTGAATTTCGCGCTCAATGTATTTCGCGTGCCCAGATGCACAACCATTTTCATAACAGAAATAATCCGTCAAACAAACGGCAATGGCCAGCGCCAATCTGTGCAATAGCCCAGTCTGACCCGCTAGTCCGACACGGCCGATAAACCCCACGTATCTGCCTGATCACTGCGTAATCACGCGGAAGTATTCCCCCGGCGCATTGGTCGTCGGGAAGGAGAATTGTTGGACCGAACCATCGCCGATGAAATTGCTTACATTCATCCACCCAGTCGTCAGATTGGTGCTGATCTGGACGGTTTCCGACCGGCCCGCCAGCGTCTGGAAGGTAAGCAGGAAATCGCCGCCGCTCGTTACGGGAGGCGAGGAAATGACCTGAACGGGCAGCGGCGCGGGCGCGCCCACGACGAACGAATCCGAAGAGCGGGTCTCGATCTCACCAGTTATAGTCCAGTTTAAAATCACATCGAAGGCCGCATTCGTGGGCGTGGGGCTGGCAATGGCCGGCAGCGAAAAATAAGAAACTTCGAGCAAGGCATAATTGGTGCCATAGCTAAAGCCGCCGGGGCCGTAGTTCATGGGGTCGGATGGAAGCCAGTTGGTTGCGTCCAGAAGACTCCCACCGCTTCCCAAATAAGTGACAAAAGAATTGTTTGTCGGGTAGCCTATGGTGACAAACACACCCGAGTTGGTGGAATTTGGAGGGCTCCACTCGACAGGAGAATTGGTGGCGACATTAACACTGCCATCGGCGGGAGTGAGCACGATAACCGGCGACAGAAGGCTTGTGTCCAAACCGTCCAACGAGACGGAAAATTTGAATTGCTTCTCCGAGGGGTCGCCCTTGTTGACATACAAGGTCCACAAACCATTGGTGCATTCATTGGCCAGTTCGGCCCATGTGTTCACCTGGTCATGGTGCAATGCTCCTGCCGTGATAGAGTTGGTATAAGTATAAGTAAATTTCCCGGTGGGGGACACGATTTCATCCGCGGTCAAAGGCTCGGGCTGAACATCGAAAAGATAAGGCTCGATCCAATATCCGCCTCTCGGCGTAATTACGCTCTGGTCATTGACCAGGACGGGAAGGAATTCCGCGGATTGGAGAACCGTCGTGGTAGTTATCGGAGCGAAACTTACTTCATCCACAAAACCGGCGTCGCTGGCATAATTGCCAGCTAAAGCGGTCCAGGTCAAAGTATGTGTGCCCGCCGCGATGTTGATGGTGGATTCCTGAATCCACGACTGGTTGTTGTAAATGTCATCCCAGTAATTGCCGTCAATGTCGAATTCCAGATCGAAGAAGGTTTCGTCCAAGGGGGTTTGCGTTGACCACCAGAACGTAAGTGTCCCGGGGCCGGTGACAGTGGTTTTGAGCTGGGAGAATTGATCGTTGGTGACAACACCACTCTGCGCGGCGGAGACATCATCGTAAGCGTTCGTGGTTTCGACGAACCAGTTTGCATCGCCGCCCGTAGTCCAGGTCAAGTTCGTGGCATTCAGCGCATCACCCAGGGTGGCAGGTCCAATGGCGCCGCTGAAATCGCCCGTCCCATTCGTCTGAAACCACCAAGTCGCATTCAACGTGTCATCGTCTTGAACGTCATCTATGCGGACAACCGCGTAATAGCCGGAAGTGCTCTGAAGAACCACAAACTCTCCGATCCCGCCATTGCCGTCAGCATCCGACACTGGGCCGATAGAACTGCTCGAAAAGGGGGCGTAAACGGCGGCATTGGTGATCTGGGTCACATCGGTAATGCCGGTTGCCAACGCCACAAACGTATTGTAAGTGCCATAGATCCAAGCCGATAAACCCGGCGAAGCTTCCGACCATAAAAATTGGGCGGAATGACTGCCATCGGTGATGGTGTATGTCTGATAGTCCGGTTGGTTGGTAATACTTCCTGTTATGACACCACCACCGCCGGAGCCAATAGACGCACTGCTAACCGAGAACGGAATGAATTGATACGTTTCCAGAGTTGCGGTGGAAACCCAGCCGGAAATGGGTGTGCCCGTATTGAGGTTCGTTGGGATGGAAGAGACGATGACCGGGCTGGCGTTGCTGGTGTAGATTACAGCAAAAGTGTGGTCTCCGCCCGGCAAAGTCGCCGGGACGGCCCAATTGGTTTGAGTCGGTGGAAGATCGGCAGACTGGTAAAAAGTGGAGTCGGAGTTGTAATCCTCCACAGAAAGATCACCTGACCACTGTGATGGCCCTTGCCAGGTAAAAATCGGCTGGTTGGTGACGCTGGCCTCGTTGTTCGTGGGAAATGTGACGACCACGGCGGCGGAAAACCCATTGCTGGTGAAACCGGGGGCGCTTACGGCGAACGCATAAATATTGGTCGAGGTATCGCTGGTTACAGTGATGGTCCAGTTGCCATTGGTAAGCTCCTGAATAAACGAATCATAGTCAGGATACGAGTTGCCGTAGCTGCCTCCGGTAAAATTCGTGCTGGTCAAATCATACTCGGAGTGAGAACCACCGCCGGGGGAGGAGACAACGTAATGCCCCAAGGGAGCATCCGGCGGGGTTGTGTTCGTGCTCAAAATCGGGACAATATCATATCCGTTAATAGCAGAGAGTCCCGGAACGGTGTGATACATCAGCATGTTCACCGTCAGACCGGCGCGGGCGGGTGGGACTGCCACGAGCAGTGCGGCGAGCAAGAGCAGGTCGAAGCGGAGCAGACGGGTTGAAAATAAAGTGACTGCGGTTTTCATCACATTGATAGTTTTATGGGTTCAATCGCTGGTTCAGGGCCGCAGTATTACCTTCGCAGTTAAGAAATGCTTTTTCATAGGTATTACAGCCGACCGTTGGTTATTGTTGGTTCATGGCCCACAGACCAGAAACTATGGCGGCACGCAAAAACCATACCCTTAAGGTGTCTTCATGTAAACAAAATATGGTGAGTTCATCAGTTCACCAGACCGGAGGCGTGGCTACTCACCTTTTACTGCCCCGCTGGAATTTCGTATGTGTAGTACACTCCTGGCATTGACGGGATAATCGGCAGGTTCACGCTGAAATTTCCGTTGGCATCGAACTGGTTCGTGCTCACGATTGTCCAGGCCGTCGTCGGCAACGCCAAATTCGTCGTGCTCAGTATGTAATAAGTTCCGCCTACCGGCCCTCCACCTCCCCTGACAAACAGGTTGGTGCCGGATTCGTTCGCCACGGTAAATCCGGGGATCGGCTGAGTGACGGTCACGCTTCCGTTGGCGGTCAGGTTGTTGGTATTCCACGCCAGAAACGGTCCCGGCGACGAAACCGATGCAAAGCCGCCGGAGTAGCTACCGTAAAATAACGTAAATGTCTGCCCGGCTTGAAACGGAACTCCTGTAATGTTGCTCAAGACCAATTGCCCGCCAAAAGTAGTCCCCCCATAGACATCCAAGACATCATTGGTCTGTGCGCCGGCATCGAGTTTAAGCAACGTCGTCCCTTCCAGCATCAGCGAGTTATTGATGGTCAATGCCCCAATGTCCGCCGCGTTGGTGCCGACGGTGATGGTCGCTCCTGGCAAGACCGTGACACTGGAATTAACGGTCCCGTTACCCATCAAAGTTTGTCCCGGCGTCACATACCACGGCCCGACATTGAGTTGGCTGGCGTCCAACGTCGCGTTGGAGGCGATCACTATCGATTCGCTGTTGGAAATAGCGCCCCCCTGCGCAAGGAAGAGACTGCCGGAATTAATTCGCGTCGCGCCCGTATATGTATTCGTCCCTTCGAGATAAAGTTCGTTCGAACCGGTTAAAGTCAGACTGCCGGCGCCCGATATGGTGCTCAACACCGTCAGAATGGAGCCTAAGGGGCCTCCCACGCTAATCGTGGCCTGCGCGGGTGCGCCCGAGACCACGTTCGTATTCAGGACAATCGGCCCCATAATCGTGTTGCCGGATGTCGTAGCCGTGATCGTTCCGTCGTTGTTGACCAAAATGAGCTTGTCCAGCGGATTGGCATCGCTCGTCAATTGCAGCGTGGCGTTGGACTGGATGATCAGCGGCGCCGCCGGATTCCCCAATCCCGTCGTCGTCCCTTCGTATATTAGCGTGCCGGCTGCGATATTTATCGTCGCCAAAGCCGGATCGACAGCCGCGCTGCAAATGGAAATCGCGTTGGCGCCCACCTTCGTCAGGTTGAAAGCGTGCCCCTCGGTGCTCAACCCCGCATACGTGGGAGGATCGGTATCGGCAACCGTCGTGGAATCGCCCGGACGAAGTTCCCATTGCCCCGTCCCGCCGATAGTCGTGTTGGTGACCATCGTGACAAAGGAGCAGGCGGGCACAATGACCCCGGGCCCTGTATTGCCGTTATTGACCAGCGCCCCAATGCCTCCGACCCCCGCGCCTCCCACCATCACCTGATTGCTGCCAAACGTGCTGTTGAAATCCAGCGTCCCTCCGTTGGTGTTGATGATGCTCGAACCGGTCCCGCTGCCAAGCGCATTGATCCCGCCGATGCGCACGGTCCCGCTGTTGATAAGGACAGTCCCCGTAAAGTCAAAATTGTCCCCTCCGAAGGTGAGAACATTCGCGCCTTGCTGGACGATCTCGCCCGTCCCGGAAATGGTGTTCGGGATCGTCAAGTTATCCGTCCGATCATACGTCAAAGTCCCGTCCAGCGTCACACTGCCGCCCGGCAGGCCGCCATCGGCGTCATTCCGGCCGATTTGAAGATCGCCCTGGGTCCCGATGTTGATGGGACCCAAAAATGTGTTCGCGCCTGAATTGTTTAAGACAACAAGTCCCGAACCGGTCACGGACAACCCCGTTTCGCCGGCCAGGCTGCCCGTGCCGCTCAACGTGTAATTCGTCAGGTCATTGGCAAACGTAACGCTGCCGGGACTGGCGGTAACAGTCAGGTTCACCCCGCTGCTTCCCGTCAGCGAATCGTCGAATGTGACGAAATCACCGTCCACATAAGGCACATCAGTTCCCGTCGCCGGCTTCCAGTTGAGGTCGGAAAAATTCCAATTAGCGCTGGCCGCCCCATCCCAATGCACCGGCGACGGGGGCTGCGGCCCGCCCGTTATGACCACGTCGATCGATGAATTGGTCGTGTCGCTGACGAGATACCCCGTGTAGTCGCCCGGCAACGTCCCCAGCCCCAGATTGAAATTGCCGCCCAATTCGATCAATTCGCCTTGATAGGGCAGTCCGGACGCAGGCTCATTCGTCATTTGAATCACCGTAAATATGGCCGGGTAAGAGGCCACAGCAGGCAGCGAGGTGATATTGACGAAATTCGTAGTCGTTGTCTGTCCGTCAATTGTCAAACTATTGACCCATACGCTTGGTGTGGCCCCAACCTGTATCGTTAACGTGGCATTGCTCAGAAGCAGACCCGTGCAGGGGATCGTCGAAGAACCAATTGAATTGCTGATATGGAGAAGCCCACCATACATGTTGATCGTTCCTTCCCCGACGCCCGGGACGATGCTGTAGCTGTTCACCGTGCCGCCCAGGATATTCAACGTACCGCTGGCCGAGGCCGCTCCAGTCCCGCCCACCGTATAGCCAAGCACAAAGGTTTGATTAACGACGAGGTCGGCGCCTAATCCCAGCATGGCGTTTGTCCCGACATTGATGGTGCCAACCCCCCACGCCGCTTCGCTGGACGACTGGTAACCCACATAAAGCGAATTGACGTTGATAAGCCCTGCATCAAAGCTCAACGTGCCGGTGCAAGCGCGGGATCCCGCCGTGCTGCTGCTGGTGTGGCCGATATACATCGTGTTGACCAGCGCATTGATCACGCCCCCCGTAAAATCATTTGTTCCCAGAGCAGAAAGCGAACTGCCGCTATTGACCCCTCCATCCGCAATCGTCCAGGTCGCAACCGCGCTCGTGCCGTTTGCCGCGCGAAAATAAGCGGTCGGTGGCGGCACCAGATTAATGAGATTGGGATTAAAAAGCATGGCCGAAGCCGGTGCCTTTTGGCGTGCCGTGGCGATGGAATTCGCATAAATCACATTCGTCCACCCCAAATAAAGGAAGCACGCCTGATTGTCCTGGTTTCCGTCTGAATCGCTCACATCGAACCCGACGGCATTATTGGCCGTATCGCTGGTTTCCGCGCTGGTTCCCAAAGCCGTCGCCGTGATGAAATTGGTCCGCGCCAGATAAACAACCGCCCCCGGCCTCGCTTCTCCAACTCCCTCGCTGCTGCTGCCCACTGCCACCAGAAAATTGGTCGTAACCGTATTCAACTTCCCCAGGGCGGACATATCCACATTCATCCGGCAACCGGTCGTCGCTGACGCTTGCGCCATAAAAACCGTCGCGTTGGAATTAACGACGTTCAAAGTAGCCTGCGGCCCCATGATGGAAACAAATGTGGTAATATCGCCGAAATCCACACTTTTATTGCCGATCGTCAGCGCGTTGGTGCCCGTCACTTTCAGAGTTAAGCCATTATCTATAAGCAAGTTGTGATAAGTCCCGGAATTCGTGAAGGTCAAGCCGGAAATCGACCCCGGAAACGCCCGGTCCACAAAACTATCGATATTAGCCGGCGTATCGATGACCCCCGTCCCCGGCTGGCTGATCGCCAACCCCGCCGCTGGATTCGTCACCGTAAAAGTGGCCGTATCATTCGCCCCCGCGATTCCGCCCGCCCCGGTCCCGCCGATCCAATTAGCCGCCGTGGACCAATTAGTCGTCGCCGGGGCAGGTTGCCCCGTCCAATAAGCCTGAGCCCATAGATTTTCGGTGGTAAAAACAAGCGAAACCCCAACAAGAGCCAGGATAGTTTTCATAAAGGATGTTTTAGGACAGGCAGACCGTATTCGATTTTCCGATATGGCGAAAGGAGTTTTGTCGTCAAATTGTCGATAATTGTCGAATATCTCACTTCGAAATCCGGTGGATGAAAAGCCGTCGATTCGGCGGCCGTTTGGAAATCGGCTTGCGTTGCGGCATCATTCGTGCGAAATAACTCCCGGTCGCTGCACCCATAGCTCAATTGGATAGAGCATCTGACTACGGATCAGAAGGTTGAAAGTTCAACTCTTTCTGGGTGCACCACCTCTGAACGTCCGTGCCCCTTCACGGCCCGCTATGGGAAAATTTGGACTTTGTAGAATCTTGCGGGATCAAAGCCGCCATTCGTGTTTTGGGTTGTCGCTTCGGAAGCAGTGATGACGCCGCCAACAGGCGCGAACGGAATATTCAGATTGGTGGTGGACCAAACTTGGTACGTCATGCCGGAAACGCTTGTCCAATTCAGTACTGCGCTGCCTTGCATGCTCAAAACAGGAATCCACTTCGGATCCACCAAAATCACCCCGGCACTGCTGCCGCTGGCAGGGCCTTCTATGCCGGCTTTATTGATGGCGCTCACTTCCGCGTACAAAGTCGCGCCATACACGTTGGTGACGGTCAACGTTGTGCTTCCGACGATTCCGTCAAATACGTTGGAGGCGCCCGGTGAAGTGCCGACAATTATCTCATAGCCCGACACACCGCCGTCCGGATCGACCAGCGGTTGCCAACTGAACGTCGCGCATTTCCCAACGACATACGAACGCGGCGCCGTTGGCGCGGCAAGGGCTTCCGGAATCGTAACGTCGTAAAGCTTCAAATATTGGGCTTCGAACGGGGCATTCGTCCATCCGGCGTTGTTGTTCGGCACGGGATTGAGTGAAACAAAAACGCCGTTGGCCAAAAGAGAACTGCCCGCAATCCCATTTGTGCCCCAAAGCCAATAATTACGGCGGTTCGAAGCCGCACCAAGGTAAGCGGCGATGTTCTTCACGTTATACATTCGATTGGGTTTAATTCCGAAAAGGTTGGAACCATTTTGGGTGACGTTGACGTTGAAGTACCCTTGCTCATTGCTCGTCAGGTCAAGGTTCACAAACGCCAGGACCACGTCATAGAAATTCGGAGAACCGTTGGTCGCTTCGTACTTCGCCACAGCATAGATATTCGGCTGGGATTCGGTTGGGCTCAGAAAATAACGGTTGGCGCAACGCAACGCCGGGCTGCATAAGCGCGCCTGGCCCACGGCCCCGAAAAGAGGATAAAGCTGATTGACCCTGAAATTGCCAACTCCTCCCGCAAAGGCCGGTTGCAGGGAATTGAATGCAAATAAATCCGGAACTTGTTCAGTGCCGTTCGTAATATAAAGACTGAAACCAAGCCCGGCTGTCGTCCCCGCCTCCTGGCCGTAGAAAATATGGGGCGCGCCATCGATGGTTGCTCCCGCCATGAAACGGACCAGCGCCTGGTAAGGATCGTTATAATAACCGCCCACGTCGTGCGATGTGCTGTTCCACAACATTAGGCATTGCCCGTAGCTGCTCCGTTCCATGTTGAAAATGTTCTGATAATCGGCGGCCGTTGCGGCAGTCCGGAAGTCATAGAGAACGCTGTCGTTCACAATGTCGAAATCACGGCTTGAACGATAGGTCGGTGCGCCGCCGTTCAGAGATTCAGCCAAAAAAACGAAATCCCATTTTTGCGACCGCACCTTATTGATGATGTATTCCCAGCACTGGGGCGGCAATCCTTCCGCGAAGTCCGCGCGAATTCCGTCTATGCCCACTGACGTCTGATTGGCGGGAGTGCCATTGGTGCAACCTGTTTCATTGAGCCAAAAGAGAATCGAGTCGGCAAAGTATCTCCAGACGCCTTGCGTTATGCCATCAAAAGATCCCGTCGAGGTGCCGTAATCGAACCAATCGGCGGAATTCAGGTAATTGTTGTTGTCCTGCGGATTTTTGCACACGAGCGCGTCATAAACGCCATAATAAACATCGCTCACATCGGTCCATTTCGCGAAATCCCCACGATCCGGCGCTATGGCGACATCGTTGGCGCCAGACGCTCGGGCACAGTAATTACCGGTGGACGAAAAGAATTGTGTTACACGGTTCGAGATCAGGTCAGTGGGCCGCCAGTTGCCCGGGTTTCCCGCGCCGCCAAAATCCGCGACACCTTCGTAATCCAACTCCACATCGTGCGCGGTATGATCGAATGGAACATCCATCATTACATTCACACCAGCAGCGTCTGCCGCCGCCACGAAACCCTGAAATTCTTGCAGTCCGGCCGATCGCGTGTCGGCCTTGCTCATCCAGGGCGAAACAGCAAAATAGTTTTTCGCGCAATACGGGCTGTTAATGCCGCCGGCGATTCCACTGGGATGAATCGGCTCGACCCAGACCCAGTTCACGCCAAGATTGGTCACGTAATTGAGATTAAAACGGTTGGAGATTGGATCGTAGGCCCGGGAACCAGGCCCGTTATAAAGATCGGTGAAAGTGCTGCGCTGTGAACCGTCGGCCGCCGACCCTTGTGCATCAATATTATTGGCGGACAACTCATATAGGACGGCGTCCGTTGCCTTTTTAGGCGAAACTACAATCCCAAAGTCACGCCGAAGCCCGCTGTCATAGGGAGCATTAGTGCTGTACCAAATCCAGTTCGTTGCGCCTGAAACCTTGAAACGCGCCGTCAGGCGGTAAACTCCCGTCTTTTGTGCGGAGAGTGTCAGGGCATATTGCCCAGGCGTCCCAGTGGGCGACATGGCGTAAGCTTCGTAGTAATTATTGGTATCGCCGGTGGGGATGGTATTGCCGTCCGGAGGCAGAATGCCGTCTTCGATGCCATCCCCGTTGGCGTCCAGGGCCGCATGGTCCCGCCGATTCAGATTCGAAAACACGTCCGCTTCCACCACATTTGACACGTTGGGTGAAAACAGAATCGTCAACGGCACAGCATCGTTGGAGACTTCATTGACGAACACATGCGCTGTCCCGTAATCTGCGTTGACGCCGTTGATAGACAGGACTGGTGCCATCTCCGAAGATGAGGAAACAGGCACGCTCAAATACTCATCGGATATTGACCCAAAAGAGAACACACCGCCGCCCGGCCCATAATTTCCCCCACCGGCGCCCAGGTTTCCAGTTCCGACTGGCAAACCGGGAAGGAATTGGTTGGAGAAGTAGGCGAAGCTACTGCCATTAAGACCAATCAGCAGTTCAATGGCGCCTTTCGGATTACCAAGCGCGGCCAGTGGAATCGCCACTTCAAGACCCGTCGCCACGGCCTCCGCCGCACCTTGATTCGCTGCCGTCCCGCTGGATCCATTTACACCGGCAATGTTCAAGTTATTGAAACCAACTTCGATACCGCCCATGAGCGCCTGGCTATATCCAAATCCGCCATTCAATGTGATGCTGCCGAGTGCAGACTCAGCGCCGGGGCCATTTGATAAAACAATCTGGTCCACAGTAAGCGTGGCGTTGCTGACGATGAATGTGAACAGGAGATTGGGATTAAAGCCTGTGCTAAAGGTGGATCCGTTCATAGCCGCTTCCGTCGCGGACGCTCCGATTTCCAGAGTATGCTGGCCGCCCGCCTGACCATCGGCGATGAACACTTCAATGTTATTCCCGTTATTTTGAACATTGCCGGCTATAAACAGGTAAAGATAACCGTTCGTCGCCACGGCATAGACCGTGTCCAGTTCCGACCCGCCGCTGGAGTTTCCGTCCGACGAGGTATTATCGCCAAACCCCGTATTGATAGTTTGCACAGCGAGGGGATTGCCGTAGCCTTCCGTAGAATTCAAAGTCCCGTCCACTGTTACCTGACCATAGACGGATACAGCCAGCCGTCCAATGGTCAAAAGCAAAGCCAGTACTGGAATTCTTCGATGCTTCTTCAATTTGTATAATATCTAATCGTGCTTGATCTGGCCTGCGTCCGAAGCGGCGGTCCCAGCGGACGCCAGAACACGCTGGTAAATGCTCCAGGCAAAACTTCCCAAGTGAAATGATGGAAAATTGTGATTCTCTTCCGCAGCCATTCCGACAACCCGTTTCAGATTGAAACCCTCGCTATCCTCGACATCCACCCGTCCGTTAATCGAACGGTTGGAAAGGTTGATCACCATCACAAATTCATTCTTTTCATCCGCGCGCTTGAAAGTAACTATACTGTCTTCGTTTGAGTTGTGCAGCCAGATAACGCGGCCCCTACGAAATGGCGCGTTCTCTTTGCGCAACCGGATCAAGGCCTGATAAATCTGGCCTAAATGCGGACGGTCTGGAGGTGACCAGAAGATTGGCAACCGATCGAACAGCGCCGCCCCGGCGGATTCCGTTGCGTCACCCACTTCCATCCCATTGTAAAGCAACGGCACCCCGTCCAACGTAAACATAAGGACCGAAGCCGCCACCGCGCCATGGACGCCAAACCGCGAGACCGCACGCGATTCGTCGTGATTGTCCGACATGCGGAGATGAAGCGAATTGTGCGGAAACTCCCGCTGAGTTTCTTCCCATGTAGCGCGAAGATTGGACGCCGGCGCCCCCTTGATGAGAACATTATCGAGCGTGCGCAGCAGTGGCCATGCATAATCCACGTCAAAAGCATTCACCAGTAGTTCGGGCTTGCTGGCCTCAGCCAGCAGCATGATGTCTGGCTTGACTTGCGTAAGTTCGGCGCGGGCCTGTTCCCAAAAATCCGTGGGCGCCATCGAAGCCGAGTCGCAGCGGAAACCATCCACGTCGCAGGTCCGAATCCAGTATTTGAGCATCTCGATCATATAGCGACGCAACGCCGGATTCCCGTAATTGAGGCCGGCGACATCCGTCCAACCCGGCACCGGCGGAACCACATTTCCCTGGGCGTCGTGTTTGTAGAATTCCGGGCGCTTCATCATTTCATTATCCCAGGCGGTATGGACGGCGACCAGGTCCATGATGACCTTTAGGCCGCGTTGGTGCGCGGCGAGCACGAGGCGTTTGTAATCTTCGATTGTGCCATACTGCGGATCGACCGCGTAATAATCCTTAATGGAATACGGGCTGCCAAACTTGCCATTGCGAAATTTTTCACCAATGGGCTGTATAGGCATCGTCCAGAGGATCGTCACTCCCAAATCCTGCAATCGGTCTAGCTGTTCCGTGATCCCATTCAGGTCTCCCGTCGAGGAGAAAGCGCGCGGAAAAATTTCGTAAACCACGCCATCCCGCAGCCAGGCGGGGGGAGTGCGTGCCGGGATTTGGGATAGATTTTCCGTCCGTGCCTCAAGCTGACAGAGGAATGCCGCCATCACAAAGAAGCGGGCTAGGCTTCTCAAAGGAACTTTGCTTTTCATTACAAACCGGGGTGCAGGCGGACTATCCGAAGCTCAAACGCACTGCGCGCAATCACGGCCCGTACGGCGTCCTCTGCGCCAGCCACGCAAGGTCGGGACTGAGGGTGACGCTTACCTGATCCACCGGAGCGTAGGTTATGGGGTGGCACGTTTCGGCTGCCTGCCACTTATGGATTTCGCAATGCCCGTCGGCAAAGCTCAGGCCGCAAGCATTGTTATGCAGGGGGGACGGCAATTCATCAAAAACTCCAGTCCCATTTGTTTCCATTGGGTTAATGTACATGATCTCGTCGTCGATGCTGTCCGGGTGTTCATCTGTAAAGACCCAGCTCATTGCCGGCCCAGGATGGGTGAGGTCGCTTCCCTTAACGGCCCACCACATCGGCGTGGTCCAGTTGGAAAATGTGTACTTGTCTCCGTCACCAACGGCGCCGTCCATGGAAATGCTCCTGCACCGATTGTTCCACCCCGGCAGATGCTGCAGGGGACCCAAAAAAATATCGGCCGGACACCAATAAATCTTGTAGCTTTTGACGTTGTAGGGTCCAAGAGAGCAAGCCACCGGATTGATCAAATACTGATAGTTGGTGTTTTGCGGATTGCTGGTCCAATCCAGGATGCCTTCGCACCAGTCCTGCATCGTAATGCCGCCCAGCACGTACGGCTTTGACTGATCGGCGTTAATCGGGCAGTGATCGTTGTAGTCGCTCAGGTACATCTGCCATGACAACTGCATCTGCTTCTTGTTGCTCATGCAATCGGTTGACACGGCGGCTTGCTTTGCCTTCTCCAGCGCCGGCAAAAGCATCGCCGCCAGAATGGCGATGATGGCAATCACCACCAATAGTTCGATCAGGGTGAAGCCGGCAGGCTGACCCTGCCGGCGCTTGCTATCTCGTATGTTTATCATTTGCTTAACAGGGCTTCTATTGAGATTCGACCTTGTAAAAACGTCCCGAGTCACCGATGGAGTAGGGGAGCGTCGCACTGAGGTGGCCATTGCCGTCGAACGTATTTGTGGCGACCGGCGTCCAAACGGTCAGATTGGTCGAGGTCAACACATAATACACGGCACCGGGCAGACCATTGGTGCCCGTAATGGTCAGACTGCCGGTTGCTGATTGCAAGCTTACGCTCGTAATAGACGTTCCTTTCGTCGGGAATGTGGGAACGCTGGTGACCTTGAGTTGAACCGTGCTCCCATCCGGGCTCATCTGGAGGGTGCCTCCGTATCCCGTCGGAAGCGTGCCCAGAACGAAGGTTGAGCCTGTGATTGGGCCTCCCAGTTGTTGGACCAGCGGCACGACGGCGGGCGCTTGGTCAATGAGCGGCAAGGTCGTGATATTGATGGTGACAGAGCCTCCCGCAAACACGAGGCTGCTGGCGACCACTGGCGCGACCGACCCGCCTATTTCCAGGTTCAACGTCGAATTGCCCAGAGTGAGGCTTCCAACTGGCGCTGACGCGGTGCCGATCGACCCGGCCGGAGACGTCAGGCTAAGGGTTCCGCCATTAGCCACCGAAATCGTGCTGTTGGTATTCCCATCGGCGACGATTGCGGCTGCCTGCACCGTCCCGCCATTGATATTGAGGGTGCCGGCCGCCAGTGAGGACGGCGCGCCTCCAAATCCCTGACCCAGCACAAGCTGGTCATTGACCACGACGGTGCCGCCGGAAGGAATGTTGAGGATCCCTGTGACAGGTTTGTTTCCCGCGGATGCTGACATGACTCCCATGAGCAGCGTGTTGGCATTCAGGGTCCCGGTTCCCATGTTGAGCAGGGCCACCACATAACCGCCGCCTGTCGCGTTATAGCCCTTGCCGAGAATTAGCGTGTCAACCATTATATCCGCACTGCCCGCGCTCACATCGACCACCGCGGATTCCCCGTCATAAAATCCTCCACTGATCTGGGGCGTTACGGTAATCCGCGCGTCTGGCGTTTCATACTGACTGGAATTGCCGTTGATGGTGCCGTCGGCGACAACAAATTCCGACACGCGGTTTGAACTATAGCCGCGCAAATAGAGCGAACTGCTCGGAAAAACGGCGGTGTTAAACTGGAGCACCGCTGATTGAAGCGAGCCATTCCTGCCGACCGTTACCGTGTCTGCATAGATGGCATTGCTTTCGCCCAGGTTCAACAAAGACGGGTTGTCGCCAAAATTCGCCAGATCGGACACCATTAACGCCGGACCGGAAACTGCCGCCGCGCCGCCCCCTTGGATATTGCCTGCCTGCGTTAGAGTGATGACATTCGTAGCGGCCAGGGACAAAATCCCGGCGGCGCGCTGATTCGGATAAAGGCTTACTTGCCCCGGTGTCGCGCCCACCCCCTCCACTCCCACCAACAAACGTCCCACGGTGGCATCGAACGTATTCAACCCCGACATATCGAGGGTGGCGTACAAACCGGGATCCCCTGTATAGGTGCCGCTGCCTTGCTCGACGGATATGGCGGACCCAGCATTGGTGTTGTTGACGACGAGAGCGCCGCTGCCGCTGACGGTATTGTAACAATAAGTGAATCCCGACGGGGGATCGCTCTGAGTTCCGGAGTCCACCATCAGGCTGATATTCGTGTTCGCAAGCGTCAGAGTTGCGCCCTGGTTGATGACTGTATTGTGCCAAAATTGACTAAACACCGAGTATTCATCGCTGTTGGTTTGCTCGTATAGCAAGGCGGCCACGGTGAAATTGCGATCGACGATATTATCCGCGCCTCCGCCGCCCGAAATGGATGCCGAGGAAACATCGTCGTTGTCGAAAAGCGCGGTATCGCCCGGCCCAGGGACGCCCCGCAAACCGAATTGGGACAACGACCAGTTGGTCGCGTCGGACCAATTGGCACTGATGGATGCCAACGCATCGGAGCCAGTCCAAATGACATTTCCGCGGACGCCTGTCGGACCGCTGGTGAGAGTCAACAGTATAGCTGTCGAATCTCCGCTGGGGGCCGCGTGCCCGGTGTATTGCACGGGAATGAGAACGTTGATACCACTGATGGCGCCTTTGATGGCGGCAGTCGATTGCAAGACAGTGATCGTGACGGGATAGCTTTCGATGCTATTTGGCAGCGATAGAATGGTAATCGTGTTGGTGCCGCCGGCGTTGACATTCCCGGCGTTGATGAACGGAGCGGACGCCGCGGAAAGCGAGATGCCAATTGTCGAATTTGTCAAGTTTACGGAGGTCACCGGAGCCGTCGATGATCCAATGGCGCTGCCGCACGTCAATGAACCGCCATTTATGGTGATGACGCTCACGGCCCCATTTGTTCCAGCCAGGATGCTGTTTGCAGTGACCGATCCTCCGTTGATGTTCAGCGTGGCGCGCGGAACGACCGCTCCGGTCGCCGCCGGTCCGTCGATATAGCCCAAATTAAGTGTGTCATTGATTGCCAATTCGCCAGTGCCGTCCACATTCACGGTTCCGACGCCATAGTTGTAAACATTGCCGTCGGTGTAGGCGTTGTTCTGGCTCACGTTGAGTGTATTGGCGGTGATGACCCCCGCGTTAAGAGTGAGCACGCCGCTGATGGCGCTGACCTGGCCGCTGCCACCGGAAGAATTGGCAACAGTCAAAGTATTGACCAACGCGTTCACATAACCGCCCGTAAAATCATTCGTGCCCGAGCCGGACACAAGGGTGGCTGAATTGGCTACACCGTCTCCAATCGTCCAGTCGCCGACTGTGCTGGAGTTGCCGCCGGTTCCACGGAAGTACGCCCAGGGACCGGAGTTGGTTGTCGGGTTGGAATTGGTGACAGCGGGGTTGAAGAACATGCCGCCGCCGGCCAATTGTCGGCCGATAGCAATGGCGCCGGCATTGATGGAGTTGGATTCACCCAGATACAAGTCAGAGCCAACACTGCCGGCGAGAGTGGAAGAATCGCCTACTTCGAAGGCCACCGGCGTTGAATCGCTGTTATCGGACTGCGCCGAAGTCGTCGTTATTGTGTTGGTTTGAGCTAAATAGACCACACCGACCGCGTTGGGCACGGAAGTTCCGACCCCGACAAGAAAGCTCGGAACGCTGGCATTGAATGTGTTCAAAGCCGACATATCCAGAGAGACCTTGGGCGCGCTTCCGGAACTGGTATCGCCCAGCCCAACAAAAAATCCGGAATTGACCGCAAGTGCGCCGGGACCACTGATCGTCACGTTGCCGGTCGTGTTGCCAAAATCCTGAAGGGACGCTCCGACGGTCATGCCGAGACCGGACGTGCTGACGGTCAAGGTGTCGTTGTTGCTAATGTAGGTATTTTGGTATGTTCCGTTCGTGTTGGCATAAGTGAGGCCAATCGTTGTGACATTGCCGTCCACGATGTTGTTCACGTTGGCGGAAACAAGCGCGCTTCCGCCGCCGCCCGGATGTGAAAGGGCCGAGGCGCCCACCGATCCGGTCGTGAGGAAATAGGCCGGGTTGCTGAGACTTGGTTCAACTGTGCCAGACCAATTATTGACGTCCGACCAGTTCGTATTGTGGAGGGCCGAAATATCGGCGCCCGTCCAACTGTCCGGGACGCTCGTGCTCTTTGTGAGAACGAGTTGAACAGCGGAGGCGGTGATTTGAATATACCCCGCGTAACCATTCGGCAAATTACCCAAAATGAAATCCGACCCGCTCACTCCGTGAGTAAAACTTCCCTTATACGAAATTGGGGTGCCCGACGAAATCAGCGTAATAATCTGTTCCAGGCCCGGCACCTGTCCTACGGATGTAATATTGATGGTAATGCCCATGCTTGCGCTCTCTGTCGTCAAACTGTTCGCAACGATCGCCCCGGTCACGCTTCCCACTGCCAGGTTCAGCGTCGAATCGCCGAGAGTCACGGCGCCGATTGGGGCGGATTGGGAGCCAATATTCGCGGCAGTTACCGTGGCATTTTCCAGGGTCACTTCGCTCAGGGACTGGCCGCTGTCAGAAATCCCATAACCGTTGTCCAGAGTAAGACTGCCTCCGTTGGTAACATTCAAGTTTGCTGTGGCAATGGCACTTCCACCCAGGGTCATTCCCAGAGACACCTGGTTGGAATGAACCACCACGCTGCCGCCATTGACGTTGAGCGTTCCCGTAACTGGCGTTGTGGCGCTGGCGGAAGATTGAACGCCCAATTCCAAAGTGTTTACATCCAAAGTGCCGGCGCCCATGTTGAATACTCCCAACACCTTGCCCGACGGGCCGAAGTTGACGTTCAGAATGCCAACTCCATCCCAGCCCTTCCCCACAATGAGAGTGTCAATCATTATTGCGGAAGTGCCTTCACTTAAGTCCACCAGTCCGGCGCAGCCGATATCGACTGTTGAATCGTAAGCGGGCTGAACCATTTCATCCGGCGATGTTCCTGTGCCAACGCAGCACCCGCCGTTGCCCGGCCACGCGGTGTTGTCGGCCACAATAAATTGCGACACGCGATTCGAGCTGTAGCCACCCAGGGTCAGCGTTGGGTCGGTTGGATAGGTCGTAGTATTGAATCCAAAATGCGCAGTGTGATACGTCTGGTTACGTCCGATGGTGATTGTGTCGGCCTTGATGGTATTGTTTTGCCCTAAATACAAAAAGCATTGGAAGTCGCTAAAATTCCCGTAAGTGTCGCACAGGACAAGAGCCGGCCCCGCGGCGGCCGCAAAAGCCCCCGGATTGCCGGTGCTTTGAACCACTCCCGGCTGTGTCAGCGTAATGTTATTCGTCGCAGCCAAGTAGGCCCATCCGGTGGCTCGGTTGTCGTTGAAAAGGTTTACTTGCCCAGGCGCGGCGCCGATTCCTTGAACTCCTATCATCAAACGACCGACAGTAGCATCGAACGTGTTTAAGCCCGACATATCCAAAACGGCCCACTGACCTTGATCTCCAGCATACGTCGCGCTGCCTTGTTGGACGCAGATCGCCGACCCGGCATTGGTATTATCGACAGCAAGCGCGCCGGCGCCGCTGATCGAATTGTAACAATAGGTCAAGCCCGACGGCGGATCGCTGAGCGTTCCGCTGTCCAACATGATGGAAGTATTCGTATTCGCAAGCGTCAGCGTCACATTGGGGTTAATCACGGTGTTGTGCCAAATCTGGTCCAACGACGCGTAGGCGTCGGAGTTGGTTTGCTCATAAAGCAAAGACTCAATCGTGAAATTGTGATCGACAATATTATCCGCCGAGCCTCCACCCGAGATCGACGCCGGGGACACCCCGTTGTTATCAAACAACGCTGTGCTACCGGTTCCCGGCACGGCGTTCCCAAGCCAATTCAGCCCGTCGGACCAGTCGATGTCGCTGGTTGCATCTGCCCCACTCCAGGTAACGGTCTGGGCGGACGCAACGAAGCAAAGCGCAAACGCTGCGAACAGAGCGGTGATGGGTCGGAAAATAAGAGACAATGGTTTCATAATGTTAGATGAATTCGTCATGTATGTGGCATGCAGTCTAACAGCCGCCCGCTTCTTGAATAGTCACATGAAAGGATGTCGCATAAAGTGATGACACCGCCAAGGCAAGCGCCCTCCGGTTAGATTCTCAAATACTTGGCCACGGCCTCTGTGCGGGATTGGACGTGCAGCTTTTCATACACGCGCCGGAGATAGGTGCGAATCGTATTGACACTGATGCCCAATTCATCGGCGATCTGCTGGTAAGTAAGCCCTTTTGCTAGGCGTCCGAGGATCATTTGCTCGCGCGGAGAAAGTTGCGCGTGCCGCTGGGCGGAACCTTCCGCAGTCTGGAACGACGCCACTACCTTGCGCGCGATTGAGCCAGACATCGGTGATCCGCCCGCGTGGACCTCGCGGATGGCTTGCAAAAGCCTCGACGGCGAGAGCCGCTTAAGCAAATAGCCGCTGGCCCCGGCCGCCAATGCGTCGAAAATCTTCTCTGTGTCCTCATAGACCGTCAGCATGACGATCTGTATTCGCGGCGCCGCCGCTTTGAGCCGCTCCACGCATTCGATGCCGTTCATCCCCGCCATATTGATGTCCATCAATACCACGTCCGGTTGTTCGGCAGGCAGGCTCTTCAACGCGGCCTCCCCGCTGCCATACCCGTTCAGGCATCGAAACCCGGCCGATCGATTCATAAAATTCACAATGGACCGGCGAAGGTCCTTGTCATCGTCAACAATAGAAACAGAGATCATGGCATCGGTTCGTTGGGAGACAACTTGTCCAGCGCCAGCAGAAACCGGACAGTTGTTCCGTGCGTCGGTGCGGATTCCACCGCACAATGGCCGCCGATATCCGCCATCCGCTGGCACATGTTACGAAGGCCGTTGCCGGAACCTGCCGAAGGCTCGTCACCATCGACTTCAGTCCGCGGTGGGTCAAAACCGCCGCCGTTGTCCGAAATCACAATTTCCAACGTCGAATCGTGGCAGGTCATGGAGACTTTGGATCGGGTCGCACCGGAATGTTTGAGTATGTTGGTAAAAGCCTCCCGCACGGCAAGAAATAAATGATGGCGCGTCTGCGACGAGAGCGGATGCGGGAGGGTCTGCGTCGGCAGATCCACCTCGCATTGGATGCCCGTTGTCTCAAAATATTCTTCGACGTACTGGCCGATGTAGGACGCCAGTTGTTCCAGCGTGTCGTTGTGTGGGTTGACCGCCCAAACGATTTCGTCCAGCGAATGCAGCACCTCGCGGGAAGCATCCGAAATGGAACAAATCTGTTGCTTCAACTCGCCCGGCGACATGTCACCTTGCCGGGCGTCCTCGCTCAAAAAGGAAATCCTGCACAACTTGGCGCCCATCTCGTCGTGCAAATCTTGGGCAATGCGCGTCCGCTCCCTTTCCAGCGCGCGTTCTTGCTCCAGTTGCCGGAGTCGCCGTTGGTGCTTCCGCCTCTCCACTGCGCCTACCGCGCGTCCCAGCAGCGCGAGCAACCCCGCAACCCCCAGGCCAATCGCCCACCAGGTCTGCCAAAAGTGCGGCAACACCGTCAGAGCCAGGCTCGCTCCGGTTTCATTCCATACCCCGTCCGCGTTGCAGGCAATCACTCGAAAACGGTAGCGCCCCGGCGGCACGTAAGTATAGAAGGCCACCCGCCTCGAACCCGCATCGACCCAGTTAGCGTCCAATCCCGTCAATTGGTAACGAAACCGCACTCGCTCGGGCGCGTCGAAACTCAGCCCGGTGTAGCGAAATTCAATCCGGTGCCGGCCTGGCGGTATTCGCAACGCCTCTGGCGCCGATTCGACCCGGCTAAATTCCGGGTACGGAACCCCATCAACCAGCACTTCTTCCAAAACCACTCCCGGCATCGTCGCTTCGTCCGCGTGCCGATGTGGATCCGCCACCACAATTCCTTTCAGCGTTGAAAACCAGAGCAGCCCGGATTTGGTTTTCAAGCCCGACGGAAAAAAACCGCCCGTGCATTCCTCCGAAAGCATCCCTTCCGCGCGACCATAAACTTGCGGGTACACCGCCGGGATTCTGCCTGCCGCCAGGTCGTCCAGATCCTGTTTACTCACGCGTACGATACCATCGTTGCCACCCAGCCATAAACTTGCGACGTCGTCCTCAAGGATTTGCGAAATCGTATTGTCGGGCAGTCCTTCGCGTGTCGTGAATGTGGCGAGCCGTCCGTTCCGCAATCGGCTCAAACCGCCCCCCGCCGTCCCAATCCAAAGTGCCCCATCCGGGTCGAGATAAAGCGTGCGAATCAGCTCGCTCAAAAGCCCGCTGCCTTTGTCCCAATGCCCCACCACCGTGCCCTTGTAGCGATCCAATCCATTTCCATCCGTCCCAATCCACATCGACCCATCAGCCTCGGGCGCAAGCGCGGTGATCGGATGTTCCGGCGCATAATTCGTCAGCGCACGCCATTTACCTTCCGTGAGTTGCCACAATTCACCTTCGCGCGTCCCGGCCCAGATGCCGCCCTGCCTGTCCTGACTGAGTGAAATCACACTCAAGTTCGACAACGCCGGCGCGCCGGGATCCAGTTCGATCGCGTATGGATTTGTGGCCCGCAATACCCCCTTCGTTGTTGCGATCCAGCAGCTCCCGTCTCGCGCTCGCAGTAGCGCATTGATCCGCAATTCGCGTTGGGATATCCCGTCAACCGGTAGCGGGCTGAAATCGCCTCCGTTCCACCGATACAAACCGTCGCTGGGTTTGCCTGCCAATACGACGCCCGGCGCAACCTCCGCCAGGCCCTGCACCGCCCCGTAACCCAAACCTTCGTTGTGGCTGAGCGCGGCCAGATCTCCCGGCCGCAAGCGATTCAATCCTCCGTGCGTGCCCACCCATAATTTCCCTTCATGGTCCACCAGCAATGATTCGACCATATTGTCTGAAAGCCCGCCTCCCGCATTAATCGCATCCAGCTTGCCCCCGCGAAATTGAAACAACCCCTCGCTCACGGACCCGGCCCAAACCGTTCCATCCGGCGCCTCCGCCAGCGAACTGATGTAATGCCGCGCCAGATGCCGCGGAATTCGGTGGCGCTGCCATTGGCCGCCCTCATCGCAGAGCACGAAGTCGTCTCCCGCGCCCACCCAAATGCGCCCGTTCCGGTCCACCAGCAGGCAATGCGGGTTCTGCAACAACTCATCCACCGCGGTCCCTCGTAACGCGACGAGATGATCGCTCTGAAAGTGGAACACACCCGCGCCCGTTGTGCCCACCCACATCGTTCCCTTGCGATCTTCAAAAAGCGTCGTCACAGGCTTGTCCTTGATTTCTTCCGCGCCGTCCAGGCGTTCGAACCGTTCGCCCTGCCACAGCGCCAATCCCGCCTGAGTGCCGACCCAAATCCGTCCCACCTTGTCCTCGGCAAGCGCATTAATAGTGTCCGAAGGCAAACCATCCCGGCTCGTGAACGTGCTAAACTGCCCATGCTCGCGCCGGCTCAGACCGCCGCCAACACCGCCGATCCAAAGCGCGCCGCGACTGTCCCCCAGCAGCACTTGCACTGGCCCGCTTCGCAACCCCTCTGGCAAGCCGAAAGAGACAAAGCGCACACCGTCAAAACGCGTGACGCCATCGTCGGTTCCCACCCAAATGTAGCCCTCGCGAGTTTGCGCCAGGGCCCGCACAAAATTCTGGGGCAATCCCTGTTCCCGCTGCCAGGACCGAAACGTTAACGGCAATTCGCCGCGCCCGATTCCCGGTCCGGCCCTGCCAATTTTCCTGCTGCCCGCGTCCACGACAAAGTCATTGAATGTTGTGGCAATCGCCATCTCGCTGAACGCCCACCCCTCGCCGCCACCACCATGGCGAAGCCGGATTTGGTCAAAGGAAGCGTTGGCGTGAAACTGGGTGATCAGATTCGTCGGTTGCGCCGTTTCCGTGGCGCCGGGACCCAGGTCGGGATTCAGCCACACCGTCACCAGATCATCCGCGCCAGCCATATACTGCACCTTGAATACCATCGTGACCTCCAGACCCCGATGCGGAAGTTCATAAGTGAAATAAGCCCCCACGCCGGATGGCTCAGGCTTCGCCGACCGCAGATCAATGTAACCCGACGGATTATTGGACTGGCCCTTTTCCGATGTATTGAACGCGCTATAAGCCCAGGCCTTCAGCGCGTTCCCGAGTGCCAATCGTTCCGCATCTCCTTCATAGAGTTCGAACGCCGCGAAATACTCCTCCGTGCTGGCGTCGGAGAGGGGATCAACGTGAAATTTAAAATACAGCGTGCCTTTGGAGGAAGCGTTGCGTTTGACCACATCCCCCAAAATATCGCTGCCCGGGCCGGTATCACGCACTAGCGTCGAGCCGAGATCGCTCCACAAAATAGTCGCGCGAACTGCGGTTGCCTGCCACCAGACAGCCAGGAAAAACACAAGCGTCCACCGGGACATAGGTTCTAGTTGGACATCGCAAAAGGACTAAGTCCGATTATGCGACGGACGTTTGCGCATTGAAATACAAAAGTTGTTGCGGCGCAGTTTTAACTCCTCAAGGCAGCGTTAGCCGATAAAACAAAGCCTCCTGCGGCATGGAATTCGTAAGTTTATTCAAAGCCCCGGACTTCCCCGGCTTGGTTGTCACGTTGCTCCATGTTGCCCCCGCCGAAAGCGAAGTGGACGATTGCAAAACATAACTCGACCAGTTGGTTCCCCATGACAGGACCATCTTGCTTCCGAGTCTCGACACCGTCACAGTCGGCGCATCAAAAATGTGTACGAAATGGGACACCCAGTGTGACTCCGAGGATTGGTACCACTGCGTGGCGGAAGTATCCAGGCAGGAAGCGGCGTGCGAAGCGAGTAACCCGTTGCCCAGGTAAAGGGTAACATGATCGAGGTCTTGAATGTCGGTATCTCCTTCCCAATTCCACCCGATAAGATCTCCCGGCGACATCTCGCTCAAAGAAAAAACCTCCGTCGCATAGCCGGGCGCTATCAGGACATCGTTAACGAGCCTGGCCGCCCCAGGCTCGCCATAGGTGGGTGGAACCCTGCTTGGAATATAGATGCCGCCGCCCCACTGGTTTGGCTGCCTGCCGATGCAGCACGAGACAAAATGCGCGCAATCGTCGCCGATCAAATCTGTCGGAACCGGCTCATTCGTGCCGTAGTCATAATAGTCGGAGCCATTAGTCCAAAAATAACCGTCACTGCAAATGTAACCGACATAGTTATTCGCGTATGAAACGGCCTTGGCTCGGTCGTATTGGTTGGTCGAACCGGCCTTCTCTACAACCACCTGCACACTCAACTTCGGACCGAAGTAATCCCCGCTGGCGCTGTTCAACTGAAAGACGTCGGTCACCGACCCTGCCGCTTCCGGCGCGATGAAACCCACGCTGAAGGCGGCCTGTGCTCCCGGAGCGATGGATTTGCCGCTCCCGATAATCGCCGAAGGAGTGTACCACGTCGAAGACGTATTGGTGAAAAGCGGGATGATCCCCAGGCTATCTCTGCTGACAAGGTTCAATGTGTAGCCGGACTGCTTTGCCGTCCAAGTAGTCGTCCCGGTGTTTTGAACAGTCCACGTTTGAACCAATATCGTCCTTGGCATCACCACAGTGTTAGTCGGAACCGAAACAGAAATCAGCGCCGCATTATCCGCCGCCAATGCGCTAAAGCTGCTCGAAATTACCAGGAATAACGCAAAAATTCGCAAAAAAACGTCTCCTTTGTCGCTGACTCCTCCGATTTTCACAAAAACCAATAATTCACCCAAACCATTCGAATTTCAAGTTCAAAATTCAACGGGGTGACTAACTGTGATGGTATTCAATATTAACGGTTGTTCAGCTAGCAAGTTCTGCCCTTGACAAGTTGAGGGGGGCTGAACAATCTGCGTGTACTATATGAGTACACTTCAAAATTTAACTGTGGGTCAACTACGACAGGTGGTTGCGATCAAGGAACGAATTGAACGCCTCGAGGGACAACTTAATTCCATCGCGGGTAGCAACGGGCACGCCCGCGCCGCGTCTCCCAAGCGTCGCGTCATGTCTGCCGCCGCCAAAGCCCGGATTGGCGCCGCTCAGCGGTTGCGCTGGGCAAAAAAACGGGGACGCGCCGGCGCCTCTGCGGCTCCCGCCAAAAAAAAGGGACGTCGCAAAGTAAGCGCCGCGACAAAAGCCAGGCTTGCCGCCATCGCCAAAGCGCGTTGGGCCAAAGTCAAGGCTTCCGGCAAATCGGCCCTCTAAGTCGGAAGATCGTCAAGGTCGCCGCGCTCGCGGAATCGGCGATCCCTGCGACACGAAGCTGGTCGTGCGGTTGATCCCGCGGATCAGTCTGCTATTACCTGCGTTTGCTCCACAGCAAATTCAGGCTGAATGCGCCTTTGGCGTGGACTTTGAAATAGGCGACAGCCATTTCTCCAGAAAGAATGAAAGCTACGGGCCGCGTAAGTAGTCCCAGCAAAATCAGAGCGCCGCCGGTCAGTTCCAAAGCCCCGGCGAATCCCAACAACGAGTTCAACGGAAATGTTCCGTGGCCTGGGGGAAAATTGAATAGTTTTTGCCCGCCGTGTTCCATGAACAGGATCGCGATCACGATCCGCAGCACCCCCCGCATATAATATGAAATCCCGCCGCTGGAAGATTCGAGGCCGCTCATATGCGGGAAAGTTCACCCGCCGGAATCGCCCTGTCAACGGGCTAACTTGTCAATTCTTGTTTTGACCGCGGCGTCCATCTTGATCAGTGGCGGCCACTCCCTTTTAAAACCTTCCCCCGGCAGCTTTTTTGTGGCGTCGATGCCCAATTTGGAGCCCACCGCCAATTCCGTCGTCGCGTGATCCAGCACATCCGCCGGCCCGCGCGTAAAGATCGTGTCGCGTTGCGGATCGGTCGTCGCGCAAAGACGGAACAACACTTCGCTGGTGTTATGCACATCCACGTCCTCATCCACGACAATGATATATTTGGTGAACATCATCTGGCCCATGCCCCAAAGCCCGTGCATGATCTTATAGGCCTGCATCGGATAACTTTTTTTGATGCTCACGAATACAAGATTGTGAAAAACTCCTTCCGCCGGCAGCGCCAAATCGACCAGTTCCGGAAAAGTCATTTTCAGCACCGGCAGAAACAATTTCACGCTCGCCGTCCCAATGTAAAAATCCTCCATCGGCGGCATTCCAACAATCGTCGCCGGGTAAACCGCGTCTTTGCGGTGCGTAATGGCCGTGACATGGAGCGCCGGATACAAATCCGGCAGCGAGTAATATCCGGTGTGGTCGCCAAACGGCCCTTCCGTGCGCAATGGCTCCTTAGGGTCCACGTAACCTTCAATGACAAAATCAGCGTCGGCGGGGACTTCCAGGTCATTGCTTACGCACTTCACCATCTCAACCGATTTCTTCCGCAAATAGCCCGCGAGCAGAAATTCGTCCAAACCATCCGGTAGCGGCGCAATCGCGCAAAACGTAAAGACAGGATCGCCGCCAAGAAAAATACTGACGGGCATTCGCTCGCCGGTCTCATAATAACGCCTGCCATGGCGGGCCGCGACTTTCTGCAATTGCCAATGCATTCCCGTCGTCTGTCCGTCAAAAATCTGGATGCGATACATCCCCACGTTGCGCTCGCCCGTGTCCGGGTCTTTCGTCACGACGCACGGCAGCGTGATGAAACGGCCCGCGTCCAGCGGCCAGCATTTGAGTATCGGTAGATTCAGCAGGGTGGGGCAGGGGACAGCCGCCGCTTTCAATTCCTCCTGCCGGTGGACCACTTCCTGGCACCTTCCCCGGCTGGTCATTTTCGGCCGCGCGTGCCGCAAATCCAGCGCCGTTCCCAGCAACTTGATCGCTTCGGAAAAACCAGCCGGCGGCTTGGCGTTGATCAGCGACGCAAGTTCCGCCGCGACATGCCCAACGGAAGGCGCCCCCAGGCTCATCGCCATCCGGTGATGCGATCCCATCGTATTGATCGCCAGCGGGAACGGACAAACCTCCCCGTTGACCGTCGGCTTCTCGATGAGCAACGCCTTCCCGCCGCCCGGCGATTTCATTTCGCGGTCGGCCAGTTCCGTGATTTCCAACTCCGTGGAAATCGGCTCCCGAATGCGTTTAAGTTCCCCCGCCTTTTCCAGCGATTCCACGAATGAGCCAAAGCCGTCGTAAGCCATTCGTTCAAATGGTTGACACCGTCTCGCGCGTTGGAAGGGAAAAAAAGACCGTCGCGCCTTCGCCCAGCCTGCCTTCGGCCCACGCTTTGCCGATATGCTTATTCGCCACGCGCTGCACGGTCGCCAGGCCAATGCCGCGCCCTTCGAATTCGTCCTCGCCATGCAACCGCTGGAAAACTCCGAAAAGCCGCTCCGCGTATTTCTGGTCGTAACCCACCCCATTGTCGCGAACATGATAAATTGTCTGCCCTCCCTCGGTCTTCCCGCAGATTTCGATGACTGGCTGCTCGCGGTTTCGGCTGAATTTCACCGCGTTGCTCAATAAGTGCTCAAAGGCCGTCTCGATCCACTGATAATCGCCCCATGCCGCCGGCAAGTCCTCTACGCGAATTTGTGCCTTCCCCCGTGTCGGCCCCAGTTCGGCGATTTTCCGCGCGACCAATTCATTCATATTGACAACTGTCGGCCTGAAAGGGTTCCGGGACATCCTTGAAAGCCCCAGCAGGTCCTCGATGAGCAGCGAGGCCTTGTGCGCTCCGGACGAAAGTATCTCAATGCACCGCGTGCCGTCCTTGTCGAGCTTGTCGGCGTAATCCTCCGTCAGAATCTGGGCAAAACCTTCAATCGCCCGCAGCGGCGCACGCAGGTCATGTGAAATGGAATAGGCGAACTGCTCAAATTCCTTGGTCGTGGCTTCGAGTTGGGCGGTGCGCTCGCCAAGGGCGCGAGCCAGACGATCGCGTTCAGCGCGAAGCGCGGCGGTCGATTCTTCACTCATAATTCGGTCGAAGGCGAGAATATGTACCAAATGGCCCGGAAGTCAAAGCGCCATGTGCGCCCATAAATTACATTATTGCATTTTATCGGGGATGTGTTGAATTTCTGTCATGCGAAAAATCTTTTTGGCGTTCGGCGCCGTCGTTATCGGCGGCAGTTTATGGCCCTCTTCAACATTGGCTCAATCCAGGCCAAAAGAATATCCCGGCGCTCCCATCGGCTACACGGACACTCCCATGCTCCCTTCCGGCAAATGGCACGTGCATGATCCAGACCGCCCCAGGCCGGACGTGGTCGTCCCGGGCGTCACTTACAGTCTCAGCGCCGCTCCGCCCGCCGACGCTCTCGTCCTCTTTAACGGCTCGGACTTTTCTCATTGGACGGACGAAAAGGGCAACCCCACAAAATGGGTCATCCACGGCGATGACATGGAATGTGTCCCGCACAGCGGCTATATTTACACCAAAGAAAAATTCGGCGATTTCCAATTGCATATTGAATGGGCCGAGCCGACCAACGTCGTTGGCCACAGCCAGGAACGCGGTAACAGCGGGGTTTTCCTGCAAGGGCTTTTCGAAGTCCAGGTGCTCGATTGTTACAATAACCCCACCTATGCCGATGGCCAATGCGGCGCCATTTACGGCCAATCGCCGCCCCTGGAAAACGTTTGCAAAGTTCCCGGCGACTGGCAGAGCTACGACATCATTTTTCAAGCCCCGCGCTGGGATGACAATCATCAATTGGTCCACCCAGCCTACGTCACCGTCATTCAGAACGGCGTCCTGATTCACAATCATCAGGCGATCCTCGGGCCTACCGGGCATAAGATTTTGGCCAATTACAAAAATGAGCTTCCGCCCACCGGCCCGCTCGCGTTGCAGGATCACGGAAACCCAATCCGTTTCCGCAATATCTGGATTCGCCCCATCGCCGAAGAGGAACAGCCGTAGTAGCGCGGAAGAGCAGGGGAGCGCGGCCTCTTACCGCGTTCCCATGCCGACGCTTTGGACGGTCTGGAAAAGCTTGCCTTCCGTCTTGATGCTCGGCGCGATGATGATTTCAGTTTCTTGAAATTCCCGAATCGTCGCCGCGCCGACATTCCCCATGCATGTCGTAATGGCGCCCACCAGGTTTTGCGATCCATCGTCCACCGTGGCGGGGCCGAAAAGTATTTGTTTCAGTGACCCGCTGACGCCGACTTTTATTCGAGTCCCGCGCGGCAGGTTGGCGTGCGGGGTTGCCATGCCCCAATGATTGCCCTTGCCGGGCGCTTCTTTGGCGCGCGCGAAAGCGCTCCCAACCATCACCGCATCGGACCCGCACGCAAGCGCTTTGCAGACATCTCCTCCCTTGCTCATCCCGCCATCGGTAATGATCGGTATGTAGCGCCCGGTCTTCTTGTGATAATAATCCCGCGCCGCCGCGCAATCGACTGTCGCCGTGACCTGCGGAACTCCCAGCCCAAGCACTCCCCGGCTGGTGCAGGCCGCCCCCGGTCCCACGCCAATCAGCACTCCAGCCACTCCGCAACCCATCAATTCCTTCGTCACGCCGTAAGTCACCGCGTTGCCAATGATGACGGGAATGTTCATCTTGCGGCAAAACCCGCCGAGATCGAGCGACTTGTATTCGGTGGAAATATGTTTGACCGTGGAAACCGTCGATTGCACCACGAACAAGTCCGCCCCCGCTTCCTGCGCGATGCATCCGAAACGCTCCGCCTTTTGCGGAATCGAACTCACCGCCGCCAGCACCCCGCCTTCCTTTAATTCCCGCACGCGCCTGGCAATCAACTCCTCCTGGATTGGTTCGAGGTAAAATTTCTGGATCAGCGTCGTCACGTCTTCCTTGCCCGCCTTGACGATCTGGTCCAGCACCTCCGCGGGGTTGGGATAGCGGGTTTGCACCCCTTCCAGGTTGATCACTCCCATCCCCCCCAGCTTTCCCATCTCCACGCAAAACGCCACGTCCGTCACCCCGTCCATCGCGCTGGCGATGATCGGGATTTTTAATTCGATGCTGCTGCCGTCCCTGCGCGGAATCTTGAACGAGGTGTCCACTTCATTGGGGTTGATCGTCACATCGCCCGGCACCAGGGCAATTTCGTCGAATCCATACGTGACGCGCGCTTTTCGATTTCGTCCAATCCACATTCCCATAATTCAATGTCAATTCTAAAGATTAAATGGGTTCAAAACTCAAACGGTTCGTTGAGTGTTCCGCACTGCGAGCACCGCGAACGGTCCACATCCGCGTCGTCCGTATAGACCGCCCCGCATCGCTCGCATCGGAATATGCGGTCTTGTTTTCGCGCCGGTCCAAATCGCCGGCTCCGTATCTCAGAATATATCGCGAGGAAGGAAATTCCCGCAAGCAAAGAAAGCACATACACGCAAATGAGCTTCTCGGAGGACATCTCAAAAATCTCTCATGGCAGTCGCTCGTCCTTGGCCGGCGCCGCCGTTTGCCACTGAAAGATCGCTTGCGACCACGTCGTCTGCGGGTTCGCCGAAGGCTCGAACCGCAACGTCCGCGCTTTTACCAGCGCATCCAGGTCGGCTTCGGCGGAACCGGATCGCGCCAGCAGCCGCGTCGCCATCACGTCGCCGGTGTGGCTGACCGCGATTTGCACCACCGTGTTCGTCAATAATTGCGCGCTTGGCCACGCGTGAAGCGCCGGCGCCCCTCCGAACAGCCGCGCGCCTAATTCCCCTTCGATCCGAAACACCGATTGCGTAGGATAATTCTCCGTCGGCAGAAACACCGGCAACGGCTCCAATTGCGACAAGTCCAATTGTGCGAGCGCCAGCGGCTCAATGGCATCCGTCCGGCTCAGTTTTGCAAACCCCGTCCCCAGCCGCGCCGTGTCCAGCGCCAGCCAAAGAGGCGCTTCAAGCTGGTTGGTCGATTGAAATTCCACCGCCGCCTGGTCCATCCACGCCCGTCCGGAAAACCCGTGCGCGTTCGCCCGCGAAAAAACCGCCGGGTCGCTCGCAAAAAAAAGCCGCCTCAACCCCTCGTCCGTCATGGGCGCCGCCAGTGTCCGAAATTGCGTCGAAGAGAGCTTTGCATCCGCCCTCTTCATGGATCGCTCCCCGAAGAGGTAAATTAAGTTTGCCTGCAAGATAAAGAAAATCCCCGCCGCCGCGAGTAAACGCCGCGTGGTCCAGACGGAAAATCCTTGCGCGGGCATATTCATCGTTGCGAGCCAAAAGCCGGCGGCCACTCCGCGATTAACACATACGGAATCCCCGCCGATTTCGCCAGCGCCTCCACATGCGTTATCATTTCGTTTTTCGTTTCCTTGTCCGCCCTCAAGATCATCGTCAATTTATTTGACTCGCTTCCCAAGCTTGATAACCGGCTCCTCAACGCCGCCCTTAATTCCGATTCCGCCACCGGCCCATTGTCAAAATAACATTGCCCGGCCGAATCAAGCCCCACGACGATGGTGGGATTGTCCGTCACCGTGAGGTGGTCCCCGTCGGGAAGGCGAATCAGCACGCCCGGCGTGTACAGCAGGGACGACATCATGATAAAGATGACCAGCAGCATCAGCACGCTGGCCACCGGCGCCGGATCCAGCGGACCTCGAAAAATCCTGGCCTGCCGGGCAAACCTCATGCCGGGCGCGCCGCCACCGTCTCTCCCGGAGGCGACGAAACAATGTTGAGTATCTCGCTGGAAACCTGCTCCATGTCCAAAACAATCGTGTTGACGCGGCTCACCAGGTAATTGTATCCCGCGTAGCAGGGGATCGACACCGCAAGCCCGCCCGCCGTGCAAATCAGCGCCCGCCAGATCCCCGCCGAAAGCGTCCCGACGTGCGCGTTCATCCCCTCATCCTGCACCACGCGAAAAACCGACATGAACCCCAGCACCGTTCCAAGCAATCCCAGCAGCGGCGCGATTTGCGCGATCGTCGCCAGCAGGTTGAGCTTCTGTTCCAGCCGCGGCACCTCCCACGAACCGGCGTCCTCCAGCGCTTCCCTCACCGCTTCACGTCCGCGCTCGCGATTGAGAATCGCCACCTTCACCAATCGCGGCACCGGCCCCGGCGTGGCATCGCAAATCGCCAGCGCCTCCACGATGTTGTCCCTTTTGAGAACATTGCGCACCCCGTTGAGGAACTCAGTCGAATTGATCTGGTCGCGATGATATTGCAGAAGCCGTTCCAGAAAAACGCTCAAGGCCACCGCGCTGGTCGCAACGATGACCCAGATCATTAATCCGCCCTCTGCCAGTAAATGAGGCATGGCGCATTATATAATGGTTAAACTTTGAACTTTAAACCTTAAACTTTCTCCGTATGGTCAGGAGATGCCGCGTCGCAAAATCGAACCGCCCCCGCACTGGCGCAAGGAAATTGAGTCCGTCCTCATTTCCCAGCAGGCCATCGCCCGCCGCGTCCGCGGCCTCGCGCGCGAAATCCAAAGCGATTTCACCGACCGCGACCTCGTCATCGTTGCCCTCTTAAACGGCACCGTCGTTTTTCTGGCCGATTTGCTGCGCCGGCTGTCGATGCCCTTGCGCCTGGACTTCATTGGCGTTTCCAGTTACGGCGCCGGCACGGAATCGGCCGAACTGGTTTTCACCAAGGAATTGCGCCTGGACGTGGAAGGCCGCGACGTCCTCGTGGTGGACGACATATTGGACACGGGCAGAACGCTGTCCCGGGTCGCCGCCAAGCTCATCAAACTCAAGCCGCGACAAATCAAGATTTGCGTGCTCCTGGATAAACCTTCAAGGCGCGTCGAGAAAATCACCGCCGATTACGTGGGCTTCACGATCCCCAACCATTTCGTCGTCGGTTATGGATTGGACTACGCCGAACGGTATCGCAACCTTCCCTTCGTCGGCATCCTGCATCCGCAATTGTATAAGAGTTAGACCCGGTCGAAATGGCGGACTAGCTTCCACAGCCAGACAATCGTAGCCGCAACGAAACATCCACCCGTGCTCAACACCAGCGGCGTTGAAAGGTGCGCCGGCGCCTGATGGTTGGCCTGGATCTGCAACAAAATAAGCGTCAACATGAAAATCGCCCCAAAAAGCGCCATCCACAAAAAATGATGGAACAAATAGTCGTCCAGTTCACGCCTCCGTTCCGGCGCCGTCCAATAATCCCGGTTCGGCAGCTTGAACGAACTGCCGGGGACAAAGCGCATCAAATAACCCAGCGCAACGAAAAACAGCGGAAACCCAATCCCCACAACCAGCCAAACCAACGACGAAGTCGATTGCTTCATCCACCCGTTTGGATTTCCCGCAAAGTCAAAATGCGTCGCCACAATTTTCTGCGAGAGAAAAGCATTCGCCAGAATCACTGCCAGCGTCGTCGTTTTTAACCACGTCATCGTGTTCATCGCTCCTTTGGCCAACATCGCCGATGCCCCGCCGCCCGCCAACCCTTTGGTCATCGCCACTGCGGTAATCGCCTTCGCCAACGCCGCCGGCGCCGCCTGGACGGAATTGGCCGAAATCGCCCCCGCGATGATGTCCGGCGTCGATTTCACTCCATGCTGGAGGAAAAAATGCCGCAGCTTTTCCAGCGCCCGATGCACCCGAGCCGTCGCCGCCCCTTCACTCGCGCCCAAAGACGCTCCCACTTCCCGCAGGCTCTTCCCATAAAAAAATCGCAACACGACAGCATGACGGTCCGTTTCATTCAACGTCGCAATCGCTTTATCCAGCAGCGGCGCGATTTGCGTCCACACTGCAGCTTCATTTTCGTTCGTCATAGTTTGCATAGAAGCCTCCTGTTCGCGTCGGACCCGGCGAATGTCTCCCCTGATGGATGTCAACGCCGTCAGCCGAGCGGTTTGATAAAGCCAGCCCTCAAGGATCACACGCTTCCCCAGACTGGCGGCTCGTGTCGCCAGCAGGACGAAAACGGTTTGGGTTATTTCCTCAGCTTGATGGGGTTTGCCAGTATGGCGCAGCGCGACCGAATAGACTTTGCTCACATGCCGTGTCACGAGCGTCTCAAAGGCCTCCTCGGAGCGATGCTCCGCATACTCGCGCAATAATGTGTTGTCGTCCAAATCCTGCATCTACAAGTAAATGCCGCTGGCCGACCAAATCTTACACATTATTTCACCGGCTCACTTCAGGAACGTGTCCACCTGCGTTGCAAATTGATCCGGCTGATCCAGCATTATGAAGTGGAGTGAATTATCCATCCGCACCATCGTTTTGTTCGGCGTCGCCGCAAAATTTTCCCGATACAGACTGTCAACCGCGTCCTTCTCCAGCCCGGTCGAAGAGTCCCAAGGATAAAGGACCGTCATGGGCGTCTTTATGTCGGGCAGCTTCGCGCGAAGGTCCGTCGTCAAATCCTCGTACATGGCCCGAGCCACCACCGATTTATCAGACGCGACAGCCCACTTGATGACCGACTTGAGTCCCTCCGGCGATTTAACAAGCGAAGGTAGAAAATCCTTTTCCCCCTGCGCGTAATCAGCCTGCGATTCATTGAGAATCGTATCGCGGATGGTGCCCGCTTGCGTCTTCGCCGACGCCACATCTGTCGCGCCGAACAGCGCGCTAAAGAAAGGAAGCGAATCCACAATCATCAGCTTCCCAACGTCATCCGGATGTTGAGCCGCCAGCATCATTCCCATCAATCCGCCCATCGAATGCCCGATCACCTTTGGCGCCTTCAACTTGTTGGTTTTGATGTAATCATCGATGGCATCGACCGTCGGCTGAATGACCACACCTTTCACGTTCCCCTCCGAAGGCGAACCCGCGAACCCGCTCACTTGGATAATGTGCAGCCGATAATGCCCCTCCAGGTGCGCCGCCGTCGCGTCCCACACCGCGCTTGAACAAGCCAGCCCGGGAATCAACACCACGTCCGGGCCGGTTCCCCGAACCGTCACACGAATGCGATTCGACCCGGTGTCCGCAATAGCCGCGAAAGCAAACGACGCCAATAAAAACGATATAAATATCCAATTGCGCATATATAGTCCGCCATACTGCCGTCCGACAAAATCCTTCCGCAATTACAAAAAACGCTCCAGTTTATGCTGGCGATAAAACCGGGAACATGTTTTCTTGACATCGATGAATTCAAAAAAACTATTCCCGCTTCGCCAATGTCTCCCGGTCGTCCTGGCAGCGTGCATTCTTGCCGCCGGTTGCCACAAAAACGAACCCCCCGCCTCTCCTTCCGCCGCCCCATCCAAATCCACGGAAATCGTCTCCGCGGAAAAAACCAGCTTTGACGAAGTCACAGCCAAACTGAACAAAGGCGGAAACTTGTTCATTTTCCTCAGCACCGAACAAACTTTGCGCGGCCTCACCAATCGCCTCACCGCCGCCAGCAATTTCGTCCTCTCCCTTCCCGCCGTTCCCACCGAGGGACGCGACACAGCAAACCGGATTTTCCAGGCCCTCGACGGATTCGCGGTCAACAGCGGTGTCAACGAAATCGCCGGCATAGGAATGAGTTCCATCGCGCGCGAGCCTCGCTTTTATTTCAGCAAACTCGTCGTCTATCATGAACCGGGCCAGAACACCGGCATCCTTTGGTCTCTCTTTGGCGCGGCCCCTCATCCTTTAGACCTGGATATGTTGCCGGAAACCACCGCCCTGGCCTTCTTCTCTGACTTTGATTTGCAAATGGCATGGACCAACGTCAACCACCTGTTGGTGGGCATGGAGATCCCGGAGGCCACCAATGTTTTGGCCGAGGCGCCCAAACAGTTTCACAAGGCTACCGGTTTGAAGCTGGATGACACGCTGGCTTCGCTCGGCGGCGACTACGGTTTGATCTTTACACTCGACGAACACAAAAAAATCACCCTCCCGATCCCCGGCCATCCCGTGGAAATGCCAAGTCCCGGCCTCGCCATCATCCTTAAAGTCAACGACGACGTCATTTTCAACCGCGTTGACCAGGCCCTCACAAACGCCCCCATGCTCGCCGCAATGCTCACAAGAGTCGATGACCCCGATTTAAAAATGCGCACCGTCACTGTTCCTCTCCCCGTCCCGATAGATCTCCGGCCCAGCATCGCCCGCTCCGGCGATTACCTGATCATCGCTTCCTCCGACACCCTTGTGCGCGACATCCTCGCCGTAAAATCCGGCCAGAAGAAAGGCTACAAATCCACCGACGAATTCAAAAAGCTTTCCCAGGGGATTCCCGATCAGGGAAATAATCTCGCCCTTGTGACGAGCGCCTTCTCCCGGGCCGTCAACCACGTTCAGGATCAAATTGATACCGACCCAGCCCGCAGCCAGGCTGTCCAATCGCTTTTCGACAACAGCACCAACTCATTCTCCTACAGCGTCGGCGTCAATGGGGCGGATGGATGGGAAGGATACGCTAACGGCAACCACAACATGCAGGAACTGGCGCTTCCCATCGTGGCGGGGGTCGGAGCCGCGGCCGCGATCGCCATTCCCAATTACGTCAAAGCTCGCGAAGCCGCCCAGCACAACAGCAACAGCCCGACCAACACGCCCTGAAGTTCACGTGGCGGCCCAAGTCGGCCAATTGATGGAGTCGTTGGTACTGTTTTGTGTTTTGGGGCCGTACTTAAATCCGGCTTTGGGACATCGCCAAGAAAGATCGTCATTCGAGTCCCACGCTGATCCCTTGTGAATCACCCAAACCTGAATTACCTATCCAATAGAAAGAACTAAATATGAGCACTATCAAAAATGCAATTGCCGGCAAAGACCTGACTAAACAAGCTCCCACCAGCCCGCGTCAACGCACAGGTGGCTACGCTATCCTCTCACGGATGACCGACAAAGCGCGCGCCGACATCGTTGGCACTATGGGCGAGTACCACACCAATTGCCCTCTCGATCACATGCTTCTTGACTGGAAAGGCGTCGAATACGCAGGCGTGCGCAAGGCCCTTGAAGCCGGTGCCACCGACCAAGACATTGTCAAATACCTGGATGGGCACGGCACGAAGAAGACGCCAGAGGAAATCAAAGCCTGGTCGGACAGCATTGAAAAGTCCACGATGCACGGCCATCCCCAGAAAGGCGAATACTTCGACGGCGAATGCCGAAAACTAGGCCTCGACCCCGCCAAAAGTTCGACCTTCGACTGGCTCGAAGCCGACGACCGCGCAAGCTTCGCCAAGTAAGCAAGTTAACGTCAAGGGCACCAAGGGGTCAGACCGGGTTATTGCACAAATTGGTGCTTGTCGTCGCCGTATGTTCGGCGGATTATTCCTGCTGTGCCACGACCTTTGCGCATCGAATATCCGGGTGCTATTTATCATATTTTAAGCCGGGGCAACCGCCGCCAAGCCATCTTCCTGGATGACGGGGATCGCCACGACTTTCTTAAAACCCTTGGTGAAGCCTGCCAAAAGGCCCGTTTTGAGGTCCACGCCTACTGCTTGATGCACAACCATTTTCATTTGGTCGCCGAAACCCCGGATGGCAATCTGGTGGCCGGCATGCGCTGGCTTCTAAGCACGTATTCCAACCGGTTCAATCATCGCCATCAACTTTGCGGGCACGTTTTCAGCGGCCGTTACAAAGCGTTGCTCGTGGAGGGAGATGGCGGAGGCTATTTGCGCACTGTTTGCGATTACACCCACCTCAATCCCGTCCGGGCCGGGCTGTTGAAGCGGGAAAACCGCCTGCTGGAATATCCGTGGAGTAGTTTGGGATGCTATTTGTCCGAGATGAAGCATCGCCCCAAGTGGCTGCGAGTGGATCGGTTGTTGGGCGAGCACGGGATACTCAAGGACACGGCGGCGGGGCGTCGGGAATTGGAAAATCGGCTGGAGACCCGGCGAGAGCAGGAAGGCGACCCCCGGCAATGGAAAGGACCGGGGCGGGGATGGTATGTGGGCAGCCAGACGTTCCGGCGGAAACTGCTCAAGAGAGCGCAGGAAAAAGTCGGGTCCAACCATCCCGGAGCCACACGGAAGGAAGCCGTCCACGAGCGGGCGGAGGCGATCATCGCCAAGGAACTGCGACGCAAGCGCTGGAGCGAAGGGGAGTTGGCTAAGCACCCCAAAACGGATGCCGTCAAAGTGGCAATAGCAGCGCGATTACGCCGGGAAACGACGATGACCGTGGAAGAGATCGCGCGTCGTCTGAGGATGGGCACGCGAAACACATTGAGCGCGAAATTAAAACAGTGGAAACGCACTCATGAATCAATCAATTGATGCAATAGCCCGGTCTGACCCCTCTGCTCTATGACTCGAAAATCATGGATGCTGTGCGTACTGCTCGTGGGAGCGATCCCAATATTCCAAGCGGCATCCAAAGGGGCCGAGGCGTCCGACTGGGTTAATATTTCTGATCCGGTGATCGCTGCCGTGACCAACGCGGGCACAAAGATCCCCTGGCCCGGCGGCACGGCGGGAGTGGCCGTTGACCGAACCGCTGGCGCAGTCTATATGATTTTGCCCAACCTCGGGTTGTGGAAAAGCACAGATCACGGCACGAACTTTATGCGCGTCGCCCAGGGCGAGGTGAGCGGACGCAGCGTATCGGGTTACTCCATGAACTGCGACCCCGCCAGCTCGCGCATGGCCTGCCTGCTGTTGGAAGGCAAGAGCGGCATGACCCTCGATGGCGTGCGCTGGCAAGCTTTTGCCAGCGTGGGCCGAAACTGGGAATACGGCGCCGTGGACTGGTCCGATCCCCGTGCCCGAGCCATCTTTGCCGACCGCAATGAAAGCCACGGCGAAAAGTATGTTTCCAGCGACGCGGGCGGCTCTTGGAAATTGCTTGGCAAACATCCCGAATTCACCTCCCTGGGGATCTTCGATGTCCGCACCCTCGTGGCCGGCAGTAAGGATGGCATTGTGCGCAGCACCGATGGCGGAAAAACGTGGACAAAAATCTCAGATCTTCATCCGGTCGGCCGGGTCGCGGTTTATTTCAAAGGACTTACTTACTGGCTGGCAAAAGAAGGCCTTATCACGAGTATCGACAAAGGAATGACTTGGCAAGTAATGGGGACCGCCGTGGACGCCGAAGGGGGCCCGTTGTTTGGTAAGGATGAACGGCACATCGTAGTGGCCAACTGCCACAGTATCCTAAAAACCGCAGATGGAGGCAAAACTTGGGAGCGCATCGCCCGAATGATTAGCTTCGCGGGCGAATGGGTGCCCAAGCTCCCCGGCGTCTATTTGAACATCGGCTGGGACCCCGCCGCCAACATCCTTTACGCCTCCCAACTCGGATGTCCCACCTACCGTCTTCAACTGTACTGAGGACTACGCACTGAAGGGTTCACCAAGCGGCCAGGCCGGAATGGCCCTGAACTAAGTGCCACCCGGGTCAGACCTCCCTCTGGCACTTCTGTTAACGTCCAGAGGTCAGGCATGCGAGAGCTCCTCAGAACCCCCGCGGCGAGGCTGGCGAAAATGAATGCCATCGCGCCAAAAACACATGATCCGTATTAGGAGCATCGTCATCCTCGTGGCCGGCACAACAGAATAATAAAATGGCAATAAAGGCGTAAAAAGCTTGTAGAAGGTGCCAAAAGGCGTCAAAAGACACTCATCACATAGTGTTGAAAACTGGCGTCATAGTCAATCGTGCTCTCTCCGTCTGGCGGGTGAGGTATCGCCAAAGAGAGAACGTGATCATCCAGCCTGAGAATTAGCGGCCGGCCCGTCCAAACAAGCAGAAGAAAGAGCGAACGTATGAATACCAAAACTATCGTCACAAATAGCCCAAGAGTCTCGCGGCAAAATTCCGGGGGCAGATGGGCGAAACCGGGGGTTGTTCTGATCGCCGCCCTGTTCGTCGCCGCGGTGTGCGGGGGCGTTTCGGCCCAGGCGGGTACTTTTAATTGGATTGGATCGGCTGACAATAATTACACCAATCCCGCGGCGTGGAGTGTGGGAACCGTGCCGGGAATATGGGATACCGCCGTTATTGGCAATGCCACTCTTACCAATGCCACCGTGTATTATACGAATCTTCTTTCCAACCCACAATCGACCAACAATCTGTATTTGATGGAGATGAACACCGCGGCCGGCACGAGCACATTTGACATGACCGACGGCATGCTTTTGATAACCAACGGTTACGCCAACCCGTTTACCAACGGTGGCAGTGCATTTACTTTGGGCAATGCGAGTGGCGCGACCGATACGTTCAACCTGGGCGGCGGGACGCTCGTGGTGGCGAGGCCCAGCAATGGCACTTTATACTATCAAGATGCATTTCTTATGGGTAACGTCGCGGGCTCCACTGGCACGTTTAGCATCAGCGGAGGCGAGGCCCTGATTCTTTGCGGCACAGAAATTGGCAATGGCAATCCCTCCACAGGCACATTCAGCGTCAGTGGCGGCACCGTCATAGACAACGGGTGGTTTGGCGTCGGCCGCCAGAACAACAGTGTCGGCATATTTAATTTGAGCGGCGGGACGATGTATATTTTGCGAAACCCGGACAACGACGGGTCCGGCGCCGCCGGCGGCGTCAGCCTCAGCCAGGGGAATCCCGGCAATTCCGTGGCCAACATCAGTGGGGGAACGCTCTATTGCACACAGATTCGGTTTAACTCGTCGGGATCAGCGAACCAGGCGTTCAACGTGAGCGGTGGCAATATTTATGTGGGATATATCGGACTGTTCCGCCAGGGAGGCGCCATCTCGCAAAAGATCACGATTTCCGGGGGAACATTTCACACTGTGGATATGATTCAGGTGACTACCGGTGGCACGGGCATCGGCGATACAAACTCTATTTTATCCGACGGCGTAAATTGGTCCTGGGATCCCAACCTGCCGGTGAATCTGACCAACAGTTCGTTCACGGTGAATGGAATGGCTGGACCGGGTTATGTCACCTTCGCGCCGGAAGCCACCCGCGGCATTACCTTGAACAGCCAATGGTCAGGCGTGGGCGGCCTGGTTTTGAATGGTCCAGGCGCCCTGGAAATGGGCGGGACCAATACTTATACCGGCAACACAACTATTAGCCAGGGCACGCTGGCGCTTTTCGGTTCCGCCTCGATTGCCAGTCCGTACATCATCGTTGCCGGCGGCGCGACGCTGGACGCGACGCTCTCGACATTCAGCCTGGGCGCCGGCCAGGTCTTGACAAACATCTCGGGCACGGCGGTGGTCAACGGCCTGCAAACAGGTTCCGGAACCATCTCGGTGACGTATGACGGCTCCACGCCACCGCTGACTGTTGCCAGCGGCGCGCTGACACTGAGTGCAAGCACGGTGTTCAATATCAATAATACCGGCCCGGCATTGGCCGAAGGCAGCTATAAAATCATTTCCAGCACCGGCGGCTCCGTGGGAGGCGTGTTGCCGTTGGTGACCGTGACTGGCGGCGGGACCGCCGGAAGCACGCCGGCTGTGCTCTACGTCCACAATGATGAGTTATATTTGGCGGTTGGCGTTCAACCCCCGGCGCCGCAGTTCACCCTCGAGCCCGCTTCCACCAACCTGGACCTGTTTTCTTCGGATAACCATCTGTCGCTGACAGTGCAGGCCAGCGCCAGCGTCGCCGATCCCATCACTTACCAGTGGTTCACCAATGGGACGGCGGACACGACGGGGGGAGCCAATTCCACTTATACCAGTGTGGTGGCCACCGCGACGAACTTCTACTGCGTCGCCTCGAATGTGGATGGAACGGCCACCAGCGAAGTGGTGTCGATAACGTATGTCACTCCGCCGACGACGCCTTATCCATCGAACGTGCTGGCGGCAAGCCCAATCGGCTACTGGCCGTTGAATGAGCCGGACGACGGCACCCAGGGCGGCGATGGCAATGACGGCGTCATTGCGCATGATTACGTTGGGGGCAATAACGGCATTTATACGAACACCGATCTGGGCGGGTATTACTTCCTGGGAACGCCGCCGCCCTACAGCCTGCTGGACACCAGCTCGACGCCGGCGGCGTTTGGGGCGACACTTTCTGACAGCGATGCGTACGGCATTGGCGGCATAAACTTCGCGGCGCCCAGCAACACGAGTGTCGCTTTTTCCATTGAAGCATGGGTGAATGCCGGTACGCAATCCGCGGACGCCGGCATTGTCAGCAAAGGTTATGGCGGCGCTGAGCAATTTCTTCTTGATACCGGCAGTGACGGAGGGTCGCCGTCCCATGCTTTGCGATTCCTGGTCCGCGACGCCTCGGGCGCCAGTCATGCGGTGAACAGTTCCATTCAGCCCGGCAACGTGTGGCACCATCTTGTCGGCGTGTGCGACGAGGCGAACAGCAACGTGACATTTTATGTGGACGGCCAGGTGGCGGGCCAGGCGGCGATTGCGCCCGGCGGCGGGATTTTGGCGTCCAGCCGCGCGATGCTCATTGGCTCACGGCCCTCCACGGCGCTTACCAACAACAATCTTCAGCTTGCCGGGTTTGTGCAGGATGTGGCGGTTTACAACGACGCGTTAACCTCCAACGAGGTGGCCGCGCAGTATTATTCATCGGGCGCGCCGCCGAGCTTCGTTCAACTGCCTGTGCAAACCACGAACGCGGATGAGAATGGGACTTTGGTGATTCCGGCGGTGGTTACCGGCACGGCGCCGCTGGCCTATCAGTGGTATAATGGCAACAACAACCTGCCCCTGGCTGGCCAAACCAACGCGACGCTCGTGATCAGCAACCTTGCCGCCACCAACAACTTTTTCTATCTGGTGGCGACCAACCATTTCGGCTCCACCCCGCCCGCCTACGTTTCCGTCAACGTCATTTCCGGCGCGCCGCAGATAATTCAGGACGTTCAAAGCCCATTCTTTGCAATTGAGGGCGGGACCGGGTCCGACTCGGTGCTGGTTTACGGCACGGCGCCACTGGTGTATGAGTGGCAATTCTACACGGGCGGCAATTGGGCGAACCTGACTAATGGCATGGGCATCAGCGGGGCGCAGAGCAGTATTCTCATCATCTCCAACGCGCAGACGGCCGAAGCGGGCAGTTATCAGTGTGTGATCAGCAACAGCGCCGGCTCGGCGACCAGCAGCACGGCGCAGTTAATCGTCGGCACCCAGCCCATTGGTTTCAATGTCAACGGAGGGGGTTGGACATCGAACCAAAGCGGGAATTATACGACCCCAATCGTCGCCAGCGGCGTGTTGACGCTGACCGATGGCGCCGGGAACGAAGTGCGGAGCTTTTTCTTCGATTATCCGCAGTACATCGGCGCGTTTAACGCCTCGTTCACGTATCAGGCGGGAGGCAACAGGGCGGCGGACGGCGCGACCTTCTGTCTCCAGAACGATCCGCGCGGCACGGCGGCTTTGGGCAGCGGTGGTGGCGGCCTGGGAGTCAGCGGGGCCGGCGGGGCAAGCATCCCTCCAGCGATTATTCCGAGCGTCGAGGTGGAGTTGGATCTTTTTACATCGCCCACGGGCTATGCCTATGAGACCAACGGAATTGCGGGCATTTACACCCTGCCGGGCACCGTTAGCATCACGAGCGGCGATTCCATTAATGTCGCCATCGCCTACGCCAATGGGCAAATGTCACTGACGTTCACGGATCCCTCGACCAATGCGTCGTTCACCACCAATTTAAACGTGGGCGACATCACCAAAGTCCTCGGCGCCAGCACCGCCTACGTTGGGTTCACTGGGGGCGACGGTGGATCGAGTTCGGTTCAAACCATCACCAACTTCACGTTTACGAGCATCCCGCCGGCGGCCATCGAAGTTCGCAGTGGGGCCGCCGTGATATCGTGGCCGGGGGCGGTTACCGGATATGGATTGCAGCAGAACTCCGATTTAACGACGACCAACTGGGTGAACGTGACGAATGCAGTGGTGCTGACCAACGGATTGAATGAGGTAACGCTACCAGCAGGCGGCAGCAATGAGTTCTACCGTTTGTTGCTGCAATAACCGCCATCGCGCGCCATCAGAGCGGCTCCGAGGGGTCACCCGAGGGGTCAGACCGGGCTATTGCACAAATTGGTGCTTTGGCGTCGCCGTATGTTTGGCGGATTATACCATTTCTAGCACGTAATTGCACTATTCTTGGCTACGGTAGCGTTTACTTGTTCGATGAGCCAAGGGTGTGAAACCAAGCTCCGTACCCTCTCCGCATTTTCCCAGAGCGGCCGCAGTTCCTCGCCAATCGCCTCC
>DATAXU010000192.1:0-9484 GCA_036272955.1 Verrucomicrobiia bacterium
TGCGAAATTCCTTTCATGGCGAAAATCGCTGCGGTGGTCCAACTCTCGGAAATTGACCAGCATCAATTGGAAAAATGGATTCGCGCCCAATTCACTCCGCAGCAAGTGGTGTTGCGCTCACGGATTCTGCTCCTGGCCCGCCAAGGAAAGCAGGATTTGGAGATCGCATCCGAATTGGAGGTCAACCGCCATACTCCGGCGCTCTGGCGCCGACGATTTCATGAACAAGGGCTGGAGGGTTTATGGGAAATCAAACCGGGACGTGGACGAAAACCCTTCTACGGAAAGAAAAAAGTCGCTGGGGTCGTGGAGGCGACTTTGCAAACTAAGCCTCAAGGCATGACCCATTGGAGTTGCCGGACGATGGCGCGCGCACAAGGCGTCAGCAAGAATACGATTAATCGCCTCTGGCAAGAATACAATCTCAAGCCCCATCTGAGCCGCACGTTCAAACTCTCCCGTGATGTGCGCTTTCTGGAGAAACTGACCGACGTGGTGGGACTCTATCTCAATCCACCGGAAAAGAGCCTGGTTCTGTGCCTGGATGAAAAGAGCCAAATCCAAGCGTTGGACAGGACACAACCGGGTCTGCCGCTCAAGAAGGGGCGCTGCGGCACTTATACCCATGACTATGTGAGGCATGGAACGACCACCCTCTTCGCCGCCTTGGAGATTCTGGATGGCAAAGTTATTGGCCAGTGCTATCCCCGGCATCGGCACCAGGAGTTTTTAAAATTCCTGCGCCAGTTGGACGATGAGTTTCCTGAAAAACTAAAACTCCATTTGGTATTGGACAACTACGGCACCCATAAACATCCCCGAGTACGGGCGTGGCTGGCCAAGCATCCTCGATTTGTTTTGCACTTCATTCCCACCAGTTCAAGCTGGCTCAATCAAGTCGAGCGTTGGTTTGGTGAATTGACGCAGAAGGCCGTGCGGCGCGCGGCCTTTATCAACGTGCCGGAACTGCAAGCGGCCATCGAGGAGTTCTTGCGCGCTTGGAATGAAAACCCCAGGCCGTTCGTGTGGACAGCGACGGCGCAAAAGATTATGGACAAAATCAACCGAGGCCGCGCCGCACTGGAAACGATCCAGCCGGGCTGGTCGCAAAAGAAAAAGCCGAAAAAGGGCAGAAAACATGAATAAGTATAGTCATTTACGGGACACTACACTAGTAAGGTTCGTGAAAGTGAGCTGTTGGAAGAATTTTTATGAGTCGCATTTCTATCGACGTAACGTCTGAGGAACACCAAAAACTCAAGGCGATAGCCGCGTTGCAGGGCAAGTCCATCAAGGACTATGTAATCGAGCGCACACTGGGTGCGGAAGAGGACACGAGCGCAGCCGCCGCCTTGGGAGAACTCGAAGCGCTCCTTGACGAACGGATCCGTAGCGCAAAAAAGGCTCGGTCAGCCGCCGAACGGTTGGGGAGATTTTTAGAAACGCCTACCGCGAACCTAAAGGCAAATAACGTGCCCGTCTATGAACTGACCGAGGCTGGCGCTAAAATTTTTGCCCAGGTGAGCAACGAAGCAAAATACGCCATATGCCTGGCCCACTCTACAGCAATTTCCAGGAGCGCGTTGAGCAAGCCGCCGAAGCCGTCTTGAAACGCAACGGCAGCGTCGGCCCGCTCGAACTGTTCCAGGAAATGAAGTTGCTTCAGCCGTGCCACCTCGAGGGCTGGCGCAAAGGCAACGAGTATTACCGTGTGCTTCAACCTTGGATTCAGGTCGGACCAGAGAAGTTTCATAAGACCATCCGCCATTTCCAGGACTGGGTCAAACGACGTGGCTTGCGCCCAATCGAAGCTGCCCACACGCGGCGTGGGCCGGGCGGCATCGAACAACTGCATGTAACCGAAGACGGCGATCCGCAACGGGAGCAGTTTTATCGCACTTACTACACGCCGGCAGATTTGCCGGAAAAGAAGACCGCGCGGCTGGCCGCCAAATTGAACCGGGCGCCCGACCTGGTGGTTTTCGAGAAAGTGAGTGACGACGGCAATTGCAGTGAGTGCGGCGTAGAGTTACTCAAAGGCAATTACCTATTGATGGAAAAAGGCCAGGCTCTTTGTCTCACCTGCGCCGACCTGGACCGGTTGATGTTTCTCCCCGCCGGTGACGCGGCACTATCGCGGCGGTCACGCAAGCACAGTTCGCTCGCGGCGGTCGTGGTGCGATTCAACCGAAAACGCAAACGATACGAACGGCAAGGTCTGCTCGTGACCGAGGAAGCGTTGGCCAAAGCCGAGGAGGAATGTGTCACGGATGCACCCGCGCGCGCCGCGGTCCGCGTCCGCGCGGCGCTGGCACGTCAGGAGGAAGACCGTGAATTTGTATCCATCCTGGCCCAGGCAATTTTGCGGCGATACCCCGGTTGCGTGGCCGATGACGCCCGCCGAATTGCTGAGCATACGGGCCGCCGCAGCAGCGGGCGAGTGGGTCGCTCCGCCGCCGGACGCGCGCTGAATGCGTCAGCGGTGGACCGTGCGGTGATCGCGCACATCCGACACGAGCACACAAATTATGATCAGCTTTTGATGCGCGGCACCGCCCGGCTTGATGCCCGTACGCTTTTGCGTGAGGCGATTGACCGTGTCCTTGACAAGTGGTCAGGCGTCTGAACAATCATAACTTGTATAAAAGAACCGCGCCGTGTCAAAGAGAGGATTTTTTTTGACTTAGACCATTTCGGCGGCTGGCTTATAGTGGGCTCATGACCGATGCACCGGATCTTTTTACTCCCCTAACCATTCGCGAGGTCACTTTTCGCAATCGCATTGCCGTCTCGCCGATGTGCCAATATTCCAGCCAGGACGGGTTTGCCAATGACTGGCATCTCGTTCACTTGGGCAGTCGGGCGGTTGGCGGCGCGGCGCTGGTAATGGTTGAGGCGACAGCAGTTGAGGCGCGCGGTCGCATCACGCCGTGCGATCACGGTCTGTGGAAGGATGAGCATATAGATATGCTCAGGCGCATCGCGGCTTTCATCAAATCGCAAGGAAGCGTGGCCGGCATTCAGATTGCCCATGCGGGGAGAAAAGCCAGTTGCCGTGTTCCGTGGGAGGGAGGGAAGGTCATTCCACTCAATGAGGGCGGCTGGCAGTGCGTGGCGCCCAGCGCCATCCCGTTTAATGAGGGCGATCGCGCGCCGGGCGCATTGGGCAAAACGGAGATTGACGGTTTGGTTCGCGCTTTCGCTGACGCCGCCCGACGCGCTCTTGCGGCCGGGTTTGAAGTGCTGGAAGTTCATTCCGCGCATGGCTATTTGCTCAATGAGTTTCTGTCGCCGCTTTCCAATCGCAGAGACGATGAGTATGGCGGCGCTTTCGAAAACCGCGTCCGCTTTCTCCTTCAAGTAGTCGATGCGGTGCGGCGCGCGTGGCCGGAGCGATTGCCGTTATTCGTGCGAATCTCCGCCACGGATTGGGCCGAGGGCGGCTGGATGGCGGATGATTCTGTGCGGCTGGCCGGCTTGCTGCGCGAAAGGGGGGTCGATCTCATTGATTGCTCCTCCGGCGCGCTGGTGCCTTACGCAAAAATTCCCGTTGCGCCGGGCTATCAAGTGCCTTTCGCTGAGCGGATTAAGCGCGAAGGGGGAATCCGGACAGGCGCGGTCGGATTGATCACCGAGCCGGCGCAGGCGGACGAGATTATTCGCGCGGGGAAGGCGGACATTGTCCTTCTGGCGCGGGGGTTTTTGCGCGATCCTTATTGGCCGTTGCATGCGGCGCGGGCTTTGGGATTGGGAGCGGAAGTGGCGGCGCCGGTGCAATATCGGCGCGCATTTTAGCGCGGCACGCTTTAATCTTGACCACGCTGGAGGGATTTGTAACGTTAACGCGAATTGTTAGGCAACATTCATGTTAGCGCAATTTAAAAGCCTGTTTTCCAACGATATCGGAATCGACCTGGGCACGGCTAACTCCCTTGTGTACGTCAAAGACCAAGGCATCGTGCTCCGCGAACCTTCCGTCGTGGCCATCGAGGCCGGCACTACCAATGTGCTGGCGGTGGGCGAGGAAGCCAAGAGAATGTTGGGACGAACCCCGGGAAATATTGTCGCCATTCGGCCGATGAAAGACGGCGTCATTGCCGATTTCGAAATCACCGAGGCGATGTTGCGGCATTTCATTCAAAAAGTGCATCACCGCAAATTGATTGCCCCAAGGGTCGTTGTCGCTGTTCCTTCCGGAATTACCGAAGTGGAAAAACGGGCCGTAAAAGATTCCGCGACACATGCCGGAGCGCGCGAAGTTTATTTGATCGAGCAACCGATGGCTTCGGCCATTGGGGTCGGTCTTCCTGTCCATGAACCGGCGGGAAATATGATCGTCGATATTGGAGGAGGCACCTGTGAAATCGCGATTATTTCCCTGGCTGGAATAGTTTTCAGCCGCAGTTTGCGCGTGGGCGGCGATGAGTTCGACGAGACGATAGTGGCGCACATGAAACGAGCCTACAATTTGATGATTGGCGAACGCACAGCGGAGGAAATCAAGATCCGTGTTGGATCGGCCTTCCCGCTGGAGCAGGAATTAACGATGGAAGTCAAAGGGCGCGATCTAGGCGCCGGTTTGCCCAAAACGTTATCCATTCGTTCGGAAGAAATTCGTGAAGCCTTGAAGGAACCCCTCTCAAGTATTTTGGAAAGTATTCGCATTACCCTGGAACGTTGCCCGCCTGAGTTGTCGGCCGATTTGGTCGAACGCGGCATCGTCATGGCCGGCGGCGGCGCGCTTTTGCGCGGCATCGACCGCCTGGCAGCCAAGGAAACGGGATTGCCGGTGCATATTGCCGACGATCCCCTCAGCGCCGTGGCCGAAGGCACCGGACGCGTCCTCCAGGAGCTTGCATTTCTTAAACGAGTTGCTTCCTCTCGAAGTTGATTCCAGTTCGCCCGCGAAAATGAAAGACGTGCGCGCCGGCAAAGCGCGGACGGGGCGAGATGCTGAAAAAGTCGCATTATATAGCAATAGTCGTGGTGGTCCTGGTAGTGGTTGCGCTGCTCAAGCTGCCGCTGGAAACAATGGGAAAGGTCAAGCTGGCGATCAGCGGACTTTTTCTGCCCCTCTTTGGCCTTGCCGGCTCGACTCATGAACTGGCGGGCGAAGCGCAAAAAGAATTGACCCCAAGGCGCGAATTGGTTCGCGAAATCGACCAGCTTCGCCGTCAAAACCAGGAACAAAAAATCCAGTTGGAACAGGACGCCAGCCTGTGGAATGAGAATGCGCGATTGCGCGCCGCCGAAAGCTGGCCCGGACAAACGCGATGGAGAGTCAAACTGGCGCGAGTCATCGCCCGCGACCCGGCCAATTGGTGGCGCAGCGTGGAGCTGGACCTCGGGGCGCGAGACGGCATCCGCACGAATTTTCCGGTCATGACCTCCGATGGCCTGGTGGGGCGCGTCCAATCCGTTTCTGCGACTCGCTGTCAGGTCGTCCTGCTGGGCAATCCCGAACTTCGAGTGGCGGCCATTGTCGGGACGAATTACGAAACGGGGATCATCACCGCGGGTTCGTCGCTGCCGCAGGACCAGGGAATGATTGAACTGGATTTGCTTTCCGGCAACAGCTTGGTGCATCCGGGCGAAACCGTGGTGACGTGGGGCGCCGGCGGCGTTTTTCCCTACGGCATCCCGATTGGAAAAATTGTCGATTCGCGTCCGAAGGAATACGGGCTTTCGATGGAAGCGCGCGTAAAGCTGGCGGCCAATCTGAATGCGTTGGAGGAGGTTTGGGTGAAGGTTCCATGAACTGGTTGCATTCCATTTTTATTCTCGCCGTCGCGTTTGTCGCGGTGTTTTTGGAGGCGGCTTGCAATACCCCGCGCCTGTTATTTGGCGCACAGATCGATTTCTTGCCCGCGCTCATGGTCTATACGGCGTTGACCAACGGCGTGGGGACGATTGTGCTTCTGGCGGTTTGCAGCGGACTGTGGTTCGATTCGCTCTCGCTGAATCCGCTGGGTGCGAGCGTCCTGCCGCTGCTCGCGATTGGCCTGGCAATTTACTGCAGCCGCGAACTTCTCTTGCGCGAGAACACGTTTGCGCAGGCGGTTTTGGGCATTTCGGCGGCCGCCTTTCAACCGCTGGGGACGCTGTTCGTTTTGTTGAACCTCGGCGTTTCTCCGCTGCTCGGCTGGGTGTCCCTCTGGCAATGGCTGGTCATGGCGGCGGCGGGGGGAATTGTGACGCCGCTTGGCTTCGCGCTTTTTGATCGGCTCCACCACGCCTTCGATTATCCGAGCGCGACCCAACTCAGCTTCCGGCCCGACCGCGAAATAAAGAGGGGACGAATGTAATTATGTTCGTCTTTGATATATTGAAACGGGACGGGCGGCGATTGCAGCCGATCGCGGTGATTGTCGGGACCGGCATGTTGATATTGCTGGCGGGGCTGTGGTTCGTGCAAATTGTCTGCGCGAAACGTTTTGAAACCAACCTCATCCGGCAATCCTTTCGCACTGTTCGCATCCCGGCCATTCGCGGAAAAATTCTCGATTGCAACGGAAAAGTTCTCGCGGAAGACCAGCCCCGTTACAACGCCATTTTATATTTGGAGGACTTGCAGGATCAATTCGACGCGCAATACCACACGCTGGCCCGGACGTACACCAACGGCCACCGCGAGGCGATCACCAGCAAAGGCAGGATGAACATACCGCTGGCGGAACGGCGGCGGCTTCAGTTGGAAGCGGATTGCGATGTCGTAAGCAATATCACATACCGCGTGAGCACGAGGCTGGCCGAACCGCGAATGCTCAACACCAACGGCTTCATACGGCACTACGACGATTATCCCTACGTGCCGTTTCAAATTGTGCCCAATCTGGCCCCGAATCAGGTCGCCATTTTTGCCGAGCAATTGTCCGCCCAGCCCGCCCTTGAACTGGAGACCCAGCCGGTGCGGGTTTATCCCAACCAAACGTTGGCGGCCCACCTGTTGGGTTACGTCCAAAGGCGCGACGCCCCTGAGGGCGGCGATGTTTCTTTTACTCTCCCGGATTACCAGGGGCGAAGTGGTGTCGAACGGGTTTACGACGAGCAATTACGCGGGCAAGCCGGCCTCAAATCGGTGCTTGTCAATAATCTGAATTATCGCCAGAGCGAAAACATCGAGACTCCGAACGAGCCCGGGAATGATGTCTATTTGACGATTGACATCAACTTGCAGCGCGCCACGGAAAAGGCGCTTGCCAGCGCCCAGTTTGAAACTCGCGGCGCCGCTATCGTCATGGACCCGCGAAACGGCGACATCCTGGCGATTGCGTCCGCGCCGACATTCGACCCCAATGAATTTGTTCCCGGGCACGGTTCGATTTCGCCCGGCGAAACCGAACGCCTTGCCGACACGAAGTTTACGCCTGAGGTGAATCGCGCGGTCAGCGGCGCTTATCCTCCCGGCTCGACTTTCAAAATCATCACCGCCATTGCCTGTCTCGAAAGCGGGCTTGATCCGGATGAAGTTTTCGACAGTCCCGGCGAATTTCGAGTCAGTTCCACGCATTCAATCGGGGACACGGCGGGCGCGGGGAAATTTAATTTCGACCGTGCGTTCTATCGTTCGAGCAATACCTATTTCATCCATTACGGAATGATGGCTGGACTGCGCAAAATCCTCGAGGTGGCCCGGCGTTTCCATCTGGGAGAAAAAACAGAGATTTCAACGGGCCAGGAGCCCACGGCCGGCAACGTCCCGCCACCGGAGAAAGCCGGGATTTCCATGCCTTTTACCAGTCTGCCGGATGTTTGCATTGGGCAGGAAGTCACCGCGACGCCGCTGCAAATGACGTGCATGATTTGCGCCATTGCCAACGGCGGAACGCTCTATTGGCCGCGGGTCGTCAGCTATGACCGTTCGCCGGACACGGGGGAATTGGAGGAACTGGTTCCGCCCGGTCGTGTGCGGGACCATGTGCAGATTAACCCGCGCCACCTGGAACTCATCCGGCACGCGATGCTGGACGACACCGAACATCCGGCCGATGGCCCCAGCAAAGCGGAGGGAGCAGGCTCGGCTTACAGGGCGTTTCATCAGAATGGGACGCGCGACCTGGGAGACTTCCGCGTGGCGGGCAAGACGGGAACAGCCGAAGTCAAGTCGATTGGCAGCAATTACAAAAGGATAACCTGGTTTGATTCCTACGGGCCGTTTGAAAATCCGCGCTATGTCGTCGTGGTGATGGTTGAAGACGGCACTTTTGGAGGCCCGACGTGCGCGCCCGTGGCGGAGAAAATTTACGAAGCGATTCTGAAACGCGAGCGAGGGCTTGTGTTAAAATCCTCAACCCTCGCGCATAACTGAAATGTACGACCCGCGCCTAAACGAAAAAAAGACCGATTACGATTGGCCGCTGCATGTCGCCACGCTCGGGCTGATGCTGATCGGCACGGCCTTCATTTTTAGCGCCACCGCCCGGCAATTGACCGGCCCGCAGGCGTGGTATCAGGAAGATTGGGTCCGCCAGATGATTTGGTATGCGCTTGGCCTCGCGGCGGCGGTGGTGTTTTGCGCCGCGGAATATGGCCGGGTGGTGCGTTGGGCGGCGGTTTATTATTGGGCGTCGATACTTGTGCTCGTGGCATTATTCGCCATCGGCACGATGCACCACGGTGGCAAACGCTGGATCAACGTTGGGAGTTTTAGCTTACAGCCCTCGGAATTTGCCAAAATTGCGTTTATATTGTGGTTGGGGAGTGTTTTGAGCAGGCCGCAGGAGGAATTGCGAATGGCCAAGGTGTTTTTCGGAGTGGTCGGATATACTCTGCTGCCTTTTGTTTTGATTTTGAAAGAGCCGGACCTCGGTTCGGCATTGGTTTTTCTTGCCATTAGCCTGGCGATGATGTTTGTGGCCGGCGTGCCCAAACGAATGTTGGCCGGGCTGGTGGGGGGAATTGGCCTGTTGGTGGTCTTGGTGGTGGCGGCGATCCTCTTTTTGCCGGCCAAGTTCAAGATCGTGGAACCCTACCAAAAAACTCGCGTTCTCACCTACTTTGGACGCGACAAATCGCGCGGAGGCTCCGGCTACAACGTCGAGCAAGCCCTCATCTCCGTCGGTTCCGGTGGGTTGACAGGAAAAGGGTGGGGCAGGGGAACGCAACATTCCCTTGGCTTCCTGCCCAGAGAAGGAGCACACAATGATTTCATTTTCTCGGTCATTGCCGAGGAGGAAGGCTTTGTGGGCAGCGTCGTGGCCCTGGCGCTCTATACGGTGCTTCTGTTTAGCGGGATCAAAATTGCCGGCCAGGCGCGCGATCGCCTTGGCCAACTTTTGGCAGTGGGCGTGGTGACTTTGTTATTTTGCCACGTCTTCATCAACATCGGTATGAATATTCGCTTAATGCCCGTGACGGGCATCCCGTTGCCTCTCCTGAGTTACGGCGGGTCCTCGGTGGTATGCTCGCTGATCGCCATCGGCATTTTGCACAACGTCCACATTTATCGGAGGTCTTATTAAATTATGAGTGAAAGAAATTTTTC
>DATAXU010000193.1:0-9455 GCA_036272955.1 Verrucomicrobiia bacterium
CCAAGAGCGCGAACCAGCTTTTTGGCCTCGGCCAGCATTTGCATGGCTTCATCAAATCGCTCTGTCCGATTCAGCACTTCCGCCAATTCGTAACGGCTGGCATATTGAACGTATTGATGCTGCGGCTCGGACGAAATCAAATCGCGCAACCGTCTTTCAGCGTCCTCAACCTTGTTCTGTCGCCGGTCAAGAAGGGCCTCAAAGTAGCGCGCTTGATCGTCTCCCGGATCGATGGCTAGGCACGATGCGATGTGCTCGCGCGCCGTCTCAAAACGGTGCTCCTGCTCGGATAATATCGCCAAGGCCATTCGTGGATTGATTCCGTTAGGGTCCGCTGCGGCCGCCTGCTCGAAGGATGCGCGCGCCTGGGCCAGCCGGCGCAAATTACGGTTCTGATGCCCGATTTGCAGCATGAGTTGAGCATTCTTCGGCGCCAGTTCCATGGCTTTGCGCCACGCGCGATCCGCCAGCTCCATTTGGCCATCGCCGCCGGCCGCGCATCCATATTCGAACCAAATCTCAATTCGGTGGGGATACTGGCGGCTCAACCTTTCGTACGCCAAAATCGCCTGCGAATAATTGCGCCTCTGCATGAAACCGCGGGCCTCGTTGAGGCGTTTATCTTCCGGCGTTGACATCCAAAAATTCTATAACCGCGGCCGATAAGTTACAAGTTTCGGACTCAGTCTCAAGCCTCTGTCACCGCAACGGGCAGGCTGAGAATGACCGTCGTTAGTTTTGTATTTGACTCAATCTGGATTGTCCCTCCGTGCGCATGGGCGATCCACTGCGCGATGCTCAAGCCCAGTCCGCAGCCTTCCGTGTCGGCGCTATGGGCGGGATCACCCCGAAAAAATCGGTCGAAAACCTTTGGCAGCACATCAGCCGCGATCCCCGGCCCCGTATTGGCGATGCTGAAACGGGCCGCCGCATCCGCGCGGCGCAACTCCATCGAAATCGATCCGCCCACATCATTATATTTGACCGCATTGTCCGCGAGGTTGAGCAGCAATTGTCGCAGTCGATGGGCATTTCCCATCACGTTGATTTTTTCGCACGCGGTCAGCTCGACCGTTATTCCCCGCCGTTCACCGAGGATGATGGCGTCGGCATGGATGTCTCGCACCAACTCATCCAGGCTCACCGTATCCTTCTTCAACTTGACATCCCCCGCGTCCGCCTTCGTCAACAAAGTGAGCCCATCCACAATCTTCGAGAGGCGCTCCACTTCACCGAGCTGGCTGAGGGCGCGTTCGCGTTCCGACGGCGCAAGGTCATCGTCGCGCAGCGCGGTTTCCAACTCCCCGTGCAGGACGGTCAGCGGCGTTTTCAATTCGTGCGAAGCGTGAAGCGTGAACTCCCGGATCCGTTGGAACGAATTGTTCAACCGCACTTGCGTCGAATTGAGCACAGCGGCCAGCTCATCCAATTCGTCGCCATTCCTGGAACGGGGCAGGGGATGGGCCAGCGTGCGTTCATCAATTTCCTTGGCGGCTTTCGTCAATTCCGCCAGTGGCTGCAACGTCCGGCGCGTCAGCCACCATCCGCCGGCCAGTCCGAGCACGATCGCCGGCAGCCCCATTCGAAAGACAATTTCCCCGGCTTCGCCAAGCGCCCGCCGCGCCGAGTGTTGCTGGTGGGCGTGCTGCATTTGCTCGGCAAGTTCGTGGTAAGTGCGCCCGCTGATGAGTAGCAGCGAAATGGCCAGGATCGCCGCATACCAGAGCGTTAGCCGCGTCCGGATTCTCATTGCGGTTCCTTCATCAGGTATCCCATGCCCCGGACGGTGTGGAACAGCTTGGGTTCGAATCCCGCGTCGATTTTTTCCCGCAACCGCATGATGTAAACGTCCACCAAATTGGAGCCTGGATCGAAGTCGTAATCCCACACCTTTTCCAAAATCGCCATCCGCCCGCAAATTCGGCCCGCCGAGCGCATTAGAAATTCCAGCAGTCGAAACTCCCTCGCTGTCAAATCGAATGTCGATAATCCCCGCCGCGCCTGCCGGGTGATCGTATCCAGGGTCAGGTCGCCCACGCGAAGCACCGGCGACTTCGATTGTCCCGAACTCCTCCGCGCCAGCGCGCGAACCCGTGCCGTCAATTCAACCAGCGCGAACGGCTTGGGCAAATAATCATCCGCGCCCGCATCCAGTCCCTGCACTCGTTCGTCCAGTTCACCGCGGGCAGAGAGCAGGAGCACTGGCGTCATGTTTTTCGCTTCGCGCAATTGGCGCAAAACATTCAGCCCGTCCCGGCCGGGAATCATGATGTCGAGCACGATGGCGTCGAACGGCGTGGCTTGCGCGGCGGTCAGCGCATCGTTTCCGTTATGGCACACGTCGGCCGCGAAGCCCGCGTCTTGCAGCGCCTTGCGAATGAACGTCGCCGTCTTCCTCTCGTCTTCAACGACCAATATGCGCATGCCTAAAATTGTTCTGTCCGCTAGTGTAAATCAAAACCTCCAAAGTGGCAGGGTCAATTTCATCGCCCGTCCACATGGAGATGCCGCGTGCGTTTCTTCAGCGCCCGTAAGACCGCAAAGACGACGAACCCCGCCAAAAAAACCGCGAACCACCCATAATCCATATGCCAATATCTTTCTGCCAGCGAATCGCCGATCAAATCCAGCAGAAAGAACACGGAAAGAATGAGAAAGAAAGCGTTGTATTCACGCTGCCCAACCGTTCGCCAGCAGAACGAGACGGACGACGGCTTCCATTGGCGGAAGCGCGGGATGAACGCCGGCGTGTTGGCGGCCCATTCTTCAAAGCTAAGCCCGAAGCGGTCCCTCAAAAAAGCTTCTTCGGCCAGCATGATTCTCTCGTAATAAAGGGCGTAAATGCATGTGATCAAAACCGCGAGCCACCAGACATGCGGCCACAACGCAAAACCCAGCATGATCAGGTAATTGCCGAGGTAAAGCGGATGCCGAACGATGGAATAAATCCCCGTCGTCGTCAAAGTGTTGGCGACTTGTTCCCGCGTGTTCCGCCCGGAGGTCCCGATCGGCGCGCGCCCGATGGTGATCACCCGCACCGCCAGGCCGAGCATGGATATTGCCAGGCAAAACACCTGCCAGATTTCGTTAAGCGCGTGGCTTTGATCCAGATACGTAAAAGATCCCAGGCCCAGAAAAAAAATGGGCAGGATGAGCAGCGGAAAGTAGCTCCGATGGCGGAAAAGCCACGAGCCGGATTTTTCAAGTTCGCGATCAAGGGACATGATAGACTTGGGACAAAAATTTACCTTCCCAAATCGTATCCAAATCGTGTGAAAGAAGAATGAATTTGGAATGACAATGCTGTCATTTTTCGCCGCCGTGAGTTGAGAGGGGAGGGGAACCGTTATTTCCTCGAATAGCCCTGCCAGACCCATTCGAGCGCTTCCGGCAGCGTCTGCATCCTCACCGCGCGCTCCACATGTCCCGCGTTGAGAGCGTAAACGAACTGGTAATGATATCCTTTGGCCCTCAGGACTGTTGCCATCCGGTTATTGGCCGCCACCCAGTCATGCATATTATCCCGCATGACATTGGGATTCAAAAGGTCCCGGTCGCCGACTTCCATCCAAAGACGAATCGGTTTCGGGGCGCTCTCTGGAATTAATTTTTCGTGGAAATCCCACGCGCCGTCCGGCGTTTCCTTGTTGAACGGCCACTGTTGGTTCACGAACGTGCCGGAATAAGTGACCACCCGATGATACCATTCCGGGTGATACCACGCCATCTCCAGCGCCGCGGAGCCTCCCGAACTAGTCCCCATCGTCGCACGTCCATCGGGATCTTTGGTCAGTTTGACGTTGTAATTGGTTTCAACCCGCGGCAGAACCTCCGTCTCGATGAACTCCGCGAATTTTCCCGACATCGTGTCGTATTCCAGGCCCCGTTCATTTCCTTGGGCATCCCCGCCTCCGTTGGCAATCATAATAACCACCATCGCGGGAACCCGATGCGCCGCGATCATCGTGTCAAGTATATGCGGCAGCGTCAAATCCGGGTGACCCAAGCCTGGCCCGTCATGCACCACCATGAATGGCGCTTCGGTGCCGGCGACATATTGGCTGGGAATATAAACCGTCACCGTGCGTCGGTACGGGGCCGGATGCGTCTCCACAATCAACGTCTTTGGATTATTCGGATCGACCGTTCCAAATTCGTTTCTGCGAATTCCCGGGTAGAATTTGCTGTCCGCCGAATCCATCGTGAACTGCTCCACCCGCCCTTGCGGCGTTCCTGGCGCGACGCTCAATTCCGGCGCGCGCACATAAATCGGCCCGACCAAAAAATTCCCGTCCACGTTCGAGGGCGGGTTAGCCCCCGGTGCGGCTTCGGTCGGATTGGACGCAGCGTCATTCGTGGAAGGCGCTCGCATCAGCGCCGCCCTCGCAAGCTCTTCCGCCCGCGGTCCCGCCGCAACCAAAGCCGGCGTGCCGGGATCTGTGGGCAATCGCGTCACAGCCCCGCCTGCGCTTACAACAACAATTATGCACGACAGAGCAAATCCGAAAGTTTTCATAAGTAATATAGCCTCAACGAAGTTGAAAATGCGCGGCAGCCCCCCCGTTCGGCGCCAGGCGCAACACCACCGTCTCCCCCGCCTTCACCGCCCGTTCCTCGATCTCCAAATCCTCCGCGTTCGTGCCGGCGTCCGGCGCATCCTTCCAAAGCTTCATCGTCCAGTTGCCCTTGGAAAGGAAATCCAATTTCACCGGCATCGTGCGCGGCGTGCCGTCCGTCATCGCTCCCAAAAACCAATCCCCGCCCTTGCGCCGGACCATGATCAAATGTTCTCCCACCGCCCCGTCCAACACCCGCGTGTCGTCCCAAACCGTTGGGACAATTTTCAGAAAATCGACTCCAGGTTGGTCCCGGTAATGCGCCGGACTGTCACACGCGCATTCGATCGGGCTGTCAAACAAAACGAAAAGCGCCAGTTCCGCCGCCCGCGTCCCTTGCACTTCCGTATTGGTGCTGATGACGTGAAAATCCTTCGGCTGACGATTTAGAAAACCGCCCGGCGTAAAGTCTCCCGGCCCCGCCAGGAACCGTGTGAACGGCAGCGTCAACTTATGTTCCGGTGTATCCAGCCGGCTCCATTTATTCCACTCATTGCCCATGATTCCTTCCCGCGTGATTTGATTGGGGAACGTCCTGTTAAATCCCGCCGGTTCGCACGACCCATGAAAATCCACCATCAGATGATACTGCGCCCCCGCGCGCGTGATCTTTTCACACCAATTGACGATGTCCTGGTCGTTACGGTCCATGGCGTCGATCTTGACCCCCGCCAACCCCCATTTTTCGTAAAGTGGAAACGCCTTTTTATACGCATCGTTCCGGTCCACATCCGTCCAGGTCAGCCAGGCCCATTCCTTCACGCCGCGTTCCTTCGCGAAACGCAGGACCTCCGGCATGTCCACCGTGGGCGCCACCTTCGTGATGTCGGCTGTCTTCTTGGTCGGATTTACATACCACTGCCAGTCAATCATTTGATATGGCCACCCCATGTCCGCCGCCAATTGGATATATTGTTCCAGCGTCGCTGTGTCCATCTTCGTATCGGCCGCCCACCAATGGTCCCAGGCCATCATCCCCGGCTTGACCCACTCCGTATCGGCCAATTGATTCGGCGCAGCCAGGTTCAAAACCAGGTCGCTCTCCACCAATCGACCCGGCTCCGCTCCGATGATCAAAACCCGCCACGGCGAATCATGCGGTGTAAACGCCTTCACTAATCCGTGATGGTCCAACCGCGGAGCCAGCCGCGCCTTAAGTTCTCCATCACTCGGCGAAAGCCACATTCCCGACCAATCCCGCAAATCCGATTCCGTCACCGCCACCCACGCCGCCGGCGTCTTCACCAAAAACGGCACCCCGTAAATGCCGTCCGGGTTCAACGTCCCCACCGTGTTCCGTTTATAATTCCATTCCTCCGGCCCGTGAAAAGACCCATGTTCATTCGTCCCCGCGAAGCAAAGGCAATCCGGCGCAAAAGCAAACCCCGTCAGCTCATCATCAAGTATAAATTCACGCGCCCCTTGCGTCTCCGGCAATTCGTAGCGAAACGCCACCCCGTCGTCATACGCCCGCACGATGAGGCTAAAGCTCCGCTTCGGCGGAGTCTGTTCCCGAAATTGGAGCCGAAGTTCATTATAGTGGTCGCGCACGACGCTACGTTTTCCAAACCGGTTCTTCCATGTTTTATTAACAGAGCGAGGGCTGCCCCCTGTCAACTCCACGTCACGCCCCAGATCCGCCCCATCGTGAAACTTCAACCCCAGCGTGGAATCCCCCACAACATTCGTCCCATCCACCGCCACCGAATATTTCAAAGCCCCCGCCGTGGAAACGGTGAAGGTAATGTGCCGATCCGGCGACTGAACGGTTTTCGAGGGCGCCGCCCCCAGCGTGATGACGCCAAGGCAGCAATACAAAACGAGCATTCGATTCATCGCACTATTATGACAAAAGAACGAATGACGAAAACAGAATTTTCAACGCACAAATTTTTCCACAACCTGCGCGTCAATCTCCGGTTCCCCAATCCTTGTTCGGCAGAATTCCCATTACCAATTCCAAAGTTCCGCCCTGCGTGATTTCCTTGTGCGTGAGCCACGGTCGATTCAGCGGCTCCCCGTTGAGCGTCGCGGACTGAATGTAATTATCCATCTTGTCCGCGCGGGCGTAGTGAGTGTTGCTTCGCACAACCACCGTGAACGTTCCACCCGGGTAGAATTTTGGATCGAGACGAATCACCGCTTTTTCCACCAACGGACATCCAATGACATACACCCCGCTCGATGGATTCACCGGATAAAGCCCGATCGCGCTCCAAACATACCATGCGGAGATTTGCCCGCAGTCGTCATTGCCGCAAAGTCCCTCCGCTGAGTTGTCGTATTGTGTCAACTGAATCTGACGCACTCGCTCCGCCGTCTTGTATTGGGCGCCGGCTAGCGCGTAAAGATACGGCGCCTGCTGATCCGGTTCGTTTCCGTGCGCGTATTGGCCAACCAATCCCGTCACATCAATCCGCCAATTTGACATATCCGAATCCTCCGTGAAAAACTCGTCCAGCCGTTTAATGAACGCCTGTTTTCCGCCATACAGCTCAATCATTGCGGGAACGTCCTGCGGCACAAAAAACATATACTGCCACGCATCCGCTTCGGTAAAATCCCCATCCGCCGCGTCTCCGTTATGCGCCACCTCCTTGGGGTCAAATGGTTCCGGAAACGTGCCGTCGGGTCGCGGCGCCCGGAAAAATCGTGTCGTTGGGTCCCAGACATTTTTGTAATCCTCCGATCGTTTCGCAAACACCGCCGCCGCATCCGTCTTCCCCAAAGCTTTCCCCATTTGCGCGATGCACCAATCATCGTACGCAAACTCAAGAGTCCGCGCCGTCGCCGCCCCCTTGCCCTTGACAAACGGGACATATCCACATTTTTGGAATTCGTCTTGACGCCGCCGCCCGCTCATTGCTGTGTTGGTCATCGCTTCAAAAGCCAGGTCCGCGTCGTAATTCCGAAACCCCTTGGCATAGGCGTCGTAAATCACAGGCACCGAATGATAGCCCGGCATGCACCAGGTTTCGTAGCTCGCCAGCGGCCAGACCGGCAGCGAATGGTCTGGAGACTGCTGATAAAACGCCAGCATCGATTGGATGAAATCGTTGATCCTGTCCGGTTCGGTGATCGTCAGCAGCGGCATTTCCCCGCGAAAAACATCCCAGAGCGACATGGTCGAATAATATTGGAAAGCCGCTCCGGTATGGACCGCATGATCCGGCCCGTAGTAAGAATTGTCCGCGTCGTTATAAAGCGTCGGCGCCATCATCGTGTGATACATCGCCGAGTAAAAAGTTTGGCGGAAGGTGCTATTGTCCGATTGAATCTCGATGCGCGAAAGATTTTCGTTCCAGGCCTCGCGCGCCTGCTCGCGCACCGCGTCAAAGTCCCAACCGGGAATCTCCGTCTGAAGATTCTTTTTCGCCTCATCCAAACTCGTGGCCGAAAGCCCGATCCGCAAAACAACCGGTTTTCCAGCCGCCGTCTTGTAATCCAAATGCGCCCGGACATTTTTCCCGGTTGCGTCCATCGCGTCCGCTCCCAGCGGTTGTTCGTTCACTTCGAGACCAAAGCCATCGAACGCCGGCGAAGATTCAATCGCAAAATAAAGTTTCTTCCCCTTCGCCCAACCGTTATTGCTGCGCTCCCCGGTGATCAACGTTTTGCTCTCGATCTTCAACTCCCCGCTCGTCGGCGGATTCCCCAGCCCGTGGACCAAATCAATCAACAAATGACTCTGGTCCGATGCCGGAAACGTATAACGATGCATTCCGCAATGAGCCGTCGCAGTCAATTCCGCCAGCACGCCATAGCGGTCAAGCCAGACCTTATAATACCCCGGCTTCGCCTCTTCCCTGTCATGCGAAAAGCCCGACTTAAACCGCACCGCGCTCAACGGAGTATAGCGATCGCCCTCATCAAGTTTCTCAACAAACGGCGCGACCAACAACTCCCCCAGGTCAATGCCGCCCGTCCCCGAAAGATGCGTATGGCTAAAACCAAGGATCGAGGAATCGGCATAATTATACCCGGAACAAGCGTCCCACCCATCCGTCCGCGTATCCGGGCTTAATTGAACAAACCCGAAAGGCACCGTCGCCCCCGGATAAGTGTGCCCATGCCCGCCCGTGCCGACCATTGGCAGAGCCTCATCCACCGGCAAAGGCACCGCCCGCAACGAAAACGACAAAGAAAGCAGTACTGCTCCGACCCCCACTCGTTCAAAGAACCTCATAATTCCCGGTAGTTGTAACGCCTATCCCGTCCCTTACGCCAACGAAAAAACCGCGACGACTTGTCGCGCCGTAATCTCGACAAGGTTCGAGAGGTCACTTAGGGGTCATCACTTAGGGGTCAGTCCTAGAAAAATGACAGTTTTGATTTTCTTCCGCCGCCCTCCAAGAAAAAACTGGGATCAACGGCGACCGTGAATTACCCGGCCATTTTGTCAACGTTCCCGCACCAATGCGCGTTATCCCGATCGTCTCGGGAGATATTTTCTCCATTGCCCCGGTTGGTAATGGGATGCCAGCCGACCACCCCGGTCAGTTTGTGTCCATTGTCCGTCCCGCCGACTACTTGGCCTGGAAGCGGCTTGATTTCAGCGCTATCCGATAAGAATCTCTCGCCGTGAAAATGTTAACGGTGGATGACCGCCAGCGCGTTCGGCTTCCGAAGGTGAAAGCGGGACAGGTTTTCGCCTACGAACCCAACCCGGACGGGACCATAAAACTTGTTCCAGTGATCCCCAAACCCGGACCGAGGCGGGTCGTTGCCAAGCTGGTCAAACGCGGCGGCGGGTTATTTTTCCAAGTCCCTGCTGGATACGCTCTTGCTCCCGAAGCCATCGGCAAGGCGGTAGCTGAGGAGCGCGAAAGCCGCTCGTAA
>DATAXU010000194.1:0-13408 GCA_036272955.1 Verrucomicrobiia bacterium
TAGTAGAGATTGCCGATGTTCTCCGCCCAGGCGGCGGCGTTATTGCCGACCGGATTGGCCGCGGTAGAACCATAAAAGAAATCGTAATTGACGTTGGTCAGGGTGGAATTCTTGTTGATGAAGCCTCCCGGGCTTATGAAGTTCCGCGAAACCATGTAGTCGTAACTCAAGGCATCGCCCTGGGCTATCATTCTGGCCATGACTTCGGCCTGGGCGCGATTGAGCGCGGCATCGCTCATGTTCCGGGCGCCATCGACATCCATGGTCGCGGTGACAGCCGCGCGATCACGGCGGGTCATCGCAAGGAATGCAACGGCCAGAAACGTGATGACCGAAAGCATCAATAAAGTAATGACCAGGGCGATGCCGCGCTTTGAACGCTGCTTTTTGCCTCGTGCCTCCAAGCTATGTAATTTCAGATTCATCGGGCCACGACCGGGATGCTGACGCGCTTACGGAAAATTTCCATCTGGGTCAGGGAATTCGTTTGCATAAAATTGTTCAAGGCCTGGGGCGCTCCCGCGATGGAGCGTGCCCGGGCCAAAGCTTCCGGTTCCAAAATCCCCACCTCAATGTCCACCGCGTTGGGAAGCGTATTGCTGACAAATGGATAGTATTGCTGACGCAGCGGGTAGGCCATCGTGGCATAGGGCGCGTAGTCACCGTCCACGTATGCAGTCGATTCTATCCAAGGCTCGTTGCCGTTCTGATCAAATGTGCGAAGTTTCAAGTGAATGACACCGTCCGCGATTCGATGCCAGTAGGCCTGGTTGGTGAAGCCTTGGTTTTGGACAGACTGCAGGAACGGCACCATGAGGGCATTAGTGCTAAGTACCGGCGTATCATAGTTTGTCTGGTAACGGTATAACGTGCCGACGCCCGCAACCACTGGCTGCACGGCATAGCCCACGCCGACCCAGGTTGTGTTTGTATGTTCCAGAACGTAGATCGCATCAAGCTGGTTGGTGCGGAAGCCCACGCCGTTGTTGTACTGGATATTGGTCGAACCGGTCCATGACCAATATAGGTTGGTCACGTTGGTGTTTTGCGCGTCGCTCATTTGACTCAAGTCCGCCGAGATCATGTCCAGAATCGTCCGTCCGGCGTCCGTCACTGTTGTCGTCTTGATAGCTGTTTTGAAGGCGCGCTGGGTTTGAAGGAGCATGGCAGTCAGACCCAGGACGATGAAACTCAGCATCGCGGTTGAAACCAGCATCTCCAAAATAGTCAGCGCGCGTCGCTGCCGCGGTCCGCACGAGCCTCTATATGGGTTGGCTAGCTTCACAAGTTCCCCTGGTCGTTGGTGGCGTACAATTGCGCTTGAAAGTACCAAGGCTGCGCGGTGTTCCCGGAGATGTTCACCGCAGTTCCCTGCACGAGGCCCGACGCCACCATCGTTCGATAGCTCTGGCGGCCAGGCCCAACCGCGTTGTTAGGGCCGGGAAGAACCGGCCAGCTAAAATGCAGTCTTATATCATACAAATTATACGCCAAAGCGCCTGTTCCTGATGAAAGATTGACTGCTGGAGAAGCGGGCAGAACGCCGCCGCTAATGAGTTCCAGGTAGCGATTGGAACGAGTGATATAGTCGGCCGTGCCAGGAGTATAATTGGTGTATGCAATATCGTCCAAAGCAAAATTGACATAAGGAACAACCTCCACGTCCATCTCGTAGCGAAAAGCGGTAAGGATGTTCGCTCCATTTTGCTGGACGCCCGCCCCGCCAAGCGAGCGGACAATCGCCCTCGTTATCGAGTAATTGCTCGATCCCACATTGAGATGCTCCGGCGTGGACAGAAGCCCGATTATTTCCGAGCCATTGTTGAAGTTGGAATAGACAGTGGCCGGATTGATCGTTTGAATGCCATTGGTCACCCCGACAAAGTAGATTTTTTCCACATAATTGGTCAGATAGTCCAGGCCCGTGTTCACGGTCGTGTCATTCGTACTGAAATTGGCGCCGTTGCGAATAGCGTCCAGAAAAACCGGCTCATCCTCACTGATCGTTGTGTCCTCGCGGTTATCCTTTTGGACATTCATTCCCGCGGGAAGAATGCCAATGACCGCCACCAGGGCGAAACCGATTACACCGATGGCTATGGCAATTTCAACCATGGTGAATGCTTGTTCGCCCTGGCGGCGTTCTTCCTTGGCGTCTGCGAACGGAATGTTCGGACAAATTCTCATTGAAATTGGTTCTGGACGATTGTGGCGCGCGCCGTAAGCCAATCAATCTTGATCATACAGGGGTTGTTCGTTTCATTTCCCGGCGGCGTCTCTTCCACATCCGGCGGCGCATAAACAGGCACGCCGTTGCTATTTTCGGCATAAAAAATACTGCCGCGCGCGAGCATGATGTATTGGTTGGTGGGCGTCACCAGCGTCCCCTGCGGCGTAAAACCGATGTAGGGCAGGTTCGTCTGCACTCCCGTGTTAACGGAAGGAAAGTAAAAGGAGAAGTTCGTGGCGAATGGGTAAACAACGTCCCAATTCGTCGCCCCGGGGTTGAACGTGTTGGTCGTGTAAACATTCACATGCTGGATGTTCGGATTAAACTGTCCCGGCCAAATATAAACGCCGCTCGGCAAGGTCTGCCAGTCCGTCAGGTAATGCGGAAAATGCTGGCCCGGCTGGTCTCCTACGGTCCGCGAACTGTAAAGCGCATAGGCCGCGTATTGGTGCGTCAAAAGATTGGTGAACTGGGGCGTGGCATGCACCGACTCGTTTTCCAGGGCCTGAACGGTATTCCAGTAGGCGGGAAGAAACACCATATAGACCGTCGAACGATTGACCAGCGCCCGTGCCCGCGCGCGCGCAACGTCATCAAGCAACTGGCGGGTGGCGGCGGAAACGGTGTTGGCGCGATTGTAGCCGCCGACATGGGGCAACGTCAGCGCCGCGATAAAACCAATGATGGCCAGCACCACCATCAATTCCAAAAGCGTAAATGCGCGGGAAAATCTCCCGCCGCGCGCGAATCCGCGGGCCATGATATTTCCCTGGATGCCATTCGCCGCGCAGCCCCCCGAACGGACGCTCCCACTGGATCGCCGGCGCACCACCGCGCGCCCCGTGTGCAGCACGACCGCCGCCGGCAAGGCATCGGGTTGCTCAAGCCATTCCACCGCGAGTGGCGTAGCCGGAAGAGCGTTGGTCACAAGGAAGCGCATGTTGTGTTTACCAGTTTCCGTTCGTTTCAATGACAAGCAGGCCGTTCTTGGAGCCGACCGTGAATTCGGCCCATAGATCATAACTGTTTTGATTATGGCGATTCGTGCTGGAGGAATCGTAATGCCAGAAATTCGGCATGTTATTCGTTAACGCCGCCGGAACGAGCAGCCCATCCACTGTTGTGCCGGGAAAATTGGTATAATCCTGCGGCATGGGCGGCGGGATGAAGAAATTCTGCGGCTCGGAAACATCGGAGTTTGCAAGGCCTCCCCGGCCAAACACCGCCGTATAAGTACTACCGGTTCCGTTTATCGTAATGCCGGTGTTGGGAGGGCTGTTGCTATTAAAAACGAAAACTAAATTATTGGTGTTCGTTCCCCCCGTCAGTTCGTAGATCAACGGGTTGGAGATCGTAAGGCCGTAATACGTGCCTGAATAGGGGCCGCCCTGGTTGGTGATAAGATTGCCGTTGTCCGGCGGGTAAAAATTGAGCTTGGCCTGGTAGTGATCAATCATCGTCTCCAACTTTTCCCTCTCAGCCTTGACGGCGGTTTCCTTTTTGACCTTTGAGGCATACTGCCCGCCGGCGAGAACCATTGCCGCGACCAACCCCATAATCGCAACCACCACCAGGAGTTCAATCAGCGTAAAGGCCAACTGCGTGGAATGGTTTTTCTTGTTCATGTTATTATTATTCATGCCAGCCTTGTTGCGCCGGAGCGCCATATTTTTGCTCCCGCATTTCCTGTTCCATTCTCTCGCTCAGCCATTGTTTGATCATGCTTTGGTAGTTCAGATACCGGGTCCGGGCCAGGCGCTTGATTCTTGCCAGCATCCGGGGGTCCATGCGAAGGGTGATTGTTATGGAATCGGCCAGCTCACTGCCCGAAACCACCGAACTTTCCATCAGGCGCACCTCGATGCGGTTGTCCGCCCAAAAGGCCGCCTCGGCTTCCTCGCGGTCAAATAGCGGGACTTCTTCCCAACTGGCGATGGCATTCATAGATGGTAACGGTTATTGCGCGAGTGTTTGAGTCAGTTTTCGCTGATATAAAAATCGTTCCTCCGGCTCGAAGGGCCGCGCGAAAATCACGCGCGCCTGTTTGCCATTGGTGCGGTAAACCGTAAAGATGCCCGTGCCATCCGCCGACATGCCGAGGTTAAAAAACCTGGCCTGGACGGCGAACCGAGGAGAATCGGGCAACAACCGCACCGCAAAGGGGTCTTCAAAGGATTCTTCAATCGTTTGCAAGTTCAACGATCTATCCAGATTAAAGGGCGGATTTGTCCAATCAAACTCCATAACTTGTAAATCACTTGTAAATCATTTGGCCATGCAATGTATTTACGTTGTATTTACATCCCGCCATCAAAGATGTCAAGAGATTTTCATTATTTTGGCGCTACATAGCTCGCGGTCTTTCCTGAAACCATTGACACCGCCCCGCGCGACTTACTACGATAAGGCCGATGAGCCCCCAGAACATCGCCAGGTGGATCGGCGGCGCGTTGATCATTTTTGCCATAATCGTCATGGCCGCCGCCGGGACCTACGTTGTGCAACCAGGCTTCCGCGGCGTCGAGGTGACGATGGGGAAGGTTTCCAGCGCGTTCAAGCCGGAGGGCTTCGGCCTCAAGTCGCCGTTTGTGACGACGATTTATCCGATTTCCGTCCGGCAACAAACCAAGGATGCCAAGGCGGAATGCTTCTCATCGGACCTCCAGCAAGTTCAAGTGGACCTTCGCGTCCTCTATCGAATCCCCGAAAGTTCGGTGGTGAGACTTTTTCAGGATTATTATGGCGACCCGTTCGACAGCCTGATCGAACCGCGCGTCCAGGAAGCGCTCAAGGAAGTCACCGCCTTGCAAAGCGCGGAGCAAATCGTCAAGAATCGCGAACAGATCAAGGCGAGCGCCCTCGATATTGCCCGCAAAAAAGTGGGCACGTTTCTCGTGGTCGAGGACATTGTAATTCAGAACATCGCCCTGACCCCCCAATTGGAAAGCGCCATCGAAACCAAAATGGTTCAGGAACAGAATGCCCAAAAAGCGCAATACGTTCAGCAACGCGCCCAAATCGATGCGGACACCGCGGTCATTCAAGCCAAAGGCGAGGCGGAGTCGATTCGCATTCGCGGCGAGGCGTTGAAGGCCGACCCTTCATTCGTGGACCTAAAGATCGTGGACAAATGGGACGGCGCCACGCCATTGGTCATCGGCGCCAGTGACAAACTGGTTTACCAACTGCAAGACTTGGAACGTTTGCGCCAACTCACACCCAATGCCACTTCCACCAAAACCTCCCCGGGCGGGAATGCCGGGCAATAATATGCAACGAGCCTCCGTTACAGTTTTAATCGGCGGGGCCGTGGCGCTATTCGTGCTCATTATTGCGGCTTCTTCCAGCACGTACGTGGTCGAGCCGGGCACGCGCGGCATCAAGGTCACCCTAGGCAAAGTCACCGAGGAGTTTCTTCCCGAAGGCTTCGGCTACAAGGCCCCCTTCGTCACGACGATTGTTCCCGTCAACATCCGCCAGAAAACAGAGCCGGTCAGCGCCGATTGTTTTTCCTCGGATTTGCAGCAGGTCATCGTTGATCTTCGCGTCCTTTACAGCGTCCCGGAAAAGTCCGTCGTCGAGATTTACAAGCAATATGCCGGCGATCCCTTCGACAGCCTCATCGCCCCGCGCGTCCAGGAAGCCATCAAGGAAGTAACGGCCACGCAGACCGCCGAGGGCATCGTCAAAAATCGGGAGGAGATCAAACAAAAGACGCTGGCCTCGGCCCGCTTGAAAATCGGCGATATTCTTCACGTCGAAGACATCGTCATTCGCAACATCGATCTTTCCACGGACCTCGAGAAAGCCATCGAAGCCAAAATGGTCGCCGAACAAGAGGCGGCCCAGGCGCGATTTTCGCAGCAGCAAGTCCAAATCGAAGCGAACACCGCCATTATCAAAGCCAAGGGCGACGCCGAGGCGATCAAAGTGCGCGGCGAGGCCCTCAAGCTGAATCCAGCGTACCTCCGCCTGCAAATTGTGGAACGCTGGAGCGGCCGGTCGCCGCTGGTGGTGCCTGCGGGCGTCAATAATAACGGCGCGTCGCTTTTATTGCCGCTAGGCGCGTCCGACGCGGCGCCCGCCCCATGAACAGGACGGCGCGCGCCATTTTGCAGGTCCTGGTATTACTGGTGGTGATCGGTTCGCTCATCCTGCTTTTTCCCGCCGCCGCCGAGTTTGCCGAAATGGCCGCGCGGGAATTGCGCGCATTCTGGTGGCTGGCGTTGATTGTGGCGCTGGCGCTCTGGCTAATTTTCGGCCTCGGCCGGAAACGCCGGCAGTAAGGCTTTGCCGAGGGGCGCATGGTACAGGGCGCGGCCTATTGCTGAAGGACGTACGATGGATTATTGTGAACGCATGACTGCGGTTGCGGAAATCGAATCGGCCGTTGAAAAGCTCTCGCCTGCTGAGGTGAAAGAACTGGCTGCGTGGCTGGACAAATATCAGCAGATGGTCAACGCCTCAGCCGAGATGTTTTCCCTTTACGACAAGGAAGAAGCGAAGTCGTAATCTGATCCGCGCAGTCGGCAACCATCGAAATCTCGACCCCGCTCAAACGCATGGCTCCAAAAAGTTCTTGCATATTACAATAGTATATGGGAATACGTGTCTATATGTATAGACCATGTGGTTTTGATAATGGTAAAGGCAGGGTGCTTTGGAACTCCCCGCCCCTCGCCCCAAATCCAATCAAGCTTCGATCAAGGCAGTCAAACCCAGTCAAACCACACCCACTTCCGACCTTTGACTTTCGTTAATATTTGCAACTAACTTATGTTCAGCATCTTGTGTGAAAAATACCCGTCAAACCCCCGTCTGCCGCCGCTCCGCCAGTCAAACCAAATCAAGGCTAATCAAGGCTAATCAAGGCTCATTGAAATCAGCATGGACCCTTTATCATATGTTTTCCACCTTTGCAGTTCGTAAACTTTCCTTACATTAGATTGCCTGTATGCCGTTCTTAGTTAGTTCGAAAACGAAGCCGCAGTATGATGTCATTATCGTCGGTTCCGGCGCGGGAGGCGGAACCAGCGCCTACGTCCTTGCCTTGGCGGGGGTGAAAGTGCTCATGCTCGAAGCCGGCCGGAAATACGACCCGGTCGAGGAAACTCCCATGTTCCAAACCAACGCCCAGGCTCCCTTGCGCGCCGCGGCCACGTCGGACAAACCGTTCGGGTTCCACGACGCCACCGTCGGCGGCGGCTGGACCGTTCCGGGCGAACCTTATATGACGCGCCGTCAGGGCCAGCCCGCGGACCAATTCTCCGAGGCGTCGGAATGGCAGATTTGGGGATCACCCCAGGAATGGTTTTGGTGGCGGCCCAGGATGCTGGGCGGCCGCACCAACCATTGGGGACGCATCTCCCTGCGCATGGGCCCTTACGATTTTAAACCCCGCAGCCGCGACGGCCTTGGACTCGATTGGCCCATCGATTACAAAGACCTGGAACCTTATTACGACAAGGTCGAATCGCTCATCGGCGTCTGGGGCACCAATGAAGGTTTGGAAAACACGCCCGATTCCCGCAACGGCACCCTCCTGCCGCCGCCCCGCCCGCGCGTGCCCGAACTTTTCCTTCAAAAACATGCCCGTGCGCTGGGTGTCCCGATCATTTCCTCGCACATGGCGCTGCTCTCCCGCAAGCTCGATGCCGCCCGCGTCGCAAAATCGCTCCATCCCAACAATCCCAAGGCCGAGAAATGGACCGCCGATTCGATCGACTCGCGCCTGGCCTGTTTTTGGGCGACCGATTGCGGACGGGGTTGTTCGATCAAGGCCAATTACCAATCCACCACCGTCCACCTTCCCCCGGCCCTTGCCAGCGGGAACCTCGATATTGTCACCGACGCGATGGTCCGCGAAGTCACCGTCAACGACGAAGGCCGCGCGACGGGAGTTTATTACGTCGATAAGAAAACGAAAAAAGACGTTCACGTCAAAGCGCGCGTCGTGCTTCTTGCCGCCAGCGGATGCGAATCCGCGCGCATTTTGCTCAATTCGAAATCGCCCCGTTTCTCCAACGGCCTGGCCAATGCCAGCGGCAAAGTCGGACGCTACCTGATGGATACGGTGGGCGCGGGCTTGGGCGGCCAGATTCCGGCACTGGAAAACATGCCCGTTTTCAATGACGAAGGCGCTAACATGCATGTCTATTCCCCGTGGTGGCTCTACAAGGAACAGCTTGCCGGCAAACTCGGCTTCCCGCGCGGCTATCATATTGAAGTCGGCGGCGGCCGCCCGATGCCGGGGGCAGGGCAGTTTGATTTTCTTCCCGACCTGACTGACGGCGCCTATGGCAAGCGTTTCAAAGAGGAGGCGCGCCGGTATTACGGCTCTGTCATCGGGATGTCGGGCCGCGGCGAAATGATCCCCAACGACGACAGCTACTGCGAGGTCGATCCGGACAAAAAAGACGCGTGGGGAATCCCGGTGCTCCGTTTCCGTTTCAAGTGGAGTGATTACGAAATCAAACAGTCGCAACACATGCGGCAAACGTTCAAGTCCGTCATTGAATCGATGGGCGGAAAAGTCTTTGGCTGGAACGGTCCTGACGAGAAGGCCATCGCGCCGGGCGGCTCGATCATCCACGAAGTGGGGACGACCGCGATGGGGGATGATCCGCGCTCCAGCGTGCTCAACGCGCATTGCCAGGCGTGGGAGATCAAAAATTTATTCGTGACAGACGGCGGCCCATTCGTCAGCAACGCGGACAAGAACCCGACGCTCTCAATCATGGCCCTCGCCTGGCGGACGTGCGATTACGTCCTGGAAGAAATGCGGAAAGGAAATATATGAACGACACACCGCTCCCGCGCATCAGCCGCCGCGAAGCCATTCGATGGGTCATCGCCGCGAGCGGCTCCGCCGCATTGCTCGGCCCGCGCGCATTCGCCGCCGGCCCCGCCAAACCGTACGGGCGCGATCCCTTTCTCGACACCGCCTACAAGCCCGGCGATTTTTGGCCGCTGACATTCACCGCGGACCAGCGCCGGACAGTGACCGCCCTGTGCGACCTGATTATCCCGGCGGACGACCATTCACCCGCCGCCAGCGCGGTGGCCGTGCCGGAATTCATCGACGAATGGATTAGCGCGCCCTACCAAGAGCAGGAGGCCAATCGCAAAATTATTATTGACGGACTGAAATGGATCAACGGGGAGGCCATGAGACGTCACGGGCGGAATTTCGCCGAATTGACCGCGCAGGAGCAAAGCGGAATCGCCGACGACATTTGTTACAGCCCCAAAGCGAAGCCGGAATTTTCCCAGGGCGCCGAGTTTTTCGCGATGATGCGTTCGCTGACTGCCACCGGTTTCTACACCACGCCCGTGGGATGGCGCGACGTGGGTTTCGTGGGCAACGTCGCGCTGACGGCGTTCCCCGACCCGCCGCCGGAGTTGCTGGAGAAACTGGGGCTTACGAAGACGTGGTAGAACGCAGCACCCGCCGGGCGTGCAGCAACGAGCGGGTTCGCTTGGGATCGCGAAGCGGGGAATCAGGATCCAGACTGCTGATGCGGACCGACCCGGCGGATTGAATAAACAATTTGTCCCCCAGATAAATTCCGACGTGCGTGATTTTTTCCGGCATGCCGCCCCGCGCGCGCCGGCCAAAAAACAGGAGGTCCCCTTTCTTGAGGTTCTTGAAATCCGAATCGATGGGAACGTCCGCGCCGTCCGCCATTTGCTGCGCGGAGTTGCGATGCAAATCGACGCCATTGAGAAAAAACACCAGCTTCGTCAAACCGGAACAATCCATCCCGCGAATGGAATTGCATCCCCAGAAATAGGGCCGGCCCAGGAACGATTTTGCCGTGCGCTCGATATTATCAGGCGTAGCGTGCCGGCTTGCCCGCCATTCCGCGTAATCCACCGCGGATTTCTTCGGCATGTAACCAACCCGCCCGTCGGCCAGTTGCACCTTAAGCCAGTCCGCCGTTTGGCCCACATATTTGACAAGGCAGCCCATCACGACGTCCGCGACCGGCAACGAATCCGCATCCCGCTCCTCCAGAATGCGTTCCTCGAACGCCGTCACGATCAACAGCGGCGAGGCATTCCAGGCATCCGCCTCCTCGCGGGTGCAAACCAAAAACCCGCCCCCTTCGGACCAGCCCGGATAGCCGTCGGCCGATTGGACCAGGAACCAATTAGTAGTCTGGTCCCAGACGCGGAAGACATTCCCCATCAAAATTTGCGTCCCCATTTCCGAGGCATGCCCCGGTTTTTCCCGAACATTTACCACGCTGACCGTCGCGATTCCCCAAGTGCGGTCGCCCAAGTCCGGATTGGGAAGGACCTGAACCTCGTCCACAGCATTGACCCCAGTGGCTGCGACAGCCGCGAGCACCGCCGTCTTTGCCGCGGCATTTTCCACATCCCCCTTAAGAACGACTTCATCTCCCTTGCGGGCGACAGTCACATTAAAAATCGCGAGGTGGGGGTCCGGCGCGAATTTTGCCTTCACGCTTTGCACCGCCGCCAAAACAGGTTGTGAGGAAGGATCGGTTTGCATTGGAGTATCGGTGCGAGCCAGCTCAGTGCGGCATCCAGTCAAAGCGCCCACGAGGGCCACCGCAAGAAACGCCCACGCAGGCAAGATCGGACTTCGCTTGGAAAGCATCATATTCAAACCCGTCGCCACAGTAAGATCAGAACCCGCGAACTGCCATCGAAATGTTGGGCCGGCCGCGGGGCGCAAATTCTATAAGGCGACCTGTCTCAACGACGGGTATCTGTGCTCATTAAGCCTCAGAGTGAAACGAGATCCCTTGGGGGCATCGGGGCATTTTTTGATTTCTTCCCAGACTGCCACGATAGCAGTGACTTTTTGGATTTGCCTTACGTGCAGCAAAGAAGAACCCATTAAGATATGCGTGACTCCGTATTGCACACAGATTGCGGGAAGTTTATCTCCTTTGTTTTTTCCCCGATCGCCAGTCAGAACAATCCATCCTTCTGCCGAGATTTGAGGAATCCAGACTGAATCCACCGTTCCAGCGCTAAAGTATCTGCTCAGGTGATGAATAGTTGGCTGAGGATGGTCCCACGATAGCAATTTTGCCAGATCTTCAACCAAAGGATGTCCCAGGCATTCGTCCAGCAGCAGTTTCACTGGCTGATTCAAGCGGCCTCGAGGTAATCGCAATAATCAACGCATAGCTCAACTTGTTCCGGCGTGACACCATATACTTTGGCGGCTGCTTCCGGACTTCCCTCAGCTTTGGCCGCTTCGAACAGCGTAAGCGGCGTATATCCACAATCGTCTAAAAGCGGCTCACCAAATCGCATCCTGGGATTCATCGTGATTTTATGCTTCCCGCGCTCAAAAGCTTTATATTTTTCAGCCAGGCCGGTGTTCGCGTCGAAAGAAATGTCTTTTAAAAATCTCTCAAGCAACGGAACCATTCCCTTCTGTCCATGCTGGCTCCCCGAAATTTGCATTATTGTTTGGCCCGTGGGCCGTATCCATATTTCCTTGTCAAAAACAAAAGTTGTGTGCTTTCGAGCGAAGGGATAGCTAACATCAAATTGGTCGGAAGCCCGCGTTATTGCGTCCCGTATCTTTTGGAGGCTGATTTCAGGGTAATGGACACGCACATTGCGAACTGCCAGAACCTGCACAAAATCCAAAAACGTGATTATCCTGGACTCGTCCAGAAGAAATACTTTTCTGCAATAATCGTCGCCCTTGAACCACCGCGACACGGTGTGCGGATGCATTCGTGCGTACCGGGCCGTTTCCCTGAGCGTATAAAGCCCAGTTCCTCCGGAGATCATGTCGCTAATGCCAATCACTAAGTAACTCTGGCCCTCCAAAGAAGTTATTCACACATTATTCACGAAGTCAATAAAAGTCGTAACGCTCGAGGTCGATGCTTTTGCGCTCCATGGTGCCATTCCACAACTTCAGTTTCCATTGCTTAAAACCGATGTTTCAAGATACGATGGCGGGTGAGCGCCCGAACGTCCACAGGACGTCCCGCTGGTTGCACCGAATTCGATGAACACCGCAGTGACCCTGGCTTACATAAGCGCCGCTTGTGCGGGCGTCGTCATGCTCATCGCGGCCTTTCGCGGGTGGCGTTCCATTGCGGTCTGGTTTTTCTGCGCCGGCATGGCGCTGCTCGCGGCGGAGAGCGTTTTTGTCGGGTTGGGGACGGATGCCGCGATGCGCGATGAGGCAACGCGCTGGCAACAATGGCGTTTGTGGGCGACTTCGCTGATGCCGTTCGTCTGGCTTCTTTTCAGCCTGAGTTATGCGCGTGGAAACGCGCGCGAATTCCTGCGGCGCTGGCGATACGTCCTGGCCCTCTCGCTGGCGGCGCCCGCGGCGCTCAGCTTTGCGTGCCCCAGACGGTTGCTCTTCACGCCCGCGGATGATTTAAACGGCGACCTGCAATGGGTATTCCGATTGCAGCCGGCGGGGGTCGCCCTGGAGGTATTATGTCTGGTCGGTGCGCTGGTCGTGCTGATGAACCTGGAACGGACGTTCCGGGCCGCGGTGGGAACGATGCGCTGGCGGATCAAATTCACGATTTTGGGATTGGGCATCGTGTTCGCCGTCCGCGCCTACACATCCAGCCAGGCGCTTTTAATGCAACGGCTGGATCCCTCGCTGGTGTCGGTGAATTCTGGGGCGTTGCTGCTGGGATGCGTGCTAATGATGCGTTCGCTCTTCCGGGACGTTTCGGAAGTGGCGGTCTTCCCGAGCAACGCGATTTTCGAGAATTCGCTCACGGCATTGATCGGCGGCATTTACCTGGTCAGTGTGGGAATTCTGGCGAGGCTTGCGGTCTGGGTGCAGAGCACCACCAGTTTTCAAACGAAGGCGTTTTTTCTTTTGATACTGCTGGTGGCGGTGACAATTGTGGCATTGTCCGACCGGGTGCGGCTGCACACCCGCCGTTTCATCAGCCGCTATTTTCAACGCCCTCTCTACGATTACCGCACGGTTTGGCGGACCCTCACCGAAGGCACAGCCTCGTGCGTCAAACCCACCGAACTCTGCCAGGCGGCGGCCACGCTCATCTCCCAGGTTTTTGAGGTGCTCACAGTGACCGTCTGGCTCGTCGATGAAAAACGGGAGGGGCTGGTTTTTGCGGTTTCGACCTCGCTTTCGTCCGCCGCCGGCACAGCGCTCCAGCCGCCCAGGGACGAGGCGCTGGCCATCCT
>DATAXU010000195.1:0-25125 GCA_036272955.1 Verrucomicrobiia bacterium
CCCGGGCCGTGGATGCCCTTCAGCATGGTCAAAATTTCACCCGACAATCAAGATGAAAGCTGGTGCGCCGGCTACGAGTATAGTCACGAATACATTGACTGCTTTAGTCACATTCATGAATGGACGATGTCGGGACTCGGAACGATGCCCACGGTCGGCCCGTTGCGCACGCATCCCGGCCTTGACGATTCCGGCTACAGTTCTCGCTTTGACAAGTCCACCGAAAAGGGTGGAATCGGCTTCTATGATGTGACGCTCAAGGACAGCGGCATCAAGGTTGAACTTACGGCGACCACGAGGGCCAGTTTGCAGCGATATACTTTTTCCGCGAGTGACCAGGCGCGCGTGCTCATTCCCTTTCTTTTGCCGAATGAATACGAAACCCATGTGATCAGCGCAAAAGTCCACCGCGTGTCGTCGAATGAAATTGAGGGCACTATTCAAACAGATGTCCCAAGTGTGTACAACTGCAGGCAGCGCTTTGATTTGCATTTTGTCTCGCAATTCAACCGCTCTTTCGACTTTGGCGGATGGCAAAACCTGGCGGGCCGGCAGGTCACAATACAACGGGGGGTCATACGGCCTGACGGAGAATTAAACGGATGGCACGGCGGACAAGTCTTCTCTAATGTGCAGGAATTGGATTTGTCGGGCGACTGCGGAGCATTCGCGCAGTTTAAGACTGCACCGGATGAACGGGTGGAAATTCGCACGGGAATTTCGCTCGTCAGCGTCGAGGACGCGCGACTCAACCTTGAGCGGGAATTGTCCACTCCGTTCGGCTGGGATCTCGATGCCGTCGTGCAAAATCAGCGTCGTGTGTGGAATGACCTGTTCAACCGCGTCGAAATCGAGACCCCGGACGCGCGCGAAAAAACCCGCTTCTACACCCATCTCTACCGCTCCTTCTCCGGCCGAAATATTTGGAGCGATGTCAACGGCGATTGGATCGATCCCTACGGGCGCGCGCAAAAACTCGCTGATCCCGCCGCCGTGATGCTCGGTTCCGACGCCCTTTGGAACACGTTCTGGAATTTGAACCCGCTGATGAATCTGATGGCGCCCGAGTGGTCGGTGGCGTGGACGGATTCAGAACTCCAGTTATACGACAAATGCGGCTGGCTGGCCAAAGGCCCCGCCGGCCTGAAATACATCGACGTCATGGCGTCCGAACACGAAATCGCCTTGCTCGTCGCGGCGTATCAGGCCGGCCTCAAAGGGTCGGACAGCGCAAAAATTCTCGACGCCTGTGTCAAGATGCAAACCTCCCTGCCGCAAAAGACACCGGGCGGCGGACGAATCGGGAATGCGAGTTTGAAAGGTTATCTCCAGTACGGCTACGTGCCTGCGGACGGTCCGCTAAAAGGCAAAACATCCGACACGTTTGAATATGCCTACGACGATTGGTGCGTCGCCCAACTCGCGCGCGCCCTCGGTCACAAGGATTTGGTCGATACCTTTTTGAAACGTTCGCAAAATTGGCGGAATGCCCTCGATGTTGAAACCGGTTTCGCACGCCCGCGTGCAGCCAATGGTGATTGGGAGACGCCCTTCGATCCCTACGCCAGGCGCGGCTTCACCGAGGCCAACGCCTGGCAGTACACTTGGTTCGTGCCGCAGGATACAGGCGAGCTGGTTAAGGCCATGGGCCGGGACCGCTTTGTCAGCCGGCTCAATGAGGCATTCGAGAAAATGGTCCCGATGCGCTTCAACGCCACCGCCAATTCCTCCGACTGTCCAATCAACATGGGCAACGAGACCACGATGCAAGTCCCGTGGTTGTTTAATTGGGCGGGGGCGGCGTGGATGAGCCAGAAATGGACCCACGCTGTTCTCGACGCCTACTACGGTTTCAATCCCGCTGATGCCTACCTTGGCGATGACGACCAGGGCCAGATGGCCTCCTGGTTTGTCATGTCCGCGATGGGTTTGTTTCAGACCGATGGCGGATGTCGTGTCAATCCGATTTACGAAATTGGCAGCCCTCTCTATCCGAAGACGGTCATCCACCTCTCAAAGGAGTACTACGGGGGCAAAACATTTGTCATCGAAACCCATAACGCATCCCGCGCGAATCGCTATATTCAATCCGCCACCCTGAATGGCCGCCAGCTCGACCAATGGTGGATTCACCAAAAAGATGTTGTCAACGGTGGCCGCCTCGTGATCGAACTCGGTCCCACGCCCAATAAAAATTGGGCAACCCAATGTCCGGCCCCGGAAGAGTAATTCGTCATTGCGCCCGGAGCGTAACCAGTCCCCATCCCGGCACCGTAATCGGGCCGTCAATTTTTTGCAGCGGCTGCTCGCTGGTATTGCTCAACCAAAGTTGCGGCGCCTTCGGGGTTGCCCAGGAAAGATTCACCGCGGTCTCTTTTCCGCCCGCTCCGAACAGGCGGACAATCCACGCCAATCCATCATCGCTCGGTTTCAGCGCCTCGACCACTACGTCATCTGAAGACAAGTGAAGCAGCGAAGTCGCTGATGACTTCCCAAATCGTCCGCGCACAGCCAGCAGCGGCTGGCTAAACCCTCGCGCAAACCGGGTGTTCTCGGCAGGGTCGCGTGACCCATGCGGTCGCAGGATGAACCGAAACAACGTCGGCCCTTCCTGGTAAGCCCTGTAATTTGTCCCCCAATGATTATTCATCGCCCAGGAATAGAGCCTTTGCGTCCGAGCGACGTGCTGGCGCCAGATTTCAGGATTCGTTTGCGAATTAAGCAGCGTCGCCGTGATTGCGCCAATTTCAATCAGCGGCGCGTCCAAAGTAACCCAAGTCACTCCTTCCCGCTCATTGGAGACGTCCACCCAGCGCCCCACCGGAAACCAGTTTTTGCACGAGCCGGGAATTTGGTCCGCTTCCGGCCGCATCGCGCCCAGCGGAATATCCAGCAACATGTCCCCACCGGGAACATTGAATGGAAAGGCGATGTTGACGCTCTCCTTGGCCAATCTGTAGTCCGTCGCTTCAAGCCGCGCCTTGTCCACAAGGTCATTCAACTCGACGTAGTCCTCTCCCGCCACCACCCGCAATTCCCGCCGCAACGTCTTGCAACCCGGCGCGTCCGATTCGATGATCAGTGAGGCAACCAGCGGTCCTTTTTCCCCCGGCAAAATCCGCGGCTTTCCGTTATGTTCGAGGTCCTTCAGATTGTCCCCCGGAAGGTAGAGATAATCATTCAATGTTTGTCCATCACTGGTATCAACAAGATTACCATCGACCCCCTTCGCTCTTAATTCCGCAATCCCGCCCGTGGTCTCATCTACGCGAACGCGCACGATTCCATTGTCCAGCGTCGCGGACGAAACGCTCGCGCTTCCTTTGCAGGCGGCCGCCCCCGCGGAAATAGTATAACGCTTGCAGGCAAACGGCAGCACGTCCGACGCCATGAAAACCAATTCCCCCGAAGTCAGCCTTTGTGAGGAGACCAGGTTTCCGTTCTCATCCCGCACCTGGTCGCCCGCCTTGGAAAGCTCCGCCGGGACCGTCACCAATTCCGTGCGCGCCCATGAAAGCGTGTTGAAGACATTCAACGGCGAGGGTGCCTCCTCCGTCGTTTTCAACGGTTGTTCCAACAATTGACGCGATTGCTCGTCCGCCTTGTGCGCGTAGGATTTTTTAATGGCCCACTGTTCGGTCGTCTCTTTACTCTCCGGGGCCGTAATGCTCCGCGACGCGCCCCACGTGTGTTCGGAATAAAGTAAAATATTGCTCCAGGTATTGGCGAACCCGGCGGCGGGGTAGTGGCTCCGGTCCAGCATCGCCCACAGTGCGTCCGCCTCGACCATCCTTTCCGAATTGGCCCGGTTGATCGCCGTTTCCAAGGCCGAAGACCCCGCGCCGTCTTCCCAATACGGCGTCCAGTCCCCGTGCCGCACGGGGATCTTTTGCCCGTAACGCTCTTCGAAAGCGTGAAAAGCCTCGGACGTGCCCGCGATAATGAACTGCGGCCACGCATGCGTCGCGTTCCAATCCCTGATAAAATCGCAAATGCTCGGATCCGGCGCCGCATTGTCACCATGCCCGGACCATCGCGTGTAAACAATATCGTACGGAAATTGGACCTTGTCCAAATCGTCCGAAAGATCCGCGATTAATTTGACAGACAAGTGTTGGTAAATATGCGACATCGCATAGCCCCGAAATGGGATCCATGTCAGCACTTTTGTTTTCCCGTCCGGCGCTTCCCAATAAAACGGCCGGTTTTCACAGTCCCGCATAATGGTGCCGATTCGATCAAACCAATTCGGCGCGGCTGAAAAGTATTTGATGCCTGCTTGCGCCATGGCGGTCACCGTGCCCCAGGTGTAACCCGGCACATCGGACATCATCGCCGAGTCAATCGGCACGCCCGTTTGCTGTGAAATTTCCGTCGAGTAGCGAAACAGTTGGAGCAATTCCTCCGGCCTGCACAAACCGGTCAACTCATTGGCGAAAGAGCCGTTCAGCACCACCTGTCCTTTTCGCACCGCGTCAATGAAATCGGCGCGCTGTAATTCGCTCATCCGGTGCATGAAAAGGTCCACCGCCCAAAGGACTTCCATATTCCATACAAAGCGCGCTCCCTTCGGGTAGCTCGCCGTCCGTTGTGCCGCCGCCATTCCTTCGAGCAAATTGTTCATTTGCTTCTTCTCCACGTCCGTCTGGATGACCGTGTACCCAATATCGTTGTGGGAATGCGGCAGCACATAAATTGTCAATTCCCGCGCGGGCTTCAGCACAAAGTCTTGCGACGCCACTGTCTTGCCGCCGACTTGCAGCGTCAATGTTCGCGTCGTGTCGGCGGTCACGGCGGGCGTTTGTATCTCGAACGTCTGTGGGCCCTTGCTCAATTGGATCGGCTCCGCCTGTTCTCCCGCCAAAGCGATCGACCCACTGGTCTCACCGGCAAAATTGCGCACGGGGACTAAAATTGTCTGAAGCAACTTCCCGTCGTGATTTTGCAGTACCGGCAGGGGACGAACGGCGTCGAGCAACGTGCGAACATGTGTGTGCGTCAACTCCGCGTCCGTCGGCGCGCTTAGTTCCACACTGTCATAAATGAGCCAGCTTCCGTGCGTCGTGGTGATTTGAACGTCATTCTCTCCCGCGCGAAGCACCCGGGCCGGAAACGAAATGCTGACGCTCTGCGGTTTCCCGCGATTCGCCTCACCCCGGATGCTGGCGTCGCCGTTTCCCTGCGCAAGGGCGCGATCAAACGACTCGCCGTCGATTTCGATTCGAACCGTCGGCGGGTTGTTCTGCCTGGCATCCACCAGATCCAGCCGCAATTCGCCTTCGCCGCTCTCCAAATCCCGCGCAAGGTTGAACAGAATGGTGAAAGTATGCTGGCGCCGTCCTCCCCACGAATCCACCGGCCCCGGTTGAGCATAAGGCCAGTCCTTCTTCGGGTCCGATTCGCCCACAAAAAACACGCCGTCCTTTCTGAAATGGTCGAAACCATCCGGCGCTAGCGCAAATTCCGCATCTTTGTGGTCTGCGCGCCCGATTTGCCAAAGCAACTTGGAAGGTTCGTCCGCGCAACAATTCCACGCCAACAGCGCAGCGGCCAGAATCCATTCAGGTTTAGTTCCCATATCGCGTCGATGCTAATTTGCCGGATGTATTTTTTCGCGACTGCAAAAACGCCACCAAATTATCCACATCCTGCGGCGTCAAATTATTGCCGAAGGCCGGCATGTTCACGCCCCCGTTCACAATGCGGATGATAATATCGCCGCGGCTGAGTCGCGCTCCAACGTCCGTGAGATTCGGTCCCCGGCGCCCGCCGTAACCCTGGATCAAATGGCAATTGAGGCAACCCTTCGCGTAAAAAAGTCGCGCGCCCGCCGCCACCGGTCCCGTGTCCGTTCCCACGACTTTCGCGCTCAAAGGTTGGGCGTTGAAGTTCGGTGACCACGGCGATGTCGCTCCCTCATACCACAGCGATCCGATCATCAACACCACCATCACCACCATCGCAATCGCCCACGGACGCCGCCGCGGATGTCGTTCGCCCTTGTAAAAAACAAACGGCATCACCAGCAGGATTGCCCCCGCCAGGATCGGCCCCAGCACCATGAAATAATTCTCCATCCAGGGCGGCATCAGCGCGAACAACGCGAAGTACCATAACAGATACCAATCCGGCCGTGGGTCCGCCTGGATGATGCTCGGGTTCGGCGGCTTGCCAAGCGCCGGCGGCCCGACGAAATAAGCCAGCGCCACCAGGCCCAGCAGCATCACCGTCCCGAAAACCATGTCCCTCCACATCGCATCCGGCCAAAATGGGACGCCATCCTTCTTGAGAAGAGCCTCGTAATTCTTGTCGTAGGTTTTTGGGTCCACCGGTTGCCCCGCTTTCGGCGATTCCGAAATCCCGTGGTGCATCACCAGAAAAAGATGCAGGCCGATAAACGCGAAAAGGCACGCCGGGATAATAAAAACGTGGATCGCGAAAAACCGGCTCAACGTCGCCCCTCCCACCGTCTGCCCTCCAAATACAAAATGCGCAAACGCGTCCCCGACGATTGGGATCCGCCCCGATTGCTCCGCCGCGATCACTACCGACCACACCGCCGTCTGGTCCCACCGCAGCAATTGCCCCGTGAATCCCATGACAAGCGTGAACCCCAGCAGCAGCACGCCCGTCGCCCAGTTCATTTCCCGCGGGTATTTGTAAGCCCCAAACAAATACGTCTGCGCCATGTGCAACCCGACCATCAGGATCATCGCGGACGCCCCAAAATAATGCAGGCCGCGCATGAACCGCCCAAAAGTCGCCTGGTCCGTGATAAAGCGCAGTGTGTCGTAAGCCTGCGATGCCGAAGGAATGTACGAAAACGCCAGCACCACCCCGGTCACAACTTGCACCATGAACGCCAGCATCGTCGCGCTGCCGAAGACGTACCACCATTTCGCGTCGCGCGGCACCGCGTGTTCCATCAACGGCGTCAATGCAGCCGACAACCCCGTGCGATGGTCAAACCATTCCCAGATCTTGATGACCGCGCGCCACATGCCCGTTTAGCTAATCGGAGTTGGCCGCGTCTGAAGTTGGACTTCGCCGTTCTGGATGCGCACCGGATAACGCGTCAATGGCCGCGGTGGCGGCCCCGCAGCCACGTTTCCGTCCGCGTAATAGACTCCGCCGTGGCACGGGCACATGAACAAGTTCGCGTCCTGCAACCAGCGCACCGGGCAACCCAGGTGCGAGCAATTCACGGCAAATGCTATGAACTCCGTCTCGCTCTCGCGCCGCAGCCACGCCGCCGTTAGCGCGGTTACTCCCGCCCACGGCAATGGCGAAGAATCCGTAAAAGTCACGTTCACCGTTTTGCCCACTTGAAAGTCGGTCAATTTGCCGACCGTGTTCCATATTTCCGGCGTCTTGCCGAATAGCGGCGCAAGAATAAAGCCGACCGCCGGAACCGCCAGCACGGCCGTACATAGCGCTCCCATCGCCACGCTGATCCGCGTGAAAAATTTCCGGCGCGACAATTCTTCCGCCGAGCACCCGTTTGTGGGCGTCCCGCGCTCAGTCTGATTTGTGTTCATGGCGAATTTCTCCTATCCAGCCCGCTATCGAAAATACCGACACGACAATTCCAATTCCCGAAATGATCAGCGAAGACACCAAGCCCCACGTAAACAGAGTTGCTCCAAACGCCAGCGCTGCTGGATACCATGTTGGCGTGGCCAGCGTCTCGGGTTTTGGGTGGTTCCAGTTTTTCTGTGGATCAGATGGTTCCATCAATCATTCCTCCCGGCTCGAGGGTCGCTGCGCCTGCTTCACCCGCCCGATAATAGCGGGCCAACAGCGCAATCACCCCGGAAATATAAATCCCGCACGCCGGCACCCACATCATCAAGCCGCCCACTTGCTGGTCCAGGGCCGGGGTAAATCCCCAGTTCTCCCGGATCAACCCCAGTATCCCCAGCCTATCCACCGGATGCAAGTAGATCGGGCAAACCACACCCACCGGCGCGAACGTGATAAGAATTCCTAGAATCGTGCAACCCACGCAGGAACTGAAGAGGTAAACCACCCCCAGCAGCGGCGGCAATCGTCGGCCCGTTTGCGGACCCACTATCGGCCACCAAAAAATCACCCCCAGTGCGATCAGCGAAACAACCTGTATCCCGCGCACCCACGTCAATGTCGTCGCCGCATTGCACAGCGTCCGTTCATGCCAGATCCACATCGCGCCCATCCCCGCCGCCCATCCCGCGGCGGGATGCACGCGAAGTCCGCCACCCGTTCTCGATTCCGGAAACCCGAGCAGGGCCAATGCTGGGACTACCAGCAACAACAAAAGATGTTGCAGCATGTGCGCGCTGAACAAATATCCGTCGGCCAGCGCGCTCACCGGCGACGCCAGGGTGAAATAGAAAATCGCCACTGCCAGGATAAAATATCCGCTCCGCCTGCCAAACCGAAAACCAACTGTCTTCGCATAAATCCCCAACGCCGCCCCGCACGCGAGGATAATCACCGGATTCCAACTCCACGCCGATAAGAGAAAATGTTTTGTTGTCATAACAACAGCTTCAGGTAAATGATGGAAAAAACCACGACCCACACCGCGTCCACGAAATGCCAGTAAAGTCCGATGGTCTGGAGCGCGTGCGAACGGAATTTTTTGAAATCCCCCAGCAACATCAGCCCAAGTACGATCATTAGCAGAATCAACCCGATGCACACATGCAGTCCGTGAAATCCAGTGAGTGTAAAAAAAGTCGTCGCAAACAGGTTTGTGTTTACCACGATTCCCCGTTGGAACAGCCCCCAATATTCTTTCCCTTGCCCAATGACAAATATCGCGCCCAACACAATGGTGGCGATCAGCCACAAAACCATCGGCTGGTGCCGCTGCCGTTTGAACGCCGTCTCCGAGCGCCAGATCGTAAAACTGCTCGCCAGCAAACAGCACGTGAAAACCAGCGTCTTGCGCGCGTCCAGGCTGCTCGCCGCATCCGGTCCGGGACTCCGCGTGTAGTTATAATACAAGTACGCGAATATCAGCATCAGAAAGAAAAACCCTTCCGACACGATGAACACGATCATCGATGTCTTGTTCTTCTCGGGACAAAAATCCGCCTTGGCCGCCACCCGTCCCGCCTCCGGATGCGCCAGGTCCCATAGCGGACGCCGCCCATGAATCTCCGGCACTCGCTCAAAATTTTCCGCAGGCGGCGGAGATGTCGTCGCCCACTCCAACGTCCATGCGTTCCACGGGTTTGCCCCCGCCTCCGCACCCCTACACAAGCTCCAGACAATGTTATATCCCAGCATCAGCACCGAAAAACCGAGGATGAAAGCGCCCACCGTCGAAATCATATTCAGCAACTCCCAGCCAGGCAGCGCAGGGTAAGTGAACGCTCTTCGCGGCATTCCCATGATTCCGAGAAAATGTTGCACCATGAATGTCGTGTTGAACCCAATGACCATCAGCCAGAATTGCCACTTGCCGATTTTCTCCGACAACATCTTTCCGCTCATTTTGGGAAACCAATAATAGAAACCCGCCATCATTCCAAAGAGCGTCCCGCCGAACAGCACGTAATGGAAATGCGCTACCACGTAATAAGTGTCCGTCATTTGCCAGTCAATCGGCGCCACAGCAAAGGTTATCCCGCTCAACCCGCCGACCACGAATTGCAGTATGAACGCAATCGCGAACAGCAGCGACGTCGTAAAACGGATCGATCCTCCCCACATCGTGAAGACCCAGTTGAAAATCTTGACGCCCGTCGGCACCGCAATTGCCATGCTCGACGCCGCGAAAAATAAATCCGACGCCCGCCCCAATCCCACCGCGAACATGTGATGCGCCCACACTCCAAAACTCAACAGCGCGATCGCCACCGTCGAGGCGGCCACGAATCCGTATCCGAATATTGGCTTGCGCGAAAACACGGGAACTACTTCTGATATCATCCCAAACGCCGGCAGCACCATGATATAGACCTCCGGATGCCCAAAGGTCCAAAAATAATGCTGCCACAAAATGGGTGAGCCCCCTTGCACCGCCGTGAAAAAATGCGCCTGCAATTGCCGGTCGATCAACAGCATCACAATCGACGCGTTCAACGCCGGCAGCGCCAGCACGATCAGGATTGAATTGACAAACACCATCCAGACAAACAGCGGTACCAGCCGCATCGTCATCCCAGGGGCTCGAAGCGTCAGGATCGTCACGATCATATTGATCGCGCCCGCCACTGACCCCACTCCCATCACCAGCAGCGCCAAAATCCAGTAATCAGGCCCCGCCGTGGAGGAATACGCTGACTCGCTCAGCGGCGTATAACTAAACCAGCCCGCTGCCGGCGCCCCCCCTGCGAGCACGCTGAAATGCAGCAACAACCCTCCAAAGAGCAGCAGCCAATAACCCATCGCGTTCAACCGCGGAAATGCCATGTCCCTCGCCCCGATCATCAACGGCACAAAATAATTCGCAAAGCCGATCAATGCCGGCATCACCACGAGAAAAATCATCGTCGTCCCGTGCATCGTGAAAAGCTGGTTGAAAACTCCTGGGCTTATCAGGTGATTTCGCGGCACCGCCAATTGCAACCGCATTACCAGCGCCTCCACTCCCCCGATCAGAAAAAACACGAACGTCGTCACCAGATAAAGAATCCCGATCCGCTTATGGTCCACCGTGGCCACCCACGAGATCGCTCCCGCCTCCTTTTCCATCGGCACTGTGTCGGAGCTTGTAAGAGTGGCGCCGTTCATTTCATTGTCTCCAGGTAAGCGGTTAACGCTGTGAGTTCATTTGTCCTCAAATTGAAGTTCGGCATGTGACACCCCGGTTTTATTTTCTGCGGGTCCTCGAGCCAAAGCCCCACGCTCGCGGCATTATTGGTCAAAACACCCGTGCCGATCGTTTCCCGGCTCGCGAAGTGCGTCAGGTTTGGAGCCACGCTCGTGTCGGCGTCCGTCCCCTTGATCGTGTGGCAATTCACGCAGGTCTTCTCCCGAAAAACTTTCAACCCCTCCAGCGCAAGCGCCGATCCCGGCGGCGGCGCGGCCTGCAATTGCCGCGCTTCCCACGCTTCAAAATCCGCCGGCGATTGCGCGACTACGAGAATGCGCATCCACGCATGTTCATCCCCGCAATACTCCGCGCACGTCCCCATATATTCCCCCGGCGCATCCGCTCGAAGCCAAACTAAATTCGGATGTCCCGGAATCATGTCCATCTTCCGTCCCAATTGCGGCACCCACAAATCATGAATCACATCCGCCGCCTCCGCGCTGATAAGCAAATTAGACCCGGTTGGAATATGGATTTCATTCGCCGCCACCGCTCCATTTGGGTAACGCACCTCCCACCACCATTGATGTCCCACCACCGTCAAATCCGCCGGTCGATCCGGCGCGGGGTCCGAGACATTCATCGCGTGGACAGTCAGGACAAAAAGCCACACCAGGATTAAAATCGACCCTGCCGTCCAGGAAAACTCCAGTCGTTCACTCCCTGTGATTTGGATAGGGTCGGGATCATTGGGTTTGGAGCGGAAGCGAAGGATGCAAAGGGCGACCAGCGCCGTGACGATCCCGAAGATCGCCGCGCAAACCAGCAGTGTGATGACAAATATATGCGAAAGCGCTTCAGCCTGTGGGGAGACCGGGCTGAACACCGGGGCAATAACCGCAAAAACGCCTGCTGGGCAAATTCCCGACCATTTTTCCGAACCCGCGCCCATGCGGTTTAAACTATTCCCTCAAACTCTTCTTTTGTCGAGTCCCCTCGTTTCCCGGATCATTTCCTTCGGAAGTGATAAATTCGCAGAAAATCGTCTAAAAGACCAACGGTACGGTATTCCTTTCATTCGGAATGTCTTCGGGGGTTCGGTTTCTCTCCGAGCGACGCAGCGGTATTTCCGTTACAATTACCTGCCGGCGTCGTTGGTCAGCAATCCGCATTTCATGGGGGCAATGGTAACGAAGGGGAAAAACATAACCTGGATTTCCCTTTTTGACATCCCTCGCCCGCTGCTATTAACTTCTCTCCAATGAACCTCGCCCCGCTTGATGCCGTTATGACGGGCACTTCGTTTGAAGATGCCACGACGGCCATTGGGGTTTTCGAGAAGGGCAGGGGAGGCACGGGCAAGAACTCCCTTCAAATGATCTGCACGCTCGATAATTTTATCCAAACCTTCCTTTTTAATGAACGCATTTTCCTCACCATTTGCCCCTGGGTCGAAAACGGACGGATCATTCCAGGCAGGCCCGCCTATCGCGGGGAAATCCCGGGTCGCGAACTGATGCAGGGCGCCGGCATCTTTTCCGGCCTTCCGCCGGGCACTGCCGATCCCGAACCGATGCGCGCCATGGTCGATGAAATCGTGAAGCCCGCTGAACCGCGAAAATCCGATTGGTTCGTGATGACCTGCACCCGGCCAAAGAAGGAATTTGTCATCTCCCAGGAAATGGCCTCGGTCGATGCCTATCTGATGGAAGACGCCATCGCTCAAGCCGGCGCGCAAAAATTCAAACCGGTTTTTCCGGGCGAACACCTTTACCTTGGCTTGCGCGAAAGCCGCCTGCCTCCGCCGCGCATCACGCAAACCATGACCGATTTGGTGACGAACCGGCTTCGCGGCGCCATTCGGGACAAGTTGGCCAGGCTCAATGTCTTTGTCTCGCAAGGCGCCCCGCTGATTCCAGAAGCGCCGCCGATTTATGTTTCGCGCGTCCTGCGCGATTGCTCGACCGGTGCGGACTTTGTCCCCACCCTCCTTAAAATCAGGAACAGCTCCGCGCTGCGCAATCTTCGGGCATGGATGGCAAAGTGCGCCGAGCAAGCTCTCAGTCGCGAACCTTCCGACCGCATCAAGGCCGCCGATGCCTGGGAAAAATTTACCGATTATCCGCTGGAAAAAGCCGTCGATAAAACGGAAGCGGCGATGAGCGTACTCAACGTCGCCATCGATATTGCCAAAGCGGATGTCATGGGGGTTTTGGGCGAGGTGGCCAGTCCGATCGTCAATTATTTTCTTAGCGCGCCATTTTCCGGCATCCGCGAGTTTGGCGATGACAAAGCGGATTCGTCGAAGCTGGAATCCTTTCTTACGATGACTTTTGGCGACAACTTCAGTCGCGGCGAGATGAACATGATTTCGGCTTTTCTGGAATTGCCAGGCAACCTGAAAGATTGGGCGGATGTGGGCGCCATACTGACGGCTTCGACGGGAAGAGTGGACGCCTCCGCGAATGCGTTGGCGCGCTCCTTTTTGATGAACATTCGCGACCCCAACATCCTCTCCGAAATGATGGCGGACGTTGACGACCTTAAAGCCCGGATAACCGGCCAGCAATCCGCCTGACCAGGGATTCATTTCCTTCCCGGGATTCATAACCCGGCCCAGAAATAGGATCCCATTTGTTTTATCGCCGAGAACAACAAGAAAGGGATGGTCCACGATGACCGCTATGGGTGGAACCCGCGGCATTGCCCCACGCATACCGAACATTAACGCGGTTGCGGCACTGGCCTCCGAACCTTCTTCGTTCACTTTAAGGACGGTCGATTGTTGACTCTAATAGTAGAAGCCAAAGTAGAAGCCAAATCCACCTGCCAGCGCTGATCACCGATCTCAACTTGTTATAACTGATCTCGGTGCGGCGGGTGATCGCGATCCCAGCGGACTAACGCGGCATCGCTCGTATTTGTGTAAAGAAATCCCACTGTTGATGATTCGACATGAACACATCAGCGAAGTATCGGGCACACGATTGGTCGCTCAATGCGCGCTCCCCACCAGGTGTTCGTCGAAACGGGAGGCTGACGCAGATCGTGGTTCAGGCAAGGCGAGGGTCAGCGCCATTGTGGCCCAACTCGTGCCGGCGGCGGAAATCCACTGATCGTAACTGTGTGGGAAACTCCCGTCGAAGTAAGGCTGAAATCCAAGCGCCTGGGTCTTGGTAAACCACGAACCATCTTCCTGCTGTGTGGCCAGAAGGAAATCAACGCCGCGTTGGTACGCGGGGTCGGAAACAGGCAGGCCCGCCAGTTGGAGTGCGACCAGACTCGTTCCAGTGGCGTAGGGCGTGCTCTGCATGGAGGGAAGGTCGGACCAGCCTCCATCGGATCGTTGTGCGGCCAGAACTTCCCGCAGGGCTTTGTGTGTTGCGGTTTGATCGGCGCCAGCCCAGGCAACGCCAATTAAGCGCCAGGTTCGGTCCGCGTTATTGAGAGAATGGACATTGGCCAGCCACGAGGCCGCGAGGCGGATTGATTTCTCGCACGCGGCCTTGGCCGTGTTGGGCGCATAGAATTGAAGCGCGCGCATGGCCAGCGCCGTCTGCGAAATGTAGCTCAGGCAGATCGGTGGCCGAGTATCAGCTTGAGGATAAGGCCATTCCCCATTCGCTTTCTGCCGTGATTGGATGAGCATGGCGGCAGCGTCTGTATTGAGGTCAGGCTTGTAATTCTCCGCGTGAAGCCCCAACAACTGGTAACCAAGAACGAAATCCGTAAATATGTCGCCTTCCGGAGCCACACAGCCTTGATGCATCCTGTCGCGCAACGATTCCAGCACCTCCACATTGAAACGCAATTGAGCTGACGCAATCGGTTCGTCTATCTGGAAACCCCGCTTCCGGGCAAGCCCGATCGCAGCCGCTTCCATGCTATTATTATGGCAGGAGATGCAAGCGGTGTTCCTGGCAAAATTGGCATCCGCGTGTTGCAGCAACGGCAAACTGTCCTGAACGGCGCGGCGGATGGAGTTGTTGTTTCGCGTCTTCAACACCACTTGAGTTTCCGGACGGGCATGGGCGCCTGACTTCAGCAGCAGCTCCACCGCCGGCGTGTTTCCCTTCTGTTTTGCAATATCGAGCGCAGTCTGTCCGGTGTCGCCCGATTTCGGATGCTTGTCGATGGCATTAACATCTGCTCCGCGTTCAATCAGCAGTTTGACGCAATCCACCGGCAGCAGGTCTGAAACCGCCGCGTACATCAGCGCGGTCCTGCCAGTCGGGTCAAAGGCGTTCACGTCCGCGCCGTGATCGAGCATCAGTCGCATGGCCTTGGCGTCACCTAAACAGGCGATCTGCTGGAGGGCCAGAGTATAGTCTTTCTTATCGGTAATTCTTGCCGCCAGCAATGCCGAGTTTGAGAAGCTTTGCGAGCGCCGCCTTGTCCGCGTAAAGGACCGCATACATGAACGGGGTGGAGCCTTCCGGTCCGCGGGCGTTGAGGAGCGTCGGATCGGTTTCGACTGCCGTCATGAACGAAAAAAGATCGTCGTTGTGGAGCATTTCCACCAAAGCGATAGCCCTGGGATTCGAGGGAGGCAATTCGGCTTCGTTGGCCAACGCATCCGGCCAATCGGCACCCTGCTCAATCCATGCCTTAATGACGGCGATTTGCTCCGGACGCAGCGGCCCCGTCGGAGGCATTTGAGGACCGAAATCTTCGCCGACGAGCCTGTGATATAGCATGCTGTTTTCGCTGTTGCCGGGCACAACGCGCCGCGAGAACTTCTTCATCAACGAACTCCGGCGGTCGAGGCGCATACCAGCCTTTTGCTTTTTGGGGCCGTGACAACTGACGCAATTCTGCCGCAAGAGGGGCTGGACGTCTTTTTCAAAGTCCACCTTGTCGGCCGTTTGCGCGGATAACGAGCCGGAGAATAATAACAAGACCACCGTCGCACAAACGATTGCCGGGCCAACTAAGTGACGGGTCGCTTTCATCGAGTGCGTCGGATAATGCACACGCTGACGATGGTGTCAAGACAACAAGGTAACTGGTCCCACTCCGAGACTGGGCGTGCCTGACCGGACGGATACGATTGTTCGATAGCCGAAATCCAGAGAGGGGGACTGGAAATCCCTCCGAAATCCGCCCGCCTAGAATCAAAGGGCAGCCGCATGCCCAGCCGTTCCAGAGTACCGTTAAGCTCCCACCGCTGGCGTAATTCAAATCCCGGCAATTCGATGGCAACGTGTTGGGAGGCCATCCTTTCAGTCCATTTGGACCAATTTCGAAGCGTCAACTTTTTGAGGAGTTGTTCAAGAGGTATCCTGGTTAGCAAAACGCAAAGGTTAAATCGTGAGGCATATGGGCAGATCCTTTTTCAGCATAGCTCTTTCTCTAACCCCGTTCAGAGAACGGGGGTTTATCTGCCACTGACTAAATCAATTTACTCTGCGCTTTCCGCAGGCGGTGACAAAGTATCGAGGAATCGGCACTTTCGCGGCTTACTGGGAGGATAGCCGGTAAAAACGTTCGGAATTGGTCCTGGGCTGCGTGTCCACGAACTGGAAAAGGTCGTTGGAAACCAGGGTGGCGGAACCGATCACCGTCCAGTTCGTCAGCGGGACGAGCAGGTTGGTGGCGGCCAGCACGGAATAACTGGCCTTGGGGTTGCCAGCGAACTGAAAGGTGAGTTGTCCGGAGGGGGGAATTACGGGGGCGGCCAGGACCGGCTGGCCTTGCAGGTTTACCACGGTCAAGGTGAGGGACGTGGGGCCGTAGTTGGTCTGCCAATTGATCCACGGGGGAATGTTCAGAGGGTTGAAAGTTCCGGAATCGGTGGTGTACGTCATGATTGGGAATGCGTTGCCGTTGGCCGGGATGTAACCGTTGTTCAAATCCAGGTTCAATGCGCCGGATAATGGCGAGGTTCCAGCGAGAGAGATATGGCCATAGCTGGTCAGACTGTTGACGCCGATATTCACGCTGCCGTCGGTGAGATCGTAATTGTTGGTGAGGGCGATGACTCCTGATTGCGCGTCGATCAGGCCGGATGAGTTGTTTAAATAGGCGCCGATGTCGCTCGTTCCCGTACCGCCGGATTTGCGGAAGGTCCCCTGGTTGACAATCTCCCCGCCACAGGTGGACACGACGGCAACGTCGTTTTGGATGTCCACAAGGCCGGTGGGGTCGTTGATAAGCTCGCCAAAAGCGCTGCCGCAATAATTGATCAACAGATTGCCGCTCACCAGTTTGACCGTGCCCAGGTTATATAGCGCCGCGTTCAAGGAGTAGTCCCCGCCGTTTGTGCCGGCTAATACCAGGACGCCAGTGGGTTCGACGATCAATCCGCTGCTTCCCGAAACCAATGAGCCGGAAACCCAGGTCAGCACGCCGCTGATGGTTCCGTTGCCGACGAGGTTTGCTCCTTCGAGAAATGCGTTTGTGGCGGCCAGATTACCGTTCAGAATCAGGGGGGCGTTGCCGTAGATATTGGAGGCGAGCACGAACGCGCCGGTTCCTTCGCTTTGCAGGGTTCCATTGACGGTGCCGCCGCCATTTAAACTTAGTGTGCCGGATTGCGCGTCCAGAATGCCGGAATTGTCCGCAGGCACGTAAAGGAAACTGGTGCCGGAGCCGCCGGATTTGCGGATGACGCCCTCATTTGAAAAGGGAGGGCTGCACAGGCCGAATTGGTTGCTGGAGACGTCGATGCTGGAGTCACCCTGAAAATCCACCAGCGCATTGGAGGCGTTTTCGAAACCTCCGCTGTTTGCGCCGCAGTAATTGACAAGCAGATTGCCACTGAGCAGGTTGAAAGTTCCCGCATTGTAGAAGAAGGCGAGCAAGGAGTAATTGACGCCATCGCCGCCTGCCAGAGTTGTCACGCCGTTATTGGTGACCACGCAACCGAGGGTGCCGTTGGTCCAGTTTATTTCGCCACTAACGGTCAGGGTGTCATAGGAATATTCTGTGGTGCCCAGGACGCCGCCATTCAAAATGAGATTTTGCAACGTGACCGTCATATCGAGCGCGGCGCCGTTACTGGCGGCTGATGGAAGCACCGCGGTATCGGCGGCGCCGGGCACCAGGTTGGGACTCCAATTGGTGGCGTCGCTCCAATAGCCGCCGGCGGTGTTCGTCCATGTTATAGTGGCGCAACGGGCGGGAAGGATGAAAAACAAGGCTGATAATAACAGTACAGATAGAGTTTTCATTACGCTTACACTTGCGTTTGTCATGTATAGTGTAAAGATATATTTTTATGAAAGCCGTGTTCCATCGCTTTTTGTCGATGCCAAAACCAATGGCCATCGTGCTGGCTTTGACGCTTCTGTGGTCGGTCGGCTTTGTGGATTACGCGACGGGAAAAGATTTTGCGATGTCGGCATTTTATCTTGTGCCCATCTGCTGGGCTGCATGGGTCAACGGAAGGCTGGTGGGGTTTCTGATGGCAACGAATGGCGCGGCGACCTGGTTTATAGCGGATTGGCTGTCCGGCTCGATCTATCTAAACCCGCTGGTGGGGTATTGGAACACGCTGATGCTGTTTATGTTTTTCCTTGTGGTGGTTTACCTGCTGACGGCGTTTCAGGCGGCGCGGGACGGGTTGGAGGAGACGTTGGAACAGCGGACATTGGCATTGGAGGCGCTTGAAGTGGAAATCCAGGAGCGGAAACGGCTGGAAGCTTCGAAACTCCAGGCGGAACGGCTCGCGGTGGCGGGACAGATGGCGGCGCAGGTCGCGCACGAAGTCCGCAATCCGCTCGGTTCCATCACGCTGAACCTGGACCTCATTTACAAAGAAATCGGGCGGCTGGCCGTCGGAAAAAGTCATTCACCCGACGAGGGGCGCCTGCTCATAAAAGACGTGCGCGAGGAGGTGTGCCGCATCGGACGGGTGATTGAGGAGTACTTGCAGTTTGCGCGTCCACCGAAGTTGCAGCGGGCGCCGGTGGAGTTGAACGCATTGCTCGAGCAAAAACTTGGGTTCATCTACTCGAATCTGGAACGGGCGAACGTGAAGCTGCAAATGCATCTCGACCCAGGCGTGACGACAATCAACGGGGGCGCGGACCAATTGTGGCAGGCGGTGCTGAACCTCATTCGCAATAGTTGCGAAGCGATGCCGGGCGGGGGGGAATTGACCATTGGAACCCGACGGGACGGGGGGCAGGTTTTGCTGCGGGTGAGCGACAACGGCAAGGGGATGACCGCGGAACAAAGCCAACAGTTGTACGAGCCTTTCTTCACCACCAAGCAGGAGGGGACCGGATTGGGCATGGTGCTGGTGCAGCAAATCATCACCGAACACGGGGGGCAGATTGAATGTGAAAGCATCAGCGGCAAGGGGAGCACGTTTACCATTTCCCTGCCGCTGATGGAAAACTCCTGATGGCCGCGCGACCGCACATTTTGGTGGTGGATGACGACGAACGATTGCGCAAGGCGGCCTGCACAGTGCTGGCGGCGGAGGATTATGTCGTGCTGTCGGCGGCTACGGGCAGGGAGGCATTGGAAATTTTGAAGACGCAGGCGGTCGGGCTGGTGATCAGCGACCTGCGTTTGCCGGACGTGGAGGGGACGGCGTTGTTGAAACAAGTGCGGGAACTTGCGCCGGAGACGGAGGTGGTGATGATCACGGGTTTTGGGAGCATCGAGAAAGCGGTGGAGGCGATGCAGTTGGGGGCGTATGACTTTATCCAAAAGCCGGTCGATGGCGCCGCGTTGCTGAAGACGGTGGCCAAGGCGCTGGAAAAGCAGCGGTTGACGGGGGAGAACCGGCGGCTGAGGCGGGAACTTCAGCAGCAACGGGGCGTCGAAGCGCTGATCGGCGACAGTCCGGCGATGGAAGCCGTGAAACAACTTATCCGGCGAATTGCGGCGACGGACATCAACGTTCTGATTCAAGGAGAAAGCGGGACCGGCAAGGAGATCGTCGCCGATTCACTGCACCAGTTGAGCGGGCGCCGCGACCAGCCGTTTGTGAAAATCAGTTGCGCGGCGATCCCGGAGACGTTGCTGGAGAGCGAACTTTTCGGGCACGAACGCGGGGCTTTCACGGGAGCGAACGCGGCGCGGGCGGGGAAATTTGAACTGGCGGACCGCGGAACGCTGCTGCTGGATGAAATCGCGGAAATGACTCCGCAGTTGCAGGCGAAATTGCTGCGCGTGCTGCAGGACGGGAAATTTCAACGGGTCGGCGGGACGAAGGAGATTCAGGTCAATGTGCGCATCCTGTGCGCGACGCACGCGGACATCCCCAAGGCGATCGCGGAGGGGAAATTCCGGCACGATTTGTATTACAGGATCAACACCGTGCAGATTGTGCTGCCGGCGCTTCGCGAACATCGGGAGGATGTTGTGCTGCTGGCGCGGCATTTTTTGACGAGATTCGCGACGATGATGGGGAAGGACATTCGGAAGATCGGGCCGGCGGCGGTCGATCAATTGATGTCGCACGCGTGGGCCGGCAATGTGCGCGAACTGGAGCACGTGATTCAACGGGCGGTGGCGTTGTGCGACGACGACACGATTGGCGGTTTCGTGTTTGCGCCGAAAATTTCCGGCGAAGGAACAGGGGCGGGGAAGGGTCTGTGCGTTTCGATTCCAATTGGCACGACGGTGGAGGAGGCGACGCAACGATTGGTGGAAGCGACGGTGGAACGGTGCGACGGGAATAAATTGAAGGCGGCGCAGATACTGGGGATTTCTCCGCGCACGATGTACCGGCATTTCTCGAATCCGGAAGCATAGGCGAGGCGGCGGTCAAATTGGCAGACGGACTGCCATTCTGTCACAAAAAAAGAGGGACGGACGGTTCCCCACGGGGCGAAGGCATTTGGCATCCAACTTGCGATAGGCAGCAAGTGACGATGAGCAAATTGCAGAACAAGGCGGTTTTATTGATAGACGATGATCCCGCGATGCTTCGGGCGCTGGATCGGGTATTAAGCGATGAAGGGGCAAATGTGACGTGCGCGGTCTGGGCGTATGACGCGCTGGAAGCGGTGACGGCGCAGAAGAATCAGATTGACCTGGTGATCACAGATTTGCGGATGCCGTACATGAGGGGTGTGCTGACGGGGATGACGGTGGTGCATACGCTGCACGAGATCATGCCGGCGCTGCCGATTATAGTGTTGACTGCTTTTGGCAGTCCCGAAGTGAAGGCGGAATGCCTTGGCCGCGGGGCGGTAGCGCTCCTGGAGAAACCGCTGGATACGGCGCAATTAATCGCGGCGCTCGAAAAAGTTTGGCCAGACTGACTTTCCCCCGCCGGGCCGGTAAAAACCATTAGCTCGATAACGCTTCCGGCTTGGCGGGGGTGTTTTGTTTGAAAACGAGCTTGCCCTCCTCGGCGGCGACGGTGATCGGTTCGTTGGGATGCAACATGCCTTTGAGAATTTCTTCGGCCAGCGGGTCTTCGAGATAACGCTCCACCGCGCGACGCATCGGGCGGGCGCCGTAAGTCGGATCAAAACCCTTCTCCACCAGGAAATCCTTGGCGGACTGGTCCAGCACCAGATCGAGTTGCTTGGCCCTGACGCGCTCCATGACCTTGCCGATTTCGAGGTCGAGGATTTCCAGGAGGTCGGATTTGACGAGCGAGCGGAAAACAATGACGTCGTCGAGGCGGTTCATGAACTCCGGACGAAACGACTTGCGAGCTTCGTCCATGATTTTTTCCTTCATTTTTTCGTAGCTGTGCTCGTCGCTGATGGGAGAGAAGCCCATCGTGGAGCCGCGGCGGATCGTTTCGGCGCCGACATTGGAAGTGAGGAGAATGATGGTGTTGCGGAAGTTGATGACGCGGCCAATATTGTCGGTCAGTTTGCCTTCCTCCAAAATCTGCAAGAGCATGTTCATCACGTCCGGGTGCGCTTTTTCGATTTCGTCAAAGAGCACGACGGAGTAGGGGCGGCGGCGGACTTGCTCGGTCAATTGGCCGCCTTCCTCGTAGCCGACATAGCCGGGAGGGGAACCGATCATGCGCGAGGCGTTGTGGCGCTCCATGTATTCGCTCATGTCGAGCTGGATAAGGGCCTTGGAATCGCCGAAAAGAGTTTCCGCGAGAGTTTTGGCAAGCAACGTTTTGCCGACGCCGGTGGGGCCGAGGAGGGCGAACGTGCCGATGGGACGGCGGGGATCTTTTAGATCGGCCCGGGAACGGCGCAAGGCTTTGCAAAGGGCGGCGACGGCTTCTTTCTGGCCGATGATTTTGCGCGACATCTCCTGCTCCAAAGCGAGCAATCTTTGGGCTTCGCCTTCTTCCATCCGTTTGAGCGGAATGCCGGTCCATTTGGCGACGACCTGCAAAATCTCCTCTTCGCCGACGGTGACGCGCTTTTCCTCGCGGCTGGCGCGCCAGGCGGCCAGGACGGCGTCGAGTTTTTCCTTGGTCTGTTTTTCCTTGTCGCGCATCGCGGCGGCGCCTTCGAAATCCTGGTCCTTGATCGCGCGCTCTTTTTGGCCCTTGATCTTTTCGATCTCGTTCTCGAGGTCCTTGACTTCGGGCGGGCGGGTCATTGTGCCGATGCGGGCGCGGGAACCGGCTTCATCCATGACGTCGATTGCCTTGTCCGGCAAGTAGCGGTCGGTGATATAACGGTCGGCCATGCGGACGGCGGATTCGATGGCCTCGTCGGTGATTTCGGCCTTGTGGTGCTCCTCGTATTTGGGACGAAGGCCCTTGAGAATGAGGACAGCTTCCTCGGGGGACGGGGCTTCGACCTTGACGGTTTGGAAGCGGCGTTCGAGGGCGGCGTCTTTTTCAATGTATTTGCGGTATTCGTTGAGCGTGGTGGCGCCGATGCACTGCATTTCGCCGCGGCTCAAGGCGGGCTTGATGATATTGGAGGCGTCCATCGTGCCCTCGGCCGAACCGGCGCCGACGATGGTGTGCAATTCGTCAATGAAAAGAATGATGTTTTTGGCGCGGCGGATTTCATCCATGACCGCCTTGATCCGTTCCTCGAATTGGCCGCGGTATTTGGTGCCGGCGACCATCAAGGCGAGATCGAGAGTGATGACGCGCTTTTCGCGGAGAATTTCAGGGACGTTGCCGCGGGCGATTTCCTGGGCAAGGCCTTCAACGATCGCGGTTTTGCCGACGCCGGCTTCGCCCAAAAGAACGGGATTATTCTTGGTGCGGCGGCAGAGGATTTGAATGACGCGCTCGATTTCGTTCTGGCGGCCGATGACGGGGTCCATTTCGCCTTTGCGGGCGATTTCAGTAAGATCGCGACCGAACGCCTTGAGGGCGGGGGTCTTGACTTCGCCTTTTTTCTCCGGCGCTTTTTCGGGGGCGCCTTCGCTCGCGGCGGCGCCTTGCGGTTCATCGCCGGCGGCAAAATGAGGGTCCAGCTCCTTCAAAATTTCCTGGCGCGTTTGTTCAATATCGACATCGAGGTTTTTCAAGACGCGGGCGGCGACGCCATCGCCTTCGCGCAAAAGGCCGAGAAGGATATGTTCGGTGCCGACGTAAGTATGATTGAGCGCCTTTGCCTCTTTTGCGGCCAGAGCGAGAACTTTCTTGACGCGCGGGGTGTAAGGAATGTTGCCGATCATTTTTTGATCGGGACCGGTGCCGACTTGTTTTTCAACTTCCATGCGAACGGTGTCCAAGTCGAGGCCGAGCTTTTGGAGGACGTTGACAGCGACGCCCTGGCCGAGCTTGATGAGGCCGAGGAGCAGATGCTCGGTGCCGACGAAATTGTGATTGAAACGGTCCGCCTCCTTTCGCGCGAGAGCCAGAACTTGCTGGGCGCGGGGCGTGAAATTGTTCATTGCTGATTCTTCGCTCATACTTGAAATCTGCCTCCGCTAATTTCTTTTGTCCAGCGTTGCGCCACTGTTTCCGGGCGGTTTCGGAACTGGCCGGCTGACGTGGCGCAAACGGTCGCGTAACATATCGGCGCGCAACAAGTCGCGCTCTTCGGCCACCAGTTTTTCGGTGAACTGTTTCTGCAAATGGGCCGGCTGAGTGATGACGAACAATTCGTCGATCAATGCCCGCTCGGTGGCCGGGAATTCCGCTAAATCCACCCCCAGGCGCATCAAGGAAAGAAGGTTCATGGTCTCCTTGGACGTGATGCTGTGGGCGTTGGCCAGAATGCCATAAGCGCGCCCGATGTGATTATACACGATCTTCGGCTTTTTTTCCAGCAGCATGGCGCGGGAATTCTCCTCGTGCTCGATAATTTGAAGGAGGACTTTGTTCAGGCGCTCCACAATGTCCGTCTCCACTTCGCCCAAAGTCATTTGATTGGAGACCTGGAAGACGTTTCCAAGGGCCTCGGTTCCTTCGCCGTAGAGTCCGCGAACGGCGAGGCCCAGTTTGTTGACGGAGGAAATAATCTGGTTGATTTGCTCGGCGAGAACCAGACCGGGAAGATGAAGCATGGCGCTGACCCGAATGCCGGTGCCGAGATTTGTCGGACAGGCGGTCAGATAGCCCAATTCCGGGCTGAAAGCGTAATCGAGCCGGCGTTCCAGATCGGTATCCACCTGGTCAATGGCCATCCACGCTTGGCGAAGCTGCAAACCGGGACGCAAGGCCTGCATGCGCAGGTGGTCCTCTTCATTGATCATCACGCAAAGGGACTCCTCTTTGTTGAGAACCAGGCCGCTGCCGGCGGTTTTGGCGGCGTGTTCCCGGCTGATTAAATGACGCTCGACCAAAATCTGTTTGTCGAGCGCGCCGAGGTTGTCCATTGATTCGGAGAAAGCGCCGGTCAATTGGGGGAGGCTTTCGACGGCCGGACGAATGATTTCCAAGGCCTTAATGCGCTCGGGTTTTTTCGCCCAAAGGGGGAAGGCCAGCCCGCGCAAATTACGCGCCAGCCGGACGCGACTGGACATGACAATCCGGTCATGCGGGCCGCTGCGCCGGGCGGATTCGACCGGCGGACTGAGAAATTCGTGTATGGTCATCTCCTTCATTTTGGAGCCAATTGGGTAATTTGGTCGCGGGTCGCCTTGATTTCGTCGCGCAAACTGGCGGCCTCTTCGAAATCCTCGGATGTGACGGCTTTATCGAGCTTTTTCTGCAAATGCTTCAAGCGATCACTCAAATCCCGGCTTTGACGGAGTGCGACTGGAACCTTGCCGACATGTTTGACGCCTTTGTGCATTGATTTGAGCAGGCCCTCCAAGCCATCCGCAAATGTATTATAGCAGAGCGAACAGCCCAAACGGCCCGCTTTTTTGAAATCGGCCTGGGTGAAGCCGCAATTGGGACACTTAACATCCTCGGCGGTAGAGATTTCCTGGGAGGCGCCAAGGCCGAGGAGGAGGTCGGCCAACGAAAAACCGGCAGGGTCGTTGACGCCCTTTTGTTTGGCGCACTCTTCGCATAGATCCACTTTCTGCATCTTGTCGCCGACAATTTGCGTCAAATGAACCTTGGCTGGGTTCTGTTT
>DATAXU010000196.1:0-14878 GCA_036272955.1 Verrucomicrobiia bacterium
GTCACGTACAGTGAAGAAATTCCCCAGGCTCTTGCTCATCTTGCGTCCCTCGACCAAAAGATGCGCCCCGTGCAGCCAGTACTTGACGAAATGCCGCCCCGGTTCGCCAACCGCTCCTTCGCTTTGCGCGATCTCATCCTCATGATGCGGAAAGACCAGGTCCTCGCCGCCCATATGCAAATCGAAACTCGGCCCGAGCGCCTTCATGCTCATCGCGCTGCACTCGATGTGCCACCCCGGACGTCCTTCGCCCCACGGGCTGGCCCAGAAAACCGTCCCGTCCGCCGGAACGCGCGCCTTCCACAATGCGAAGTCGGCAATGGCGTCCTTGGCATATTCGTCGCTCGCCACGCGCTGGCCCGGGCGCATTTCCTCGAAATTCAGTTTGAGCAATTGTCCATAGTGCCCGCCCGCCGCCTGGTATTTTTCAATGCTGAAGTACACCGAGCCATCCGGCGCCCGATAAGCGATGCTCCGCGCGACCAGCCTTTCGATCAGCGCGATAATATCCGCGATGTGTCCCGTGGCGCGCGGCGTTTCGTGAGGCCGCAGGCAGCCAAGCGTCTGGAAATCCTCGAAAAACGCCGTCTCGTATTTCGCCGTATAATCGCCTGGCGCGCTCTTCGTTTCGTTGACGCGCTGGATGATCTTGTCCTCGACGTCCGTGATATTCATGACGTGCCGGACCTCAAATCCCTTGAACTGCAAGTATCGGCGGACAAGATCCGTGAAGATGAACGTGCGAAAGTTGCCGATGTGGGCAAAATCATGAACCGTCGGCCCGCAGCAATATAGCCCGACGCGCTTGCCGCCGGGGTCCAGCGGAACAAACTCCTGGACGGAACGCGACAAAGTATTGAAAAACTTCAAAGCCATCGGCGAATTGAGTATCCTTGCGCCCGGATTATATCAATACTCCATCGCGCGCCCGCGCCATTTTTATTTTTCGCAAAAACGATTCCTTCCGCGTTGACAGCTTCAACGGCTCTCTCTAGCCTCTGTCCGTAAATAGTTGCGCGGTCGCCCCGGAATTTACGTTTCGGGGATTTTTATTGCAAAGCCGCGCCGGCAATTCAATTTTTGAGTTCGCGGAATTATGGCCAATACAATTTTAGTGGGCGCCCAGTGGGGCGATGAGGGCAAAGGCAAGATCATTGATGTCCTCACCGCCAAAGCCGACGTCGTCGTCCGCACCCAGGGCGGCAACAATGCCGGGCACACCGTCTTCATCGGGAAAAAGAAATACGTCCTCCACCTGATTCCCTCGGGCATCCTGCGCCCGCGCAAAGCCTGCGTCATTGGCAACGGCGTGGTCATCGACCCCGTCAGCCTGGTCGCCGAAATTGAAGAGCTTGAGGGCCTGGGTGTCCGCGTCAAGAATCTCCACATCAGCGAGTCCGCCCATTTGGTGCTCCCGTACCATCGCGAACTGGACGCACAGCGCGAGATACTCAAGGGCAAGGACAAAATCGGCACCACCAAACGCGGCATTGGCCCCGCTTATGGCGACAAAGCCGCGCGAACCGGCCTGCGCGTCATCGACTTGATTAATCCCGACCGTTTCGAAGCCCTTCTCCGTTCCAAGATCACGGAGAACAACGAAATTCTAAAAGCCTTTGGCGCAAAGCCCCTTTCTTTCTCAAAAGTCCACGCTGCGTATCGCGCCGCCGGCGATCAACTAAAGCCCTTCGTCACCAACACCGTCGTTCTCTTGCACGAAGCGACACGCCGCGGCGACGAAATCCTATTTGAAGGCGCGCAAGGAACGTTTCTGGACATCGACCACGGCACGTACCCCTTCGTCACATCCTCCAACACCACCGCAGGCGGGGCATGCACCGGTTCCGGCGTCGCTCCTCACAGGATGGATCGCGTGGTGGGGGTGATGAAGGCGTATATCACCCGCGTCGGCGAAGGACCGTTGCCCACCGAGAGCGCCGAGATCGCCGACATGCTTCACGCGATGGGCCGCGAATTCGGAGCGACCACCGGACGCCCGCGCCGCTGCGGTTGGTTCGATGCCGTCGCCACTCGCTACGCGGCGATCATCAACGGAATCGACGAATTGGCCGTGACGAACCTCGATGGCCTGGACACCGTCGAAACGATTCGCGTTTGCATCGGGTATCGCGCCGGACTGGCGCAATTGGATTACGTCCCCGCGGACATCGAGTTGCTGTCGAAGTGCGAGCCGATCTACGCGGACTTCCCCGGCTGGATGACCCCGACGCACCGCTGTAAGAGTTGGAAGGATTTGCCCGGCCGCGCGCGCACTTATCTTCGGGCGCTGGCGGATTTGACCAGCGCGCGATTAGCCATCGTGTCCGTGGGTCCGGCACGCGAACAAACCATCTTTATATAAAGCAAATGGAACAGATACCGTTGGAGGATAATTACGCCGATGTAGTCGGAAAGGCGCAACGCGGCCTCAGCCTTAGCGATACCGAGCTAGCCCGCCGCGCGGGCATTCCAATGACTGAACTGGGTCATTTCAAAGGCGGCGGATTTGATGCGGACACAGCCCGGAAAGTCGCCGGCCCGCTCAATCTGGGAGCCGGCGCGCTGATCGAATTGGGCAATAAGTCATGGTATCCCCAACCTGTGGAACTCGATGGTCTGGCGGCTTTTAATACGCCTTACCACGACATGACCGTTAATTCTTATTTGGTCTTTGACCCAAAAACCAAGCTCGCCGCGGCGTTCGATACTGGCGCAACGGTCGCCGGCATGTTGGGTCTTGCGCAGGGACGCCAACTGAAGATCGAATCCATTTTCATCACTCACAGCCATGGTGATCACATTGCCGACCTCCAATGCCTCGAGAGCACGACCAAGGCGCCGGCCTACGTCGGCGAAAACGAAAAGTTCCATGGCCCCCAGACATTCGCGCCGGGGAAAGTTTTCCACGTTGGCGGCCTGAAAATCGAAACCCGCCAAACCAGCGGTCACGCCCGCGGCGGAATCACGTACGTAGTAACCGGCCTTGCCCGGCGCCTCGCGGTGGTCGGCGACGCATTGTTTGCCGCATCGATGGGTGGCGGCATGGTTTCCTACGAGGAAGCCCTGCGTACCAATCGAAAAGAGATTTTCAGCCTGCCGGACGACACCATCATTTGCCCCGGCCACGGCCCACTCACGACCGTCGGCGAACAAAAGAAGCACAACGCCTTTTTCCCTGAGTTTTCCAGGTAACGGCGTCCTGCCGCTTTCTTCTCTTTTCTCCGTAACCTTCCCCGCTTCTGCGGCGTCATTTTAATTGCCTAAATGCCTTATATAAACTAAATTGGAGACTAAAGTTTGAGTGTAAACCCTTAACCCGGTTACTTATGTTCGATCTCTGCAATAACTGCGTGCGGACGCCCTACTTCACGCGCCGCCAATTCTTATCACGTCTCGGTATGGGTTTCGGCGCCTTGGGTTTGGCGTCGCTGCTTCGGCAAGATTCCCTTTTCGCCGCCGATGCCGACTCCAACCTCTCTCCGCTGGCGGCAAAGCTGCCTCCTCTTCCCGCCAAAGCCAAGCGTGTGATCCACATTTTCGCTCAAGGCGCCCCCTCCCAGGTCGATACTTGGGACCCCAAGCCTTCCCTCGCCACCTACGATGGCCAATCCGTCGGCGGACGCGGCGTCGCGATGGCGTCTCCGTTTAAATTTCATCGCGCCGGCCGGTCAGGCATCGAAGTCAGCGAAGTCTTTCCCAAACTGGCCGAACACGTCGATGATATGGCGGTCATCCGCTCGATGTACACCGACATTCCTGCGCACGAAATTGCCACCGTGATGATGAACACCGGTTCACGGCAGATTCCCAAGCCGTGCGTCGGCTCGTGGTCCCTTTACGGGTTGGGCACAGAAAATCAAAACATGCCCGGCTTCATCTCGTTGCACAGCGGCGGCGGATTGCCTCCCGGCGGAACCCAAAACTGGGGCGCCGCGTTTTTGCCAGGCGTCTATCAGGGCACGAGCATCAATACCTCGGCGGGCGACGTTAATAAGATGATCGAGAACATCAGCAGCCCCTACGTCTCCACTAGTGAACAGCGGCGCCAATTGGATTTGATCCAGCAGCTCAATGAACTTCACGCTCAGGACCTCCAAAAAGACGCCCAACTGGAAGCCCGCATCGAAGCTTACGAAATTGCCTTCAAAATGCAGGCCGCCGCCTCCGACGCTTTCAGCCTCGCCAAAGAACCCGAGACCATGCACGACCTCTACGGCAGGTCGGCGCAGGGCCGCCAGATGCTCATCGCGCGACGCCTTCTCGAGCGCGGCGTCCGTTTCGTCCAGGTTTGGGCGGGTGGTTGGGACCATCATCAGGACATCGCAACCCGTTTGCCCGCCAGTGCCCGCGAGATCGATCAGCCGGTTGCCGCCTTCCTCAGCGATATGAAACAGCGCGGTTTGCTCGACAGCACTTTGGTCATTTGGGGCGGCGAATTTGGGCGCACGCCAACCAAAGACCGCAACGGCGAAGCCAAACCCGGTCGTGATCACAACGCCAAAGGTTTCAGCCTCTGGATGGCTGGCGGCGGCGTCAAGGGCGGCACTGTTTACGGTTCTACCGATGAATTCGGAATGGCCGCCGTCGATAACCCCGTCCATATTCACGATCTCCACGCCACTATTTTGAGACTGCTCGGTTTCGATCACACCAAGTTGACCTACCGTTACAACGGCCGGGATTTCCGCCTGACCGATGTTTCCGGAAACGTCGTCAAAGGCGTGATGGCTTAAACCGCCATGAAGCGACTCCCCATCATCCCCGGCAAGGCCGGGCCGGTGCCGCTCGCATTGGCGTTTGCAATTGCTTTGTTCGCTCCGTCTTTGTGCCGCGCGGCCCTTTCCCAAAGCGACAGCGACTTTTTCGAGAGCAAAATCCGGCCCATTCTTGTCAATAACTGTTACAAATGCCACAGCTCCAAAGCCGAGAAGCTCAAGGGCAATTTGTCCGTGGAATTTCGCGAAAGCCTCCTCAAAGGCGGCGAAAACGGCCCCGCGATTGTTCCGGGCGACCCCGATAAAAGCTTGCTGATCAAAGCCATCCGTTACACCGACACCGACCTGCAAATGCCGCCCCACGATAAGAAGCTCCGCGACGACCAGATCGCGGACCTGGTGGCATGGGTGAAGATGGGCGCGCCCGATCCTCGTTCCGCCGGCGCGATGGCGCAGAATTGGGGAAAGAACCGGCGCCAGCATTGGGCTTTTCAACCGATCAAAAGAATCGCAATTCCAGAGGTCTCGGATACCAATTGGGTGGCCAATCCCATTGACGCCTTCGTTCTCGCCAAGTTGCAGGAGAACGGCATGAAGCCCAGCCCGCCCGCCGATAAACGGACTCTCATCCGCCGCGCGACTTATGATTTGACCGGCCTTCCGCCCACGCCCGAGGAGGTTCAGGCATTTGTTGAGGACCACTCGTCCGACGCCTTCGCCAAAGTCGTGGACCGTCTTCTCGCTTCCCCGCAATACGGCGAACGATGGGGTCGCATCTGGCTGGACACCGCCCGTTATGCGGATACGAAAGGCGACATCAAACAAAACCAGGATGAGCCGCTTTTCCCGTATGCGTGGACTTATCGTGATTACGTGGTGAAGTCATTCAATGACGACAAGCCCTACAACCGGTTTGTCACGGAACAATTGGCCGCCGACAAATTGCCCGCCGGAAAAGATTCCAGCCAGTTGGCCGCGCTCGGTTTCCTGACTCTCGGCCCTCGTTTCAACGACAACAAAAACGACATCATCAACGACCGCATCGATGTCGTTTGCAAAGGCTTCCTCGGCCTCACTGTCACCTGCGCTCGCTGCCATGACCACAAGTTTGATCCGATACCCACCAAGGATTACTACTCGTTGCGCGGGATATTCGATAGTTGCGCGGAACCGGCGCAGGAACCCATGTTGGGCCCGGTCAAACCGACGCCGGCTTATGCTGAGTTCATCCAAAAACTCAACGCCTTCGACGAGTCCCTGAACCGGACCGAAGCGGAGTTGAGAATACGCAGAGGCCGCACCGACACCAAAAAGGACCTCCGCAAAGACGCCAACCAACTGCGTCGCGAAATCGCCCAATTGGAATTGAACGACCCAGGCTCGCCGCCCTGCGCCACAGTTTTGTATGACACGACCCGGCCGCATGATTCCCCGGTCTTTGTTCGAGGTGAGGCGGAAAACAAAGGGGACATCGCTCCGCGCCGCTTTTTGGAAATCCTCTCCGGTCCAAACCGCGCGCCGTTCCGCTACGGCAGCGGGCGTCTGGAATTGGCGGAGGCCATTGTCAACCCGGCAAATCCTCTGACGGCCCGCGTTTTGGTCAACCGCGTCTGGCTCCATCATTTTGGGCAGGGGATCGTCCTCACACCTGACGATTTTGGAAATCAATCCGATCCGCCGAGCCATCCTGAATTGCTGGATTATTTGGCCCTCCAATTCATGCGGGAGGGCTGGTCCATCAAAAAACTGCACCGGGTGATCATGCTTTCCAACACCTACCAGGAAAGCAGCGCGAACAATCCTCGTTACGCCCAGATCGATCCGCAGAACCGCCTGCTCTGGCGGGCTAACATTCAGCGGTTGGAATTTGAGGAAATTCGGGACTCCATTCTCGCCATCGGCGGGCAATTGGACCTCACTGTCGGCGGCCGCCCCGTGCGGCTCGAACTTGGAGAAGGCGGTTTTTCACATCGCCGTACCCTCTATGGGTTTGTGGACCGCCGCAACCTGCCGGAAGTTTACAGTCAATTCGATTTTGCAAATCCGGACATCACCACCGGACAGCGCTATGACACCACCGTGCCGCAGCAGGCGCTTTTCATGATGAACAATCCGTTGGTCGTTGAATTGGCGAGGCGCCTTGTCAATCAGGCGGCGTTCCGGGACCAGAGCGGCGACGAGGGCAAAATCAAGTTCCTGTACGAACGCGTTTTTGAGCGCGAGCCTAACGATGTCGAAATCAAACTGGGACTTGATTTTATCGATGAGTCGCCGGCTCCGGACCAGATCAGTGATGCCAGCCGCGACGAAATGAAAGAGCAACGAGCCGGGCGCCGGAATGGGAAAAAAGGAGGCAAAGGCGCGAAAGGCCCGGCGATGACCATGGCCAGTTTGGGGCCGGGACAATTGCGCCCGATTGGTTCATGGGTCAAATATGCTCACGCGCTGCTTCAGTCCAACGAAGCAATTTTCATCAATTGAAAAACTGGCCGCTCTTAATCGTCCTTTTGAGCGTCGCGCATTTCGCCGCCGCCGATCCCGTCCAGGACTATGCGCCGCTGGGGCGTCTGATTATCTCCAATTTTGCGACGGCTCCATTTCCGCATCCGATGCGGGCGGAGGGGCATCATTACAACGACAAGTTTTTTTCCGCGGCGGAACATTACCAGGACAGCACGGTGGCGATCTTCATTCCGAAAAATTTTCGCCCGCATCGGAAGATCGATTTCGTGGTCCATTTTCATGGGTGGGGGAACAACGTCACCAATGCGCTGAGGAAATACCAATTGCCGGAGCAATTCGCCGCGTCGGGAAAGAACGCGATTCTGATCGTCCCGCAGGGGCCGCTCAACGCGTCTGATTCGTTCGGCGGGAAGCTGGAGGATCCGGATGGTTTTAAACGGTTCATCGACGAAGCGCTCGAAACGTTGCGCGCGGATGGTGTTATTGACAAGGGCGAAGCGGGGCGGATTATTCTTTCGGGACACAGCGGCGGCTACGAGGTGATTTCCGCGATTCTGGCGCGCGGAGGGATGACCGCGAACGTGCGGGAGGTTTGGTTGTTTGACGCGCTCTACGCGAAGACGGAGCGGTTCGTCCTTTGGTTTGACCATCATCCGGGACGGTTCATTGATCTCTACACGGAGCATGGCGGGACGAAGGAGGAGACGGAGGCTTTGATGACGGCGCTTACCGGGAATGGGGTTTCGTTTTTCAGCGGGAATGAGAAGGAGGCCACGAGGGGGGATTTGGCGGGGAACCACCTTGTCTTTCTGTACAGCGATTTGCCGCATGATGAGGTGATGCAAGGGCGGCATACTTTTTTGCGGTTTTTGGAGACCAGTTCGTTGGGGAGCCGGTGACTGAAACGTTCGGCAATATTCGGCAATACTCCCTGCGCGAAACGGTGGGAAATCGCCCTACTCGACATTAAAAGACGCGCGGGGTAGGCTTTTTTGCCACGGGTTCATGAACCACGAAAACTACGACGCGCTTGTCATTGGCGGCGGCCCCGGCGGAAGCACCGCCGCGGCTTATCTTGCCCGCGCCGGGAAGAAGACCCTTCTGTTGGAAAAGGAGGTCTTTCCACGTTTCCACGTCGGGGAATCGCTGTTGCCCTATAACATGCGTATTTTCAATGAGTTGGGGGTGGTGCCAGCTTTGGAGGCGGCGGGTTTTCCCAAGAAGTTTGGGGCGCAATTTGAACTGGGCGACGGCTCCAAATGCGTGGGGTTTGTCTTCCGAAATGGGAAATTCACCAGGGAGACCGTTTCCTTTCAGGTTGAGCGCTCGATTTTCGACCATATTTTGCTCAAAAACTGCCGGACCATGGGGGTCGATGCCCGGGAGGGATGGACGGTTTGCCGCGTGGAATCCACGCAGAGCGGAGCTACGATCCAAGCGGTGGGGCCGACGGGGCAAAGCGCGACTTTTACGGGCAGTTTCCTGGTGGATGCGAGCGGGCGGGGGAATTTGACCGGCAATCAACAGGGACTGCGGGTGATGCATCCCGGGCTGAAGAAACTGGCCCTTTATGGGCATTTTTACGATGTCGAACTGGACCCGGGGGAACGGCGAGGCGACACGATTATTACGCGGCTTTCCAACAAATGGTTTTGGTTCATCCCTATTTCACCGGTCAAAACGAGTGTGGGGTGCGTTTTGGACAAGGACGACTATGCACGGTGGAAGGGGACGCCGGATGAATTGTTTCAGCAAGTAATCGACTCCAGTCCTCCCGCGACCCGGCGCATGAAGAAGGCGCGCCCGGCCGATCCGCTGCAAACGACGGCCGATTTTTCCTACCACAACAGCCGGCTGACGGAAGGGCGAACGGTACGGGTGGGCGACGCGGCGGGTTTCCTCGACCCGATTTTTTCGTCGGGAGTCTATATGGCGATGCTTTCGGGAAAATTGGGGGCGGAGGCGATTCTTGAGTCGATGAACAACGGCGGGGGCGACCGTTCGTTGAAGCGATACGAGAAGCATTTTTTCAGGGCGTTGAAATTCTATTGGGAAATGATCGAGGGGTTCTATACCACGCCATTCATGGAGGTCTTCATGGAGCCACGGGAAAAATGGAATCTCCCGGCGGCGGTCAATGCGGCGCTGGCGGGGGAACTTCGGGGGGATTGGCGATTGCAGTGGCGGATGCGCCTGTTTTTCCTGCTGATCAAATTGCAGAGCAAGCGGCCATTCCTGCCGCGGATCCACTTTCCGTCATAGGGGGAATTTTATGCGGCATCGTTTTTGTTTGTGGCCATTGATTTTGGTTTGTTTGTGCGGGTGTTACAGTCACAAGCCCTACCCATGGCCGCCCGACAATCTTTCCGCGCCGGGCTGGAAGGTATGGAACGGGCAGGCGGTGTGGAAACCACGAAAGAACATTCCCGAACTAACGGGAGACGTCATGGTCGCCGTCAATGGCAAGCGAGCCATCGTGCAATTCACCAAAACGATCACCTTCGCCACGGCGCGGCTGGACGGACAGCATTGGGAAATTGACTTTCCGGCGGGCAACCGTGTTTACGCGGGGCATTATCCGCTGCCGAGCCATTTTGCGTGGTTTGAACTTCCGGGGCTGGTCGAAGGCGTGCCGCCGCGCAGGTCATGGGTCGAAAAGGGAAACCTCGATGAGTGGGAAATCAACAGCCGGCACGGCAGTGAGACGCTGCACGGATATTTGAGCGCCCAATGAGAACCGCCCGCCGCTGGTTTATCGCCCTTTTGCTCCTCGCAATCGTAGCGGGCTGTTTTCGTCTGCATTTTGGCGCACAAATCCTCGACCTGCTCCCCGGCCGGCTGAAAGTCGTCGAAGGCCTCAAACTCTACCAGGACAATTTCTCCAACAACCGGGAACTCATCGTAACCGTGCGCCTGCCGGATGCGCCGACGGCGGATGCGGCTGCGGAATCGCTGGCGGGGGCGCTTCGCGCGCACAGCAATATGGTGGAAACCGTCCGCTGGCGCGCGGCATGGATGGAAGACCCGACGCAATCCGCCGAATTGCTGGCGTACATGTGGTTCAACCAGTCTCCCGCAGAATTTCGGGCCCTGGCGGACCGGCTGGCGGTGACCAATTTGACCAACGTCCTTGAGGCTACGAAGGAAACGCTGGCGACATCCTTTTCTCCGGCCGACCTTGCGAGGCTGGCGTACGATCCTTACGGGCTGACGTCGCTGCCGGAAAGCACGATGGCGCAGGTTCCGCAGTCGATCCGCGACCAGAATTGGTTTGCATCGGCGGACGGGACATATCACGTCCTCTTCGTCCAGGCCCGCCCCGCGCTGGCCAGTTATAAGGAGAGCATCCAGTGGGTCGGTTCGATGCAGCAGATCGTCCACGACTGGAAGGCAAGCAATCCAAAATTCGCCGGAGCGCACCTTGGCTTCACCGGACCGCCGGCGTTTGCGGCCGAGATCGCCGCCGGGATGCGGCATGACCTGACCTCCTCGGTGCTGGGCACGCTGATATTCATCGTGCTGTTGTTTTGGATTGCGTATCGGAATTGGCGTCCGCTGATCATGATCGTCGTCCTGTTGACTCTAATCGTTGGAGTCGCTCTGGCGCTGGGAGGGTTGACGCTAGGCACGCTTAACGTGGTGAGCCTGGGTTTTGCGGGAATTTTGCTCGGCATCACTGCGGATTACGCGCTGGTGCTCTACCAGTCCTCGCTGGCCAACCGAGACACGGATGCAGCTTTGGCGCGGCGCAAAATAGCCGGAGGGATAATGTGGTCGGCGGCGACGACGGCGGGGGCGTTCCTCCTGTTGTGGATCAGCGGCTTTCCGGGATTGTCACAACTGGGAACGCTTGCGGCGCTTGGGTTGGTGTTTGGGGCGATGCTCATTTTGATTTTCTTTCCGATGGCCTTCAAATTTTCCGAAACCCGGCGCAGAATCCCGCGCCTGCCGGCGTTCACGCGGACGAAGGCATTCAATGTGGGGAGCACCGTGTTTGTGATTGTTTTTGTCATCTCGGGCTGGGCATGGAGGCGTCCGGTCATTGATTACACGGCGGACGCGATGCAGCCGCTCAACAGCCAACCCTACATCGCGATGAAGGAAATGGAACGCGAACTGGGCCAGGCCGACGAACCCTACATCGCCGTAGTGCGCGGAAAGACGGTGGAGGATGTCCGGCGGCGGTTGATCGCCACGGACGCGTCATTGACCAACGCGGTCGCGCACAAGGAAATCGCCTCGTTCATGTTGCCGCTCCTCTTATGGCCGCAGCCCGAGGCGCAGGCGGCCAACCGCTCGACTGCGGAGGAATTGTGGCAGCGGCGAACGGCGTTGCGCGAGGCGGCGTTGACGAACGGGTTTGCCTCCAATGCCCTTGTCCTGGCGGATTCCCTTTTGGAGAGCTGGCACGAAGCGGCGGAATCGAAGGGCATTTTTTGGCCGAGCAACGACATGAGCCGCTGGATCCTGCAACGAGCCGTTGCCCACAGCACGAACGGCTTTCTGGCGATGGGGCCAGTCTATCCCAACAAAGGAGAATCAGCGAGCGCCGCGGCGGCGCTGGAGCGGCAAATTCCGACGGACGAAACGTGGCTTGCTGGATGGCAGCCGCTGGCGGGGGAATTGTTGCACGTGATCGGGATGAGACTGGCGTGGATGGCGGCCGGTCTTTTGGCGCTGCTAGTGGTGGCGCTTCGGCTGGCGCTGGGACGCTGGGCGCCCGTGGCGTTGAGCTTTTGCGCACTGGGGTTGAGCGCGCTGTGGCTGTGCGCGTTCATGCAATTCATGGGATGGTCATGGAATTTGTTCAACGTCATGGCGCTCCCGCTGCTTCTGGGCGCGGGCGTCGATTACACGATTTTGATGCAACTGGCGTTGCGGCGTCATCGCGGCAACCTGAGCGCCGCGCACCATGAAATCGGCGTCGCGCTCGTGCTGAGTTGCGCGACGGCGGCGGTTGGGTTTGGATCGCTCTCCTGGGCGAGCAACGAAGGGCTGGCGGGGCTTGGGCGGGTTTGCGCGGTGGGAATCCTGGCGACCGGGTTCATCAGCATTTTCCTGCTGCCGTTCTGGGCGCCGGGCGGCGAATACGCGGACGTTGCGCCGACCGTTCCACCAAAAATGTACAGCGCGATTTCGTGGAAACTCGGTTTGATGATGGCGCGGGTGATCCCGCGCGGACTGCTCTATCGGGCCGCTAAATTGCTTTCGGTCAGTTACTGTCGGACGCACGACGAGCGGCGGGAGGCGGTGATTGGAAACCTGATGCCGGTGTTGAACGACCGGGCGGAGGCGGAAAAAGCCTGCCTGCGACTGTTCCAAAATTTTGGGCATAAGCTGGTGGATTTGTGGAGTTGCGAAGCGGGACTGCCCGCGGCGCCGCTCATCACCGAATTCATCGGCGCGGAGACGTTGCTGGAAGCGCACCGGCGCAAGCAGGGTGTTTTATTGGTGACGCCGCACCTGGGCAATTGGGAAGTGGGCGGTTACGCGCTGGCGGGGCGCGGCATTAAATTGCACGTGGTCACCTTGAGCGAACCGGCGGCGGGTCTTACGGAAACAAGGGCCGAAGCGCGGGCGCGAAACGGGATCGAAACGATCGTTGTTGGAGACGATCCGTTTGGTTTTGTGCCGATCATCAAACTGCTGCAAGACGGGGCGGTGATGGCGATCCTGCCGGACCGGCCAACGGAATCATCGCGAGTGACGGTGGATTTTTTTGGGCAGCCCTTCCACGCGGCGGTGGCGATAGCGGACCTGGCCCGGGCCTCTGGGTGTCTGATCGTGCCTGTGTTTTTGCCTCACGTCGCGGACGGATACCGCATTGAACTGCTGGCGCCGATTGCCTACGAACGCGAAGAATTGGGCAACCGCCAGGCGCGCGAGCGACTGACGCAACGGATAATGAGCGCGTTCGAACCCTATGTGCGGCGATACGCCGACCAGTGGTACCATTTCATCCCGATCTGGCCCCCGGCAAAAACGTATGAAAAAACTATTATACTGGACACTTCCGATCTTGACGGCATTCGCCGCGGCGGGCGCGCCTAATGACAAATTGGTGAACGACTGGATTGCGTCGCAAGCGAGCGCGCACGCCTGGAAGGCGGATTTTAAACAAATCCGGGAATTGAAGGCGCTGACACAGCCGCTGGTGGCGACGGGCAAAATCTGGTTCGTGGCGCCACACAAGATTCGGTGGGAAGTGATGAAGCCCGCGCCGAGCATCGCGGTGATGGAGAATGACGAATTGCTGGTGATATTTCCCAAATTGAAACGCGCGGAGGAGTATTCGCTGGCGGGATTGCGCACAGGGCCGTGGAAGGATTTGTTGGGTTTGCTGGACACCGGATTTCCCCGGAGCCGCGCCCAATTCGAGGAGCAATTTCTCGTCAAGGACGTGACGCCCATTCCGGGCGGACAGCGAATGATCATCCAGCCCAAATCGACGCTGGTGCAAAAATACATGCCGGAAGTGGATATTGACGTTCGGACGCCGGACCTTGCGCTGCTGGCGACGACGATGGTTTTTGTGGATGGCTCGCGCTTGAGAAATGAATTTACAAACCAGGAGAAAAATCCGGAGATCGACAGCGCCCTGTTTCATCCGAAGCTGGGGCCGGAATACAAAATCATTCACCCGCTTGAGAGCGGGCCGAAATGAACGCGGCGCTTTCGCGGCTGCCGCATGGGGCGGAATTCCGGTTTTTGGACGCGGTGACGGAACTGGCGCCGGGAAAAAGCGGGGTGGGGGAATATAGGGTGCGTGGCGACGAACCGTTTCTGCGCGGGCATTTTCCGGGCAATCCGATTTTTCCGGGGGTGTTGCTGGTTGAAGCGGCGGCGCAATTGGCGGGGTGTGTGGCGCAAAGCGACCCGGCCATTGCGCCGATGCGGGACTTGAAGTTGACGGCGATTCGCAACGCGAAGATCACCGGGACCGCCCAGCCCGGCCAGACCATCCGGCTCACCGCGACGGTGCTGGCGCGAATGGGAAACCTCGTGCAGGCCAGCGCCACGGCGAGCGTCGATGGCACGACGGTGTTGCAGACCGAGTTGACGTTGGCGGGGGCGGCGGCGTAGCCTTGGCGTCATGATAAATCCAATTTTACGGTTTTTTGCCGCTGCTGCCGCCCTGGGTCTGACAGGTATCGTGAGTCACGCGCGCGCGGAAGGGTTGCTGCTGGTTGCCAACAAGGGAGAACAGACGATGGGCATTATTGATCCCGTGGCGGGCGAGCAACTGGCGACGGTCAAGGAAGACGGCGTGACGGGGCATGAGCTTGTGGCGTCGCCGGACGGCAAGCGGGCGTTCGTTCCCATTTACGGCAATGCCGGCGTGGGCAAACCGGGCACCGACGGGAGTTTGATGCGAGTCATCGATGTGGCGTCGCGGCAAATCGTCGGGACGGTCGATTTCGGCAAAGGCGTGCGTCCGCATTGCGCGGTGATCGGGCCGAAGAATGGGATGCTGTATATCACCACGGAACTGGAGCATTGCATCACGGAAATCGACCCAAACACTTTAAAAATAGTGGCGCAGATACCGACAGGTTCCCCGGAATCGCACATGCTGGTCATCAGCCACGACGGACACCGAGGATATACGGCGAACGTTGGGCCGGGGACTGTTTCTGTGTTGGACATGGACGCGAAGACGTTGGTGGGAACCATCCCGGTTTGCAAAACGACGCAGCGAA